>CALFXW010000204.1 GCA_937957805.1 uncultured Sphingopyxis sp.
TGCGTGGGTCGATGCCGCTTGCCTTTTGTTCCATCTGGCGGACGGCAAAATGCATCCACGCCATAGCCACCGCCACCAAGCCGAACAGCACTGCAAAACAGCTTGTCCAGATGTTGGTAAGGTCGCTGGCGACGCCAAAGACGATGGGCAGAACGAAACCGCCCAGCCCGCCGACCATGCCGACCATACCGCCGACCGCCCCCACATCCTTTGGGTAATAGACGGGGATATGTTTGAACACCGCCGCCTTGCCCAGCGACATGAAAAAGCCGAGGACAAAGGTCAAAAGGACAAAGGGCACCAACCCCATCGACGTGGCGAAATGAATATCGCCGCGCACCCCATGGATGACATAATCGGTCGGCGGATAGGACAGCATGAATAGCGCGACCATCGACACCCCAAAGGTCGCATACATTATTTTGCGCGCGCCATATTTGTCGGACAACATGCCGCCATAAGCCCGGAAAATGGAGGCGGAGAGCGAAAAGACCGCCGCCAATATCCCCGCCGTTTCAAGGCCCACGCCATATACTTCGGTCAGATATTTGGGCAGCCACAGCGCCAGTGCGACAAAAGCGCCAAAAACAAAGAAATAATAGAGCGAAAAGCGCCAGACCTGTTGATGGCGCAGCGGCTGCAATTGTTCGCGGATGGTGCGCGGTGCCTCACCACGCGCGCGCCGTTCGATCAAGTCCGGCTCATCCCGGGCAATCAGGAAAAAGGCGATGGCGGTCAGGCCAAGCACCGCCGCCCAGATTTGCGCCACCGCATTCCAGCCCATCGCCAACATGACCATTGGTGCCAGCAATTTGGTGACCGCTGCCCCCATATTGCCCATACCGAAAATGCCCAGCGCCACCCCCTGCCGCGCGGGCGGGAAGAATTTGGTTACATAGACGACGCCGACGGCAAAGCCGCCCCCGGCCAAGCCCAACCCCAATGCCGCCAACAAGGTGAGCAGATAGCTGTTCGCCATAGACAGGAGGTAGGTTGATAGTGCCGATGCGGCCATGGTGAGCGCGAACACCCGCCGCGCGCCATATTGTTCTGCCCATATGCCGAGCAACGGTCGCGCAATCGACCCGGTCAGCACCGGCGTCCCCACCAACAGGCCGAATTGCGTGTCGCTCAGCCCCAATTCGGCCTTTAATTCGATGCCGATGATCGCAAAGATCGTCCACACCGCGAAGCAGATGGTGAAAGCACTGGTCGACAGCCAAAGCGCGGCGCTCTGGACACGGCTGGCTGGCAGGTCATTCGACATAAGAGGCACCTTCGAACAAGAATCTGGTAGCCCAATGGTTCGGTAAAGCGTTTAGCATGTTGACGTGGATCAAGACAGCGCCACTTTATGGCCATAATTGTCATTCGACCATTTTTTAGCGATGGGTTTAGCCGATGAGCGCACCCCCAAAGACCCGCCTTGTCGTCGATAATGCCGAGGCGCAGGCCATCCGCCATGCCGTCGCTCATGCCAACGTCCGCCTGCTCGGCGCGCAATATGTCATCGCCGATGCAGCCCATGCCGATGCATTGGTCAGACTATTGTCCGATCCTCGTGTATCCGACCCCATTTATGATTTGCCGCGCCCGGTCACCCACGCAAATGTCCGCCGCTGGGTTGCCGATGCGCGTTTGGCGCATGCACGCGGGGAGGCGATTTTGTGCGTCATGCTGGATGCGGCGGGGGTGGCCACAGGCTATAGCTATTTCACCATCTGGCCCCAATTTTCAGCCGCCGAAATCGGTGGCGCGCACCGCGCTGATGGTCAGAGCAAGGGATTGGGCGGGGCAGGCGCGTTGCGCAGTTTTGGTTGGATGTTCGAACATCTGGGGGTGCGCCTCATCTGCCTGACCGCCGCCAGAAACAATGTCCGTTCGGCCCGCCTCATCACCCATGCGGGCTTTCGTCCGATGGGTGAGCGGGTCAGCACCCGCCCCGACGGCAGCACGCGCGAATCCCTCTATTGGGAGATGACGCGCGATGAATGGCGCGCACGCTATCCCGCTGGCTAAGTTTGACCAGCATCAAAGAAGCTGTTGCATTTGCGAGGCAATGGCAATGGTGGAGCAAGCTATGGATGATTTTGCGATTGCCCGCGCGCTGCACGTCGCAGCGGTGGTGTTGTGGATTGGCGGGGTCGGTTTCGTCACGCTGGTCGCCATGCCTGCGATCCGCCACCAAGCCAAAGATAGCGAGCGGCTGAACGCCTTTCACGCATTGGAAAAAGGGTTTGCAGCCCAAGCACGCATCTGGGTGCTGATCGCCGGACTGAGCGGGTTCTGGATGGTCTGGCGCACCAACATGTGGGACCGTTTCACCCAGCCGCAATTTTGGTGGATGTGGGCGATGGTGATCGTCTGGGCAGGTTTTGCCACGATGCTTTTCGTCATCGAGCCATTTTTCCTGCACAAGAAAATGGCCGACAATACCGCTGATGGCACGCGTTTTGGGCGGATGGAAAAAATGCACCGCGTCGCGCTGGCAGCGTCGATGGTCGCGGTAATAGGCGCGGTTGGCGGCAGCCATGGTGCGTGGTAAAAATATCGAGGAGGGGAAAATGCAGGCAAGGGTGATTTTGGCAGCGCCGCATCGGGCGCTTTTTCTGGTGGGCACGTCCGCGCTGGCGCTGGGCATGACCTGGTGGCTGATTATCCTTTCCGGCCTATATTTCAGCACCCCCGCACCGACCGGCGGCTTGGTGCCGCAAAGCCTGCTCCATGCGCCTTTGCTGTTGTTTCTGGCGCTGCCGCCCCTGTTCTTCGGATTTTTGCTGACCGTTTTCCCGCGCTGGATGGGCTTTCCCGATCTGGAACGGCCCGCCTATGCGCCGGTTGCCGCACTCTATGCGACGGGCCTGATTTTCGCGGCGGTCGCGCTCGTCATAGGGAGTGATTTCTGGCTGAAACCCGCCTTTTGCAGCGGCCTCCTTGCCAATCTATGGGCCTATGGCTGGCTCTGGCGGCTGGCGATCGCCGAACGGCGCGAAGGGCGCGGCCCGACATGGCATAGCTGGTCGGTGCTCGGTGCGCTTACGATGGGTCTGGTGGCGCAGGGGGTGATGCTATCCTTCCTCCACAATCCGGCAAACGGCCTCGTCATGCTCGCCAATCAATTGGGGCTTTGGGGCTTTATCATCCCGATTTTTTTCACCGTCTGCCACCGCATGCTGCCCTTTTTCGCGGGCAATGTTGTGGCAAATTATGTCCGCTGGCGGCCGATGTGGTTGCTTGCAGCCTTTTGGGTCGGCACCGCGATATTGCTTCTGGGCATGGTCTATGCGCAATTCGCCAGCAATATGCCCGCCGACCATAGCACCGCCCATGGCACGGCCCATGTGCATTTCGACAATGTGGTGCATATGCTGGGCGCGGGGCTGTTGACCGCGCTAACCGCGTTGATGACCTATAAATGGTGGCCGCGCGGGCGCGCACCCGCCCTCCTGTGGGTGCTGATCCTTGGTTTTACATGGGCACCTGTCGGCTATGGGCTGGCGCTGCTAACCGCATGGGGCGTGCCGCTCGGCCGGGCGAGCGAACATGCGCTGACCATCGGTTTTGCATCGAGCCTGATTATCGCGATGGTGACGCGCGTGACGCAGGGCCATTCGGGGCGGCCATTGGTGCTGCCGCTGGTCGGCACCATCGGCTTTATCGGCATGCAGGCCGCCGCACTGGCACGGGTGGGCGCAGCCATCCACGCTGAAAATGGCCCATGGCTGGTGGTTTCGGCGGGGATTTTCCTGATTGCGCTGCTGCCGTGGGTGCTGCGCAATGGTGCCATATACCTCGCCCCGCGTGCCGATGGGCGGCCGGGGTAACAGCTATTGCGCCTTGGCGGTCACCGATGCACGTATCTGCCAAAGGGTGAGCGCGCCAATCCCGGCCCAAATGATGTTGAGCACCGCCGAGGGGAAAGCCCCATTATAGCCCGAATTGACGACAAAACCCGCCGCGCCCACTATATTCATCCATTGGTAGGGGCGGCCGCGCGCCTCCAACCGCCCCATCGACAGGAGGATATAGGCCGCCAAAATCGTTACCGCGGCGGCCCATCCAATCGCTTCAATAATTATGCGTTCCAATATCAGGCCGCCAGCTTGCGCAGCACATAGGGCAGGATACCGCCGTGGAGGAAATATTCCACCTCATTGGCGGTATCGATGCGGCACAGCGCGGTGAAGCTGAAGCTCGACCCATCGGCGCGGGTCACCTGCACCGCCACATCCTGACGCGGGCTGATGGCCGAAATGCCGGTGATGGTGAAACGGTCATCGCCGCTGAGGCCGAGCGACAGGCGCGTGTCCCCATCCTTGAACTGGAGCGGGAGCACACCCATGCCGACTAGGTTGGAACGGTGGATACGTTCAAAGCTTTCGACAATCACCGCCTTTACGCCCAGCAAATTGGTGCCCTTTGCCGCCCAGTCGCGCGACGAGCCGGTGCCATATTCCTTGCCCGCGATGACGACGAGCGGCGTGCCGTCAGCGCGGTGGCGCATCGCGGCATCATAAATCGGCATGACGTCGCTGCCATAACGGCTCATCCCGCCTTCAATCCCCGGCACCATTTCATTTTTGATACGGATGTTGGCAAAGGTGCCGCGCACCATCACCTCATGATGGCCGCGCCGCGAACCATAGCTGTTGAAATCAGCGCGCGCGACCTGATGTTCGAGCAACCATTGGCCGGCGGGCGAATCCGCCTTGATCGACCCGGCGGGCGAAATATGGTCGGTGGTGATGCTGTCGCCCAAAATGGCGAGCGGTTTTGCATCGACAATGTCTCCTACCGGCGCAGGGGTCATTTCCATCCCGTCGAAATAGGGCGGATTGGCGACATAGGTGGAACCCGCGCGCCATTGGTAAGTGTCCGACCCTTCGACCTTTATCGCCTGCCAATGCATATCGCCCGCATAGACATTGGCATAGCGTGCGGTGAACATCGACCGGTCAACACTGCTGGCGAGCGTTGCCGCCACTTCTTCATTGCTTGGCCAAATGTCACGCAGATAGACATCGCTGCCGTCACTGCCCTGCCCGATGGGGGTGGTTGTGAAATCCTGCGTCACCGTGCCCTTCAATGCATAGGCAACGACCAGCGGCGGGGAGGCGAGGAAATTGGCGCGCACATCGGGGCTGACGCGCCCTTCGAAATTGCGGTTACCCGAAAGGACGGCGGCGGCAACCAGATCATTGCCGTTGATCGCGCGCGAAAATGGTTCGGCGAGCGGGCCTGAATTGCCGATGCAGGTGGTGCAGCCATAGCCGACAAGGTTGAAACCCACCGCGTCCAGATGCGTCTGCAACCCCGATTTTTCGAGGTAATCGGTCACCACCTGACTGCCCGGCGCAAGGCTGGTCTTTACCCATGGTTTGGGTTTCAACCCGCGTTCGTGCGCCTTCTTGGCGACCAGCCCCGCCGCCACCATGACGCCGGGATTTGATGTGTTCGTGCAACTGGTGATCGCGGCAATCACCACATCTCCATCGCCAATATCATGCCCCGCACCATCGACCGGCACGCGCTTTGCATCGCTGCGGCCATATGTTTTGGCAAGGTCGGCGTTGAACACGTCATCAACTTCGGTCAGCACGACCTTGTCCTGCGGGCGTTTCGGCCCGGCAAGGCTGGGGACGACTGTGCCCATATCGAGCGTCAGGCTGTCGGTGAAAACGGGATCGGGGGCGTTGGGGTCGAGCCACAGCCCCTGCGCCTTGGCATAGGCTTCAACCAGCGCAATTTGCGCCTCGTCGCGCCCCGTCAGGCGCAAATAGTCGAGCGTCTTGTCATCGATGCCGAAAAAGCCGCAGGTCGCACCATATTCGGGTGCCATATTGGCGAGCGTCGCCCGGTCGGCGAGCGAGAGGCTAGCCAGCCCCGGCCCATAATATTCGACGAAACGGCCGACCACGCCCTTGGCGCGCAACATTTGGGTGGCGGTCAGCACCAGATCGGTCGCCGTCACCCCCTCTTGCAAACGACCGGTCAGTTTGAAGCCGACCACTTCAGGGATGAGCATGGATACCGGCTGGCCGAGCATCGCCGCCTCCGCCTCAATTCCGCCGACGCCCCAGCCCAATACGCCCAGCCCGTTGATCATCGTCGTATGGCTGTCGGTGCCGACGCATGTGTCGGGGTAGGCGTATGTCACGCCGTCCGCGCCCGCGCTCGTCCAGACAGCCTGAGCAATATGTTCGAGGTTGACCTGATGGCAGATACCGGTTCCCGGCGGCACCGCCTTGAAATTATTAAGGCTCTTGCTGCCCCATTTCAGGAAATCATAGCGTTCGCCATTGCGGTGATATTCAATTTCGACATTTTGTTCGAACGCCTTGGGGTGGCCGAATTCATCGACCATCACGCTATGGTCGATGACGAGGTGGACGGGTACCAGTGGGTTGATTTTGGCCGTGTCGCCGCCCAATTTGGCAATACCATCGCGCATCGCGGCCAAATCCACCACACAGGGGACGCCGGTAAAATCCTGCAACAACACGCGCGCCGGACGATATTGAATTTCGGTGTCGCTGGTCGGGTTTTGCTGCCAGTCGATAATCGCCTGAATATCGGCGCGCGCAACGGTGAAACCATCATCTTCAAAACGCAGCAGATTTTCGAGCAACACCTTCATCGAAAAGGGCAGGCGCGACACATCACCCAGTTGCGCCGCCGCCTTGGCGAGCGAAAAATAATGATATGTTTTGCCCGCGACGTTCAGCGTGTCGCGCGTGTTCAAACTGTCGTTTCCAATGGCGGTCATGGTCAATCCCCTCGGTCAAATAGGCGCGCCACCCGGCAATGCGTCGCACGGGTGCCGGTCGCAGGGGGAAGGCGCACCCGACCCAAGGTTCGCCGCAGCAACCAGCCCCGCAGCTTTGCTGTCGATGGCTTTGTATCTTGTGGCCTTAGCGCAGGTGGCGGGGGACGAAAAGGGGGCGGCGCAATATGTTTTGCGCGCGGTGTGTGCAGCCTCAATCGCTTATAACAAGCTGATATTCCCCACGCGCACTATCGAATGAAATCAACCCATGATCGCGCAATTCCTGCAATACGCGGCTCAAACTCTGTTCGGGCGTTGCGCCATCTGCCGCAACATCCGCCACAATGTGCACCAATTCCTGCGCAATCAAAGCCTGCCGGGTAAAGTGGGCGGTGCCCTGCCGCTCGACGAGGCGGCCAATCGCCGCGCGCACCGCATCGCGCCAACTGCGCCGTTGGTGCTGCACCGCCGCGACATCACTGCCCCATCCAGACCGTAGCCGTGCTGCCAAATCCTCCACCGAGATCGGATAATTGCGATGGATGATGCGGTGGCAATTGGCGCACAGCGCCGCCAGATCGGCAAGGCCGGTGGTGGTGGGCGCGGCATCGTCGGCCAGCGCAACACGGTGGTGCGCCTCTATATAGCCTGCACCCAAATCGCCATAAACCTCTGCAAAGTCCAATCCGCAGGCTTCGCAGCAGGGGCGCTCCAACCCCTGTTTGAATGCCTGCACCAATTTTGCATCGCGTTCGCGCACCAGATGCTGGCGCAAAATCTGGCCGCCCTCGCGCGCCTCCTGCCCCTCATCCAGCACCGGGGCGGTGTGCGCGCGCAACCGCCAGATGCCGCTGCCTTCGACGCTCGAAAATATATCCACCTTGCCCAGATAGGCACGATAGTCGGAGCAATTTTCCTGCAATCGGGCGCGCACGCTTGCTGCCGGGTCAGCGGGAAAGGGCGGCACTGCGTGCGCGACAATATGGTCGGCTATCGCGCGATAATGCGCCTCCCCGCCAAGGTCGGATAAGGCGTTGACAATATCGCCAAGCGTAATGGGCATGCGCCGCTTGTCGAATGCGCGGCGCCGCCTGTCAATCGCCTAGCATCTACGCATCAATCGACGTGCCGAGCGATGCGTGCACCAGTCCGCCATCCACCGTCAGCGTTTCACCGATAACATAATCACCCGCCCGGCTGGCGAGGTAGATGGCAGCGGCGGCCATATCCTCTGCCGTGCCGATGCGCCGCGCGGGGATGCCCGCACCCACCGCATCGCCATGGTCGCGCGCGGCCTTGTTCATGTCGGACTGGAAAGCGCCGGGCGCAATTGCCGTCACATGGATATGGTCACGCACCAGCCGCGCCGCCATCCGCTTGGTCAGGTACAAAATCGCCGCCTTGGAGGCATGATAGCTGTATGTTTCCCAGGGGTTGAGCCGCATCCCGTCAATCGACCCGACGTTAATCACCTTGGCCGGGCGTTCGATGCTGCCCGCCGCCTTGAGCAGGGGGTGGAGCGCCTGTGTCAGGAAAAAAGGTGCCTTGACGTTGACGTCCATAACCTTGTCCCAGCCGCTTTCGGGAAAATCCTCAAACGGCACACCCCATGCCGCACCGGCATTGTTGATGAGGATGTCGAGCCTTTCTTCGCGTTCGGCAAGCGCAGCGGCGAGCTTGCGGCAACCATCCACGCTCGAAATGTCACAGGGCAGGCCGACCACTTTGTCACCAAAGCGTTCGACCGCCGCTGCCACCTGATCGGCCTTGCGCGCCGAGATATAGATGCGCTCGCACCCGGCGGCCAAAAACCCCTCCACAAACATCGCGCCAATGCCGCGCGACCCGCCGGTGATGAGGGCAATGCGCCCTTTCAACCCGAATAATTGCCCCAATTCCATGGCGCTATTCCCCCCGATCAATATCCGTTCAGCCGCGCCACGCGGTCGATATGGTAGTGGACATCCCCCATATATTCGGCGAGCGCGCGGTCGCGTTTCATATAAAGGCCGATGTCATATTCATCGGTCATGCCGATGCCGCCGTGCATCTGCACCCCTTCGCGCACCGCCAGATTGGTCGCACGGCCCGCCTTTGCCTTGGCGACAGAGACCATCAATTCGGCCCCGCTGTCCCCTTCGTCGAGCAATTGCTGCGCCTTCATCACGCTGGCGCGCGCAATCTCCATCTCCGAATATAGATGTGCAGCGCGGTGTTGCAGCGCCTGAAATTCGCCAATCAACCGCCCGAACTGCTTGCGCTGTTTCAGATAGTCCATCGTCAAATCCATCGCACCCTGCCCGACCCCGACCATCTCCGCCGCCGCCCCGGTGCGCGCCGCCGCGAGCAGGGGCTTGACCGCGTCCCAACCGGCATCGACTTCGCCCACCACGGCGTCAGCATCCACCGTCACATCGTCAAAACGCATGTGGGCGGCGAGCGAGGCATCGACCAACCGGCGCGGATCGGCGTTGAGGCCCGCTGCGCCCTGCGGCACGGCAAAGAGCGTCAGGCCATCCTTATCCCCCGCGCTGCCCCCCGTCCGCGCAAGGACGAGCAGCATGTCGGCAACATGGCCCGACAGAACAAAGCATTTCTGCCCATTTAGTTTGAAGCCATTGCCCGCGCGAGTGGCGGCAAGCGCGCTCCCCTCCGGCCCATGGCGCGGCTTTTCATCGATGGCAATTGCGATGATCGCATCCCCCGTCGCGACGCGCGGCAACCACTGGGCCGCCTGCGCCCCGCCCGCCGCTTTGAGCGCGGATACCGCAGCCACCGACGTCGATAAAAAGGGTGATGGCGTCAGATTGCGGCCGATTTCTTCGAGCACAATCCCCGCCTCTGCATGACCCAGCCCCATGCCACCATATTCTTCGCCGACCAAAATGCCGGCAAAGCCCATTTCGGCAAATTGTTTCCACAGGTCGCGCGAAAATCCGGTCGCATCGCCGCTGTCACGCAGGCTGCGCAAATGGCTGACCGGGGCGGCATCGGCAATGAAGGGGGCAGCGCTGTCGCGCAGCATCGCCTGTTCGTCATTATGATAAAGCGGCATTTTTCTCTCCGGGAAACATGGGGGCGGTTCAGGCGCCGGGCAGGTCGAGGATGCGTTTGGCGATGACATTCAGCATCACCTCACTCGTCCCGCCCTCAATCGAATTGGCCTTGGTGCGCAGCCAGCCGCGCGGCTTGCTGCCGCCCCTGCTCTCCGCGCTGTCCCATTCCAGCCCCGCCGAACCCGCGCCCGACATCACCAATTCATGCCGCCTTTTGTTGAGTTCAGTCCCTGCATATTTCATCATGTTGGAACTGGCGGGGTGCGCACGCCCGGTTTTCCACATATCCATGAAGCGTTCGCCCATCGCACGGAATGCAAAAACATCGGTATCAAATGCCGCCATTTCGGCGCGCAGCACGGGGTCGTCCAATTCCCCGGCAGCATTTTTGCCGATGACTTGTGCATAAAGCGCGCCGATGCTGACCATATCGCCGCCTGCGCCGCCGCCCGAAATCATTTCCCGTTCGTGACCCAACAGATATTTGGCAACATCCCAGCCCCGGTTCACTTCGCCGATAAACTGGGTTTTGGGCACCGCCACATTGTCAAAGAAAGTCTCACAAAATGGGCTGTTGCCCGAAATGAGAAGGATGGGCTTGGTCGAAACCCCGGGGCTTGCCATGTCGAACAACATGAAAGTTATGCCCTGATATTTATTCGCCTTATCGGTACGGATCAGCGCAAAAATCCAGTCCGCCTTGTCGGCATAGCTGGTCCAGATTTTGCTGCCATTGACCTGCCAATGGTCGCCCTTATCCTCCCCAAAGCTTTGCAGGCTGACAAGGTCGCTGCCCGACCCCGGTTCGGAATAGCCCTGACACCAGCGAATTTCGCCGCGCGCGATCGGCGGCAGATAATGTAATTTCTGTTCCTCGGTGCCGAAATGGAGCAATGCGGGGCCGAGCATCCAAATCCCAAAGGACGACAGCGGCGCACGCGCGCCGATGCGCGCCATTTCGCTGCGAAAAACCTTGGTCTGCTGCGCGCTTAACCCTGCACCGCCATAGGCCTTGGGCCAATCGGGGACGGTATAGCCCTTGGCCGCGCAGGCGTGGAGCCAGTCGCGCTGCGCATCATTTTTGAACACCCAATTGCGCCCGCCCCAACAAATGTCGCCTTCTTCATTGGCAGGCTTGCGCATTTCATCGGGGCAATTTGCCGCCAGCCATGCGCGCACTTCCGCCCGGAAATCGTCCAGATTCTCGCTCATCTCCCCACCCGTCCTCTATCGCATTTTGGGTCAAATCGAACCGCAAGGTTAAGCGGCAAGCCCCATGGCACGCAAGCAGCTTTTTCGGGGCAAAGCATGCCGTAACGTCGGCGAAGCGGCTTGACGCGCGGCAAGTTTCAAAAATATGGTATGGCAATTGCGGGTGCGCGCTCGAACGTCGGAATGGCGCTCGATTCGTTTCGGAGATTGAGGGAAAATCATATGCGTTTCGCCAATAAAAATCTGGTCATCACCGGCGCAGCATCGGGGATTGGGCGCGCGACCGCGCTGTTATTCGCAGGCGAAGGCGCACGGGTTTTTGCCGGTGACATTGACGCGGCGGGCGGTGATGCGCTGGTCGTCGAAGGGGCGGGCAATATTGCCTTTTTGCGCACCGATGTGACGCAGAGCGGGGATATTGCAGCGCTGATGGACTGGGCCGCGCGCGAAGGCGGCGGCATCGACTTTTTGTTCAATAACGCAGGATCGGGCGGCGACCGTGCGGCGATTGATGAGATTGAACCCGATGGTTGGGACCGGACGATGGATCTGCTGCTGCGGTCGGTCGCCATGGGCATCCGTTATGGCGCGCCGCATATGAAGGGGCGCCGGGGGGCGAGCATCATCAACACCGCCAGCGTTGCCGCGTTGGGATCGGGCTATGCGCCGACCGCTTATTCGGTGGCAAAGGCGGGCGTCCTCCATCTGTCCAAAATCGCGGCGATGGATCTGGCGCGATACGGGATCCGCGTGAACGCAATCTGCCCCGGTTTCATCAACACCAATATCTTCACATCCAGCCTCGACGTGCCCGACGAGCATAAACAGGGTGCAAAGGCGATCATCGCGCAAATGTCGGCCAATGCGCAGCCCGTGGCGCGCGGCGGCATGGCGGACGATATTGCCAATGCTGTCGCCTTTTTGGCGAGCGATGCGTCGAGCTTTATGACCGGCACCCATTTGCTCGTCGATGGCGGGCTGACGGTGGGCGAACGGCACAGTTGGGACCCCGAAACGCCGGGCATGTTCGATGCGCTGCTGGCCATGGAAGCGAGCGCCAAGGCCAGCGCATGAGCATCGACACGCCGAAATTGCCGGTCAAGCTCAAGCTGGTTCACGGCCTCGGCAGTGTTGCCTATGGCATAAAGGACAATGGTTTTTCGACCTTCCTCCTCATCTTTTACAACCAAGTGCTCGGGATGGACGCCAAATTGGTCAGCTTTGCACTGATGTGCGCGCTGATCCTCGATGCCTTTGTTGATCCGGTGATCGGCCATTTATCTGACCGCACCTATACCCGCTGGGGTCGGCGTTTGCCGTGGCTTTATGCCGCGCCAATCCCGCTCGCAGCATCCTGGCTCCTCCTCTGGTCGCCGCCCGACCTGCCGCCCACGCAGATGTTTTTCTATCTGGTGGCGGTGGCGATGCTGGTGCGCACGCTGGTTTCTGCCTGCGAAGTGCCATCGGTCGCGCTGGTGCCCGAATTGACCCGCGATTATGACGAACGCACCGGGCTGATGCGTTATCGTTTCCTGTTCGGCTGGGCGGGCGGACTGTTGATGCTGTTCCTTGCCTATGATGTGTTTTTGCGCGCCACCCCGGAACATCCGCACGGTCAACTCAACCCCGATGGCTATTGGACTTACGGCCTGTTCGGCGGGGGGTTAATGGCGGCGGCTGTATTATTATCCGCATGGGGGCAGCACCGACGCGTCGCGCATTTGCCCGAAGCCCGCCCGGAAAGACAGGGTATCGCCCATGGTTTTGGCGAAGTGCGCTCGACGCTGTCGCACCCGGCGTTTCTGACCCTGCTGGGCGCAGGGGCCATCGCCTACACCAGTCAGGGCATCACTTTCTCGATCAGCAATTACCTCTATCTCTTTATCTGGCGCTTTGATGAGGCAGCCTTTGCCATCTACCCTTGGATATTGTTCGCAAGCGTGGTCGCAGCCTTTTTCATGGTCACGCCGTTCCACGCCCGTTTCGGTAAGCGCGAAACCGCGATGGTGTCGGGCTGTATTTCGGTCGCATTCTGGCTCACCCCCTTTGCCCTGCGCCTCGTTGACGCATGGCCGACAGAGGGGAGCAACCTGTCCTCCGCACTATTGTTCGGCTTTTTCTTTGCCGCCAATGCCTTTGGCGTGATGGTGATGATTTCGGGCAGTTCGATGATCGCCGATATCGTCGAAGCATCCGAAGAAAACACTGGTCGCCGCAGCGAGGGGATTTTCTTTGCCGGCAATTTCTTCATGCAAAAATGCGCAACCGGGCTGGGCATTTTCCTGACCGGCCTGATCGTTTCGATGGCGGGACTGCCCGAACGGGCGAACCCGGCGACGGTCAGCGAAACGGTAATCGACAATCTGACGCTTTATTATTCGGCGCTGGTTTTGATTGCGGTCATTTTTTCGACCGCCATTTTCGCGCGTTTTCCAATCAGCCGCGCCGACCATGAAGCGCGCGTCGCGAAATTGGCCGCCGCGCGGGTGGCGGCCGAATGATCATGGGCTTGCAATTGGCTGTAACTTAACGTTTACGTAAGATGGAATTAGAGAGGGAACGAAATGGATTTTGACCTGAGCGAACGGCAGCAGTTTTGGCAGGGCCGGGTGCGCGATTTCATCGAAACGCATGTGCGCGGCGCCGTCCCCACCTATAAGGAACAGGATGCGGCGGGCGACCGTTGGAAAGTCATCCCCGTCGTCGAAGAATTAAAGGCAAAGGCAAAGGCTGCGGGCATCTGGAACCTGTTCATGCCGCCGCAACAGGCGAGCCACCACCATGTCGATGACGCATTTGCCTTTGAAGGGCCGCAACTGACCAACCTTGAATATGCGCTGTGCGCCGAGGAAATGGGGCGCATCGGCTTTGCCAGCGAAGTGTTCAACTGTTCGGCCCCCGACACCGGGAATATGGAAGTTTTCCACCGCTACGGCACGCTGGAACAAAAGGAAAAATGGCTGAAACCCCTGATGGAAGGGGAAATTCGTTCGGCATTTTTGATGACCGAACCGCGTGTTGCTTCATCCGATGCCACCAATATCGAGTGCCGGATCGACCGGGATGGCGATGATTATGTCATCAACGGGCGCAAATGGTGGTCGTCGGGCGCGGGCGACCCGCGCTGCAAGGTGGCGATTGTCATGGGCAAGACCGATACGGGTGCCAAGCGTCACGCCCAGCAATCGATGCTGGTGGTGCCGATGGACGCGCCGGGCATCAACATCCTGCGCCATCTGCCGGTTTTTGGCTATGATGATGCGCCGCACGGCCATATGGAAATCGAACTAAAGGATGTGCGGGTCAACGCGCGCGATGCGATGCTGCTCGGCGAAGGGCGCGGCTTTGAAATTGCGCAAGGCCGCTTGGGGCCGGGCCGCATCCACCATTGTATGCGCACCATCGGGGTTGCGGAGGAGGCGTTGGAACGCATGGCACGCCGCCTGCTCACCCGTGTCGCCTTTGGCAAGGCGATTGCCGAACATAGCATCTGGGAACAGCGGATTGCGCGGGCGCGCATCGACATTGAAATGACGCGCCTCCTGTGCCTCAAAGCCGCCGACATGATGGACAAGGCTGGCAACAAGATCGCGCAAAATGAAATTGCGATGATCAAGGTGCAGGCCCCCAATATGGCGCTGCAAATCATCGACGATGCGATACAGGCGCACGGCGGGGCGGGTGTCGCCGAAGATTTCGGGCTGGCCAAAATGTATGCAGGCCAGCGCACGCTGCGGCTCGCCGATGGGCCGGATGAGGTGCACGCCCGTGCCATCGCCCGCAATGAATTTGGCAAATATGGCGGGCGCGACGCCATCGCCGCCGCCAAAGCCGAATTTTCCTCCGCCGATCTGGGAGTAGCCCGATGAAAGCCGCCGTACTAGTTGCCCCCAACCAGCCGCTTGAAATCGAGGATCTGTGCCTCGCCAACCCCGGCCCGCATGAGGTGTTGATCCGCACCGCGGCCTGCGGCCTGTGCCACAGCGACCTCCATTTCATAGAAGGTGCCTACCCCCACCCGCTGCCCGCCGTGCCGGGGCATGAGGCGGCCGGGATTGTCGAAGCGGTGGGGAGTGAGGTGCGCACGTTAAAGGTGGGGGATGCGGTCATCACCTGCCTTTCCGCCTTTTGCGGCCATTGCGAATTTTGCGTCACCGGGCGGATGGCATTGTGCACCGGGGGCGACACGCGCCGCGCGCCGGGCGAAGCGCCGCGCCTGACCCGCGCCGATGGCACGCCGGTCAATCAGATGCTCAACTTGTCGGCATTTGCCGAAATGCTGCTGATCCACGAACATGCCTGTACAGCGATCAACCCCGAAATGCCGCTCGACCGCGCTGCGGTCATCGGCTGCGCGGTGACAACAGGTGCCGGAACGATTTTCAACGCCTGCAAGGTGACGCCGGGCGAAACGGTGGCGGTCGTCGGCTGCGGCGGGGTGGGGCTTGCCACCATTAACGCCGCCAAAATCGCGGGTGCGGGGCGGATTATCGCGGCTGACCCCATCCCCGAAAAGCGCGCACTGGCGATAAAATTGGGCGCAACCGATGTGATTGACGCTGCGGCCGATGGCGCGGCGGCGCAGATCGTCGAAATGACCAAGGGCGGGGTTGACCATGCAATCGAAGCGGTCGGCCGACCGCAATCCGCTGCACTCGCCGTCGGTTCGCTGCGGCGCGGCGGCACGGCGACGATTTTGGGGATGATGCCGCTCAACGAAAAGGTCGGCCTGTCGGCGATGGACCTGTTGGCCAGCAAGAAATTGCAGGGCGCGATTATGGGAATGAACCGTTTCCCTGTCGATATGCCGCGCTTGGTTGATTTTTATATGCGCGGGCTGCTCGACCTTGACTCAATCATTGCCGAACGCATCCCCTTGAGCGCGATTAATGAGGGCTTTGAAAAGATGAAACGCGGCGACAGCGCGCGCAGCGTCATCGTTTTCGACAGCTAGGGCCTGGGGCATGAGCGACAGCGGCTTTAATGCGGAGGAAGATTTCGTCGGCACCGTCGAGCCGGAGGGTGCCGACCGGCTCGACGTTGAGCGGCTGGGCCACTGGTTGCGCGAAAATGTGGCAGGGTTTGCCGGTCCCTTTCACCTCTCCAAATTCAAGGGCGGGCAGTCCAACCCCAGCTATTGCATCGATGCCGCATCGGGGCGCTATGTGCTGCGGCGCAAACCCTTTGGCCCGCTGCTCCCCTCCGCGCATGCGGTGGACCGCGAATATCGTGTGCAGGCCGCGCTCCACCCCTCTGGCTTTCCGGTCGCACGCCAATATGGTCTGTGCCGCGATGATGATGTCATCGGTTCGATGTTTTATGTGATGGCGCTGGTCGATGGCCACACCATCTGGAACGGTGCGATGCCGCAGGCCGACTCGGCACAGCGCAGCGCCACCTATCGCGCGATGACCCAAACGCTCGCCGCGCTCCACAATGTCGATGTCGAAGCGGTGGGGCTTGGCGATTATGGTAAGCCGGGCAATTATTTCGGTCGACAGGTCGAACGCTGGACCAAACAATATCGCTTGTCCGAGACGGGGGAAATGCCGAGCATGGAGGCGCTGATCCGCTTCCTGCCCGCCACCCTGCCCGAACAAAGCCGAACCAGCATTGTCCATGGCGATTTCCGTATCGATAATATGATTTTCGAAAATGGCGTCCCGCGCGTTGCCGCCGTGCTCGACTGGGAATTATCCACCCTGGGTGATCCGCTCGCCGATTTTACCTATTTCTGCCTCGCTTGGGTGACCGACAATGGTGGGCGCTCAGGCGTGGCCGACCTCGACCGCAAGGCGCTGGGCATCCCCGAACTGGAACAGGTGGTCGAAGCCTATGCCGGTGCGACCGGGCGGGACAAAATCCCCGATATGAACTGGTATTTTGCCTATAATTTCTTTCGGCTGGCCGGGATTATGCAGGGGATAAAGAAACGTGTCATCGACGGCACGGCATCGTCGGCCCATGCCAAAACCATGTCGGCGCGGGTTGAACCTTTGGCGCAGCGAGCGTGGCATTTCGCGCGGCTGGCCGGAGCGGATTAAGGGGACAGGAAATGGGATTACTCAGCGGCAAAATCGCCATCATCACCGGTGCCGGATCGGGCATCGGTCGTGCCAGCGCGCTGCGTTTCGCGGCGGAGGGTGCGAAATTGATGCTCGGCGACAAGGCCGAAAGCGTCCATGAAACCGCCGCCATGGTGCATGACGAAGGAGGCATAGCCGCCGCAATCACCATGGATGCCGGACTGGAGGCCGACGTCGAAAATATCGTCGCGGCGGCCCTCGGCGCCTATGGCGGCATCGACATCGCCTTTGCCAATGCCGGTATCTCAGGTGGGATGACCGGCGTTTTTGACTATGCCGCACCCGATTTTGCAGAGGTGCTGCGCGTCAATCTGATCGGCCCATGGTTGATGGTGAAACATGCCGGCAAGGTCATGGTCGATCAGGGACGTGGTGGTTCGATCATCCTTACCGCCAGTGTTGCGGGCATACGTTCGGGGGCAGGGGGTCCGGCCTATTCCGCGTCCAAGGCGGGGGTCATCAATCTGGCGCAGGTTTCTGCGCAGCAAATGTCGGCGACAAATGTCCGGGTGAATGCCATCTGCCCCGGGCTGACCGAAACCGGCATGACACGGCCGACCTTTGACTATGCAAAGGACAAGGGGGTGACCGACAAAATCGGCCGCCTCAACCCGCTGCGCCGCGCCGCACAGCCCGGCGAACTGGCCAATGTCGCGCTGTTTTTGGCCAGCGACCTTGCATCCTATGTCAATGGACAGGCGATTGCGGTCGATGGCGGCTTATCCTCCTCCCACCCGGTGACGCGACAGTTGACCGGGCAAACAGCGGTATAAAGCATGACGATTTCCATTGCCGACCCCATGGATTATGGCTTTTTGCCCGACCGGCTGGCGCGCATTCCCGCCTTTTTGAAGGAAAAATATCTCGACAGCAGGAAATTGCCGCACGCGGCCCTGCTCGTCGCGCGGGCGGGCGATGTCGTCCACCTCTCCATGCAGGGCGACGGGCGCGAAGGCACACCGATTGCCGAGGACAGCATTTACCGCATCGCCAGCATGACCAAGCCCATCACATCCATCCTCTTCATGATGCTGGTTGAGGAGGGCAAGGTCGCGCTATCGCACAAGGTCGCCAATTTCCTGCCCGAATTTGCCGAAACCGGCGTCTTTCTGGCTGGTGGCGGGGGCCGCCCCTTTGACACGCGCCCGCCGGCAAACCCGATGACGATGCTCGACCTGCTGCGCCACACCAGCGGGCTGACCTATGGCTTTCAGGAACGCACGCCGGTCGATGCCGCCTATCGCAAGACCAAGATTGACGATTTCCATAGCGAACGCTCGCTCGACGAATTTGTCACCGAACTGGCCCGCCTGCCGCTCGAATTCGACCCCGGCACATCATGGAATTATTCGCTTTCAACCGATGTTCTGGGCGCAGTCATCCAACGGATAGAGGGCAAACCCTTTGCCCAAGTGGCACAGGAACGGCTGTTCGACCCGCTGGGCATGGTCGATACGCATTTTGTCGTCCCGCGCGCCAAGGCAGACCGCATTGTCGATGCCTTTGCCTTTCACCCCAAAGACCAGATGACGCCGTTTGACAGCGGCGCGCGCAGCCGCTGGATGGCTGAAAACCGCATGGCATCGGGCGGCGGCGGGCTGGCGAGCACAATCGGCGACTATCATCGTTTCTGTTCGATGCTGGTAGGTGGCGGCGCGCTGGAGGGGCATCAGATTATCAGCCCCAAAACGCTGGAACTGATGACCGCCAACCATTTGCCCGGCGGCGGTGACTTGACCCAGCATAGCAAGTCGCTGTTTTCAGAGGCGGAAAATGCCGGGGTCGGTTTTGGTCTTGGCTTTGCTGCAACCATGGAACCGCATTTGACCCTCATGCCCGGCAGCGCCGGTGAATTTTACTGGGGTGGGATGTTTTCGACCGGTTTCTTCATCGACCCGGTCGAGCAGATCCACATGGTTTTCATGACCCAGTTGATGCCGTCGTCGACATACCCCGTGCGACGTGAAGTAAAATCAATGATTTATGCGGCACTCGCCGCCTAATATTCTTAAAAAATGCGGAGCAGAAAATGACCGACACCCCCCAATCCGTCACCACCGATCGCGATGGCGAGATTTTGAGCATCATCATCAACAACCCCCCAGTCAACGCGCTGTCATGGCACGTCCGGCAGGGGATTAGCGATGCGATGGACGCCGCCATGGCCGATGACGGCGTCAAGGCGGTGGTGCTGCGCTGCGCCGGTGCGACCTTTATCGCCGGGGCCGACATCACCGAATTTGGCAAGCCGCCGCGCGGGCCGGATTTCAACGCCGTGCTGAACGCGATAGAGGCTGCGCCCAAGCCCGTCGTTGCCGCCATCCACGGCACCGCGCTAGGTGGCGGTCTCGAAACTGCGCTCGTTTGTCATTATCGCGTCGCCGTGCCGTCAGCCAAATTGGGGGTGCCAGAGGTGAAGCTCGGCCTGCTGCCCGGCGCGGGGGGCACCCAGCGCCTGCCGCGCGTCGTTGGCGTTGCGCTCGCCGCGCAGATGACCGCGACGGGTGACCCCATCAGCGCCAAGGCGGCGGCCGAAGCCGGGCTGGTCGATGCAGTGGCGGGCGAAGACAGTCTGGTTGCCGACGCCATCGCCTTTGCGCGCGACGCAATTGCCAAGGGGCCGCGCCCAACGCGCGAACGCCCGGTGACGGGGGATCTGGCGGCGATTGAGGCACTCAAAACCGCCAATGCCCGCAAGTGGAAGGGGTTTGACGCGCCCTATGCCAACCTCGCCTGTGTGGAGGCGGCAACGCGCCTCCCCTTTGACGAAGGGCTGGCCTTTGAACGGCAGGAGTTCATGAAGCTGATGTTCGGCAGCCAGTCTGCGGCGCAGCGGCATTTGTTTTTCGCGGAACGGCAGGCCGCAAAAATCGACGGCTTGGCGAAGGATGTGGCGCTGCGCGACATTAAACATGTCGGCGTTATCGGCGCGGGGACGATGGGCGGCGGCATCGCCATGAACTTCCTCGCCAAGGGTATCGCGGTTACCATTGTCGAAATGGCGGCCGAAAATCTGGAACGCGGCGTCGGCGTCATCCGCAAAAATTATGAAGCAAGCGCCGCCAAAGGCCGCTTTACGACCGATCAGGTCGAAAAAATGATGGGGCTGCTTACCCCCAGCCTCGACTTTGGTGCGCTGGCTGATTGCGACCTCATCATAGAGGCGGTCTATGAAAATATGGACGTCAAGAAGGAGGTTTTTGGCAAGCTGGACGCCATCGCCAAACCGGGCGCAATTTTGGCCAGCAATACCAGCTACCTCGACATCAATGAAATCGCTGGCGCGACAACACGTCCCGCCGATGTGGTGGGGATGCATTTCTTTTCGCCCGCCAACGTCATGAAATTGCTGGAGGTTGTGCGCGGCGATGCAACCGCGCCCGACGTGTTGGCAACCGCGATGGCGATTGGCAAAAAAGTCGGCAAGGTCGCGGTTGTCGCGGGCGTCTGTCATGGCTTTATCGGCAACCGTATGCTCAGCCAGCGCCAGAACCCGGCCAACCAATTGCTGATGGAGGGGGCGAGCGCCGAACAGATTGACAATGTCCACACCGAATTCGGCATGCCGATGGGGCCGTTCCAAATGGCCGATCTGGCGGGCATCGACATTGGCTGGCACCGCGACCCCACGCGCGTCGAAACCCTGCGCGATGCGCTGTGCGCGGCGGGGCGTTTCGGCCAGAAAAATGGCAAGGGCTTTTATGATTATGACGCCAAGCGCAACCGCAGCGTCAGCGCCGAAGCCAATGCGATTATCGAAGATTTCCGGTCCAAATCGAACCTCAGGAAACGGGAGGTTACCGACCAGGAAATCATCGAGCGCACATTATACCCGATGGTGAATGAAGGCGCGAAAATCCTGGCCGAGGGCAAGGCACAGCGCGCATCCGACATCGATGTGGTCTGGATATTCGGCTATGGCTGGCCGGTTTATCGCGGCGGGCCGATGTTCTGGGCCAATTTGGAAGGATTGCCCAAAATCGTCGCCGCGCTCGACAAATATGGCATCGACGTCGCGCCATTGCTGCGTGAAAAAGCTGAAAAGGGCGAAAGTTTCTGAGCTGCGGTGGGGGTGCCCCTGCGCAGGCAGGGGAGAGTCGTCGTGTAAGTCGGTGGAGTGAGCCAGATGAAGATATTGGCAGTGATTGCCTTTCCCCTTTTGTTAGCCAGCTGCGGAAGCAGCAGCGGGGTGGATGGTTATGACTCACTATCGAGGCATGTCGCGAAAAACCAGATTGGGAGGGATGCGGATCAGTGGATAGAAATGTTTAATGATGCTGGGGAATGGGAACGAACAGGACTGATCTTCGGCTACGCCAATGACAGCGAAGAGTGTCGGAAAGCCATCGAGGGGCTTAAGCGAGAAAATTTTGCTCGTGAGTATCGATGCGTTCCTGCAAATTGAAACTGAACCTTGGGGGCCAAAAGTCTCTTAAGGCAGGTCGTTTATTTTTCCTGCGCATGCGGGAGGGGGATGGAATCTCTGCGCCCTCTGCTTCCTTTGCGCCTCTCTCGCGAAACATGGCCAAACGCACCGCCTGACCATGGATGCTGAAATAAATTCAGCATGACGAAATTTGAGAGTGTGTTCGTGTCGGGCGAAGTCGAGAAACGGAAACGCGCGACCCTATCCGCCCGCCGCCACCATTTCCGCATTTTTGACCCAGCCCCAGCGGCACGGCCCTTGGTATTCGCGCGGTTCACGCACCGCAGTGTCGGTGGCGCAACTGCTCATGCTGAAGCCCGTCGCCGGAAAAATTACCCCCGACCAGTCGCCATCGCGTTCGCAGACAAAAAATTCGTCGTCACGCTGCATTTTGACGGGTGCCGCCGCATCGTTCGACCAATGGACGGCGATGGACGCGCCACGTGGCCGCGCGCGCGCGGCGCAAGCGGCGACATTCGCCCCGTCATTGCCAACCATGACGATGCGCGATGCCACCGGCAAGGTGACACCTTGCGCGCCCGGCTCTCCGCGAAAGGCGGCATCGCTTTTCGCCAGTTCGGCGGGGTCGGGCTTAGCGCATCCGGCCAGAGTGACAAGGCCGATCAACAGCAAGGTTCGGGTTTTGAGGGTGCGTTGCATGGACGAACCCTAAATCCACGCGCGTGCGCGAGCAAGCCCCCCCCCTTATCCTTCGCGCAATGCTCCACCGCGCGCCTTTTTGCTTGGGTTTACCCCGCCCAACCCCTATAGGGCGGCCATGGCAAACTCCCCCGAAAATACACCGGAAAACCCCAGCACCAGCTATGGCGCAGAATCGATCAAAGTCCTCAAAGGGCTGGATGCGGTGCGCAAACGGCCGGGCATGTATATCGGCGATACCGACGATGGGTCGGGGCTGCACCATATGGTGTTCGAAGTCAGCGACAATTGCATTGATGAGGCGCTGGCCGGGCACGCCAGCATCGTGTCCATCACACTCAACCCCGATGGTTCGGTGAGTGTGGAGGATAATGGGCGCGGCATCCCGACCGACATCCACAAAGAAGAAGGCGTCTCGGCGGCTGAGGTGATCATGACCCAGCTCCACGCCGGTGGTAAGTTTGAAAATACGACCGAGGGAAACGCCTATAAGGTTTCGGGCGGGCTGCATGGCGTCGGCGTCAGCGTCGTCAACGCGCTGTCCGACCGGCTCGACCTCACCATCTGGCGCGATGGCAAAGAACATCAGATGCGCTTTCGCCACGGCGACGCAGAGGCGCCGCTGAAAATCACTGGCGATGCACCCATCATCGATGGTGCGCCCAAACGCGGCACCCGTGTCACATTTTTGGCGTCCACCGACACGTTCAAAAATGTCACCGAATTTGATTTCGACAAATTGGAACATCGGTACCGCGAATTGGCGTTCCTGAATTCGGGCGTCCACATCCTTTTGGCCGACCGACGGCATGCCGACGTGCGCGAAGTGGATATGGTCTATGAAGGCGGGATCGCCGCCTTTGTCCAATATCTTGACCGTGCGAAGAACCCGATTGTGCCACAGCCCATCGCCATTTCGGCGACCCGCGACGGCATTGGCATCGAAGTCGCGCTGGAATGGAACGACAGCTACTATGAAAATGTCCTCGCCTTTACCAACAACATCCCACAGCGCGACGGGGGCACCCATTTAGCGGCATTTCGCGCGGCGTTGACCCGCACGCTCAACAATTATGCCGAACGGACAGGCCAGCTTAAAAAAGAAAAAGTGTCGCTGTCGGGCGAGGATATGCGCGAGGGGTTGACCGCCATCGTTTCGGTCAAATTGCCCGACCCCAAATTTTCTTCGCAAACCAAGGATAAATTGGTGTCGAGCGAAGTGCGCCAGCCGCTGGAAAGCCTGATGGCCGACAAGCTTGCCGAATGGCTGGAGGAAAACCCCGCGCTGGCCAAGGCGGTGGTACAAAAAGTCATCGATGCTGCCGCCGCCCGCGAAGCGGCACGCAAGGCGCGCGAATTAACGCGGCGCAAGGGGGCGATGGACATCGCATCGCTGCCCGGCAAATTACATGATTGCGCTGAACGCGACCCGGCGAAATCCGAATTGTTCCTCGTCGAAGGGGACAGCGCCGGTGGCAGCGCCAAACAGGGGCGCGACAGCCATTATCAGGCGATCCTGCCGCTAAAGGGCAAGATTTTGAACGTCGAACGCGCACGTTTTGACCGGATTATCGGTTCGAAGGAGGTTGGGACGCTGATTCAGGCGCTCGGCACCGGCATCCGCGATGATTTCAACCTCGGCAAATTGCGCTATCACAAAATTGTCATCATGACCGACGCCGACGTCGATGGCGCGCATATCCGCACCCTATTGCTGACATTTTTCTATCGCCAGATGCCGCAAATCATTGAAAATGGGCATTTATATATCGCCCAGCCGCCACTCTACAAAGTCGCACGCGGGCGCAGCGAAGTTTATGTAAAGGATGATGCGGCGCTCGAAGCCTATCTCATCGATGCCGCCGTTGGCAGCATGCGCTTTGATTCAGCGCTGGGCGCGCGGGCCGAGGGGGATTTGCGCAGCCTGATCGCCCATGCCCAGCGGGTGCAGGCGTTGATGCATTTCATCCCGCGCCGATATGACCCGGCAATTGTGGAGGCATTGGCGCTGAACGGCGCGCTCAACGCCAATATCGACAGCGCGGCCAAATCCGCTGCGGCGCGCGCGACGGCAGCATGGCTGAACGCAGCCGAAACCGCCCAGGGTGAAAGCGGGCAATGGACGGTCCACCTTGCCGAAGATGGCGGCTATCATGTCGAACGGCGCTGGCGCGGGGTCAGCGACCACCACATCATCGATGCCAATTTTGTCGGCAGTGTGGAGGCACGCAAGCTCGCCACCTTGGCCAGCGAACAGAGCGAAAGCTATGCCCGCCCCGGCAATTTGGTCAGCCTGCAAAGCCAGACCGCACCCGAAGTGGATGCCGACGGGGCTGAGGAGAGCGACGTCGCAGAGGCGCCAACACCATCCGCCAACCGCCGGCGCACCGACGACAGCATCATCACCGGCCCGGGCGCGTTGCTCGCATCCATCCTGCGTATCGCGCGCAAGGGATTGTCGATCAGCCGCTATAAAGGGTTGGGCGAAATGAACGCCGAACAATTGTGGGAAACGACGCTCGACCCCGAAAATCGTTCGCTGCTCAAGGTGGAGGATGATGGCGCGGAAACCGAAAACATCTTTACCCAGTTGATGGGTGAAGAGGTGGAACCGCGCCGCATCTTCATTCAGGAAAATGCGCTGAGCGTCGCCAATCTGGACGTCTGATCACCCCCATATCCCAGGAAGGTGGGTTATAGTCACCCCCACATGCGCGCCAAAATGCCATCTTTCAGCACGAAATGATGGCGCAGCGCCGCCGCGATGTGGAGGAGGAGGAGGGCGATGAGCGCAAAGGCCATCAACTCATGCCCCTCCGCCGCCACGCCCCATAGCGCGCTTTCCTTTACGATGTGGAATTTGGGCAGTTCAAACAGCCCATAAAAGGGCAAAGGATAGGGGAAGGCGGACACCATGATCCAGCCGGACAGCGGGATCAGCACCATGAAGGCGTAAAGTATGGCGTGGGTAAAACTCGCCACCGCACGCTCACCCAGCGACATTTCGGCGGGAAATGCAGGGGCCGGTTTGACCGTCCGCCACAATATTCGGAGCACAGCGAGGAAGAGGAGGAGGACGCCCGTCGCCTTATGCAACGGCATGATGAGATTTGCGTTCAAATCATGCAGCAGACCGCCCGCCAGATTGGCGACAATCAACACCCCCATCGACCAGTGGAGGATACGCGCCACCCGCGAATATTTTGCTTCACTCACGCTCATTGGATACTCCCCCAACTCTTATCTGGCATGCTTCCCCTAAAACCCCTGCCAGCGCAAGCCCAACCAGATGCTGCGCGGCGCACCAAGGTCAACCGACCCCGCGACATTGCGCGTCAATATCCGCACATTGGTCATATTTTCGATGCTAGCTTCCGCCGTCAGGCGCGCGGTTATGGGCTGGCGCAACATCAGGTCAAAGGCGGTATAGGCGGGCAGAACATCGACATTGCGGTCATCTTCGAACTGCGCGCCGACATGACGCAGCGCGATTTGCACGACCCCTTGCCACGGGGTCTGCCAATTCAGCGTTGCCCCCCCGCTCCACAGCGGCGATTGCGCGGGCTGCAACCCGTTCAGCGCCGCCGCAGCGCCGCTCGCCACCACCCTGGCATCGCTGTAACTTACCCCCGCATCGATACGAAAGGTGCCGAGGCGTAGCATCATGCTGCCCTCCACCCCGCGTGCGCGCACCGCATCGACATTTTGCCGTTCGCGCAAATTGGGGCCGATGGTGACGTTGGCGACGGCATGGCGCAGACGATTGTCAAACAGGGTGATAGCGATGGCCGCATCATCGCCCCGTCGCCAATCGAGCGCCACTTCACCGCCGCGCAATCGTTCAGGCGCAAGCGCGGCATTGGCGCGGGTTACCACCGGAAAAACGGTAAAGCCGCGATATAATTCGTTGAGCGTGGGCAGACGAAAGCCGGTATAGGCCGCCGCGCGCAGCGTAAAACCACTCCCCAGATGATAGGATGCCGCGCCGCGTGCGCCCAAAATATCCCCCTGCCGCCCAGCAAAATCCTGTTGCGACAATGGCGTGCCATCGCCCAGCGTTTCGGTAAAATGTCCGTCGGTCAGCCAATAATGGTCATAACGCGTGCCTAGCGTCAGCGTCAGCGGCCCGCTTTCCACATCCGCTTCGGCCCAGATGCCGGCGGTCGCGCTGCCGCCCCCTGCGCGGCGGCGGCGGGTGACGGCACCGCTGGCGGCGAGGGCATTTTCCAATGCCTCCCCATCCGCACCGCGATATTCCGCGCCGAAACGGATGCGGATCGGCAGCTTCGCGCTGCCAAAGGTCGGCGCGCGCAGTTCCACCCGCGTCCCCCAGCCGATGGTCGGTGTGGCAAATTGATCGAGCGTCGGGCGGAATGTCGCGGCCGACACGACGATGCTCGAAAAATCACGCGCCTGCACCCAGCCCAGCACATCCCACTGCCAATTCTGCGCGTCCAGCGCATTACCAACCAAGCGCAGCGAAAAATCCGCCCCATCGCCGCCATTGTCCGCCCCCGCAAAGCGCAGCGTGCGTGCATCGCGGAACAGACTGACCCGTGCCTGCATCGTCACATCATCACTGATCGGTGCTTCGCCGGTTAGCGACAACGCGCTCGCGCGATGGGCGGCGGGCACCGATGCCGCGACGCGCTGTGCGACGGGCGTCGTCCAGAAGCCATCACTTTGCAGATGCGATATATCAATGCCGACATGGCCCGCCCCCAGCGGCAGGGTGATGGCGCCGCGCCCGCGCCAGCTGGCGTTACTCCCCCCCGCGACCTCTGCCACCAGTGGCGCACGGGCGGACAATGGCGTCGAATGGAGCGAAATAACGCCTGCAAGCGCCCCCGCACCAAAGGGGCCGGCACCGCTGCCGCGCGTCACATCAACCGACGCAAGGTCGGCAAGCGGCAGGGCGGTGAAGGGGATATAGCCGAAAAAGGCATCGGCAATCGGCACCCCGTCGCGCAATAGCAAGGTGCGGCTGGTCGCATTGCCGCCAATCCCGCGCAGCGTGATCCCCTGCCCCGACAAATTCGCACTGCGCCCGTCAGAACGGCGAAATTGCTGAAAGCCAGGGATGCGCGCCAGCGCCTCCTCCAAATTACCGCTCGCCGTCATTTGCAAACGGTCGCCGGATATTTCGTCGCTGCCATAGGCGTCATCACTTGGCGGGGCAGGCAGCGCCGTCACAATGATTGCGCCGTCGCCGTCGCCCGCTTCAGGGGCGGCCACGGCGGGTGTGGCAAGGCCAGTGCACAGCGCGATAACGGATAAGCGGGGGAGGTGTCGCATGGCCCAAGCCCTAACGCGGCTATGGGGGCTTGGCGAGCATTTTGGACTTGCGCGGTGGACTGTGCCACATGCCGCGCATGCGCGCACCAACCATCCCCCGCCTGACCACACCCACCACGACACCCGGCCCGCGCGAATTTGTCGCGATGATGGCCCTCGTCATGGCGCTCAACGCGCTTGCCATCGACACGATGCTGCCCGCGCTGCCCGCCATGGCCGCCGCGCGCCACGCACCGAGCGACAATGCACAACAGGCAATTATTTCCTTTTACTTCTTCGGTCTGGCGTTCGGGTCGTTGCTCCATGGGCCGCTGGCTGACCGGTTCGGGCGACGGCGGATCATCTTGGGCGCTATCATCGCCTATATCATCGTCGCGCTGGCAACGCCGATGGCGCAAAGCTGGACGATGCTGCTCGCCATGCGTTTCCTCCATGGCCTGTGCGGCGCAGCGATGGGTGTTGTCGCAACCGCAGTCGTTCGCGACCGGACATCGGGTGATCAGATGGCGCGCACCCTATCGCTCATCTTCCTCATTTTTATGATCGTGCCGATTATCGCACCCAGCGTCGGCCAGTTATTGCTGATGTTCGCACCATGGCC
This sequence comes from uncultured Sphingopyxis sp., assembly GCA_937957805.1. Taxonomy (GTDB): domain Bacteria; phylum Pseudomonadota; class Alphaproteobacteria; order Sphingomonadales; family Sphingomonadaceae; genus Sphingopyxis. The sequence goes on from CALFXW010000204.1 coordinate 28,103, forward strand.
GATGATATTTGTGCTGCTCGCGGCATTGGCGTGCGCCATGGGGCTATGGGTATATTTGCGGCTGGGCGAAAGCCTCAACCCCGATAATCTCCTGCCGCTGCGCATCGCGCCGATGCTCGACAGTTGGCGGCAAGTCAGCACCCATCGGCAGGCCGTCGCCTATATGATCGGCAGTTCGCTCGCGGTCGGCGCTAACTATGGTTTTTTGAACAGCGCACAGCAGATTATCGCGGTCGGGTTCGGACGCGCCGACATTTTTGCTCTATGTTTTGCCTGTGTGGCGGGCGGCATCGCCTTTTCCAATTTCTGGAACGCGCGGCTGGTGCTGCGCTTTGGCGCGCGGCGCGTTTCGCAAAGCGCGCTCATCGCCTTTTTGCTGCTGTCCTTCGTCCAATTTTATATGGCAAGCGCACAGGAAAGCCTGTGGGGGTTCATTGTCATCGTGTCGCTCAACATGGGGATGATCGGCTTTATCGGGGCCAATTTCTCTTCCATCGCGATGCAGCCCTTTGGCCATATTGCGGGCACTGCATCCTCCTTTCAAAATGCGGTGCGTACGATGGTTGCCGCAGCGGTCGGCGCGATTATCGGTGCGCAGTTTGATGGCAGCTCGGTGCCGCTCGCCAAGGGCTATATGCTGTGCGGCGCATTGTCGTTGCTGTGCATATTATGGGGCGAAAGGGGTCAGCTATTTACCCGGCCCAACCCGCCACACCTGCCGTAAAAATAAAAAAGGGGGAGCAGTTGCCCGCTCCCCCTTCCAAACTATCCCCCTGCATCAATGCATGGAGGGAACCGGCGGCACCGGCGGCGGCGGTGCATCGCTGTCATCCTCATGCACGTCGATGATGCCGCGACCAACATGGCTACGGCTACGGCTGTAGAAGAAATAGATGAGGAGGCCGATACCGCCCCAGATTGGCAGAACCAGCATCGATTCAAACGGCAGATTGAAATAGAGGAACGCCGTCCCCACCACCGTCAATGGGGCCACAATCCACACCAAGGGCGTGCGGAACGGGCGGTGGCGCGACGGGTCAGTGCGGCGCAGCACCAACACCGCAATGCCAACCATGAAGAAGGCAAAGAGCGTTCCCGCGTTCGAAATATCCGCCAACTGTCCAACCGGCAGGAATGCCGCAGCAATTGCCACGAAAACGCCGGTCGCCATGGTGACGATGTGCGGGGTCTTCCACTTGGGATGTACGGTTGCCAGCTTTTCAGGCAACAGACCATCGCGCGCCATGACGAAAAAGATACGCGTCTGGCCATATAGCATCATCAAGATAACCGACGGCAGCGCGATATTGGCAGCAAGGCCAACAAAATCGCCCGCCCGGTTCCAGGAGATGGAACGCAGCACATGGGCCAATGCTTCGTTCGAACAGACAAGTGGTTCCTGACCGGCGGCCAACAGCGCCTGACATTGTGAAGCCATCGCCGCCGACCCCGGCGCGAGCGCCGCGCCATCGGCGCCCATCAATGGTTGGGCACCTTGGGCACCGATCGCCCCTGCCGACACCAGCAGATAGAAAATGGTACAGATGGCGAGCGAACCGATCAGCCCGATCGGCACGTTGCGCTGCGGATTTTTGGTTTCCTCCGCCGCCGTCGAAACAGCGTCAAAGCCGACATAGGCAAAAAAGATCGACGATGCCGCACCGATAACGCCAAAGCCGCTTTGATGCCCAACCCAGCCATTGGGGGTAAAGGGTTCAAAATTGGCACCGTTGAGCACGGGCAAAGTCAATGCGACGAACATGGTGAGCGCGGCGATTTTAACCGCGACGAGCACCGCGTTAACGCGCGCGCTTTCGGTGGTACCAATCACCAACAGCGCAGTCACGGCCAGCGCTACCAAGATGGCAGGTAGATTGATGACCCCGGCCGCAAAATCGGGTGTGGGCACGCCGCCGGGGTAAGACCATGCAGGGCCGCTCGCCAAATAATATGGTAGTTCAAAGCCTAGAGACGATTTTAACAGTCCCATGAAATAACCTGACCAGCCAACCGACACGGCAGACGCGGCCACTGCATATTCAAGGATGAGCGCCCAGCCGACCATCCAGGCCAAAACTTCGCCCATCACCGCATAGGTATAGGTATAGGCGCTGCCCGAAACCGGCACCATCGACGCCAGTTCTGAATAACAGAGCGCCGCCACCGCGCACACTATGCCCGCGATGACAAAGCTCAGCATCATGCCCGGCCCTGCTTTTTGCGCGGCAGAGGCGGTCAGCACGAAAATACCGGTGCCGATAATGGCCCCGATACCCAGCATGGTTAACTGAAATGCACCCAAAGAGCGGTGCAGCGATTTCTTTTCCGCCGTCGCCAAAATGGCGTCGAGCGGCTTTATGCGACCGAAGAGCATCAAATTCCTCCCTCCCCGTGGGCATCACCCTGCGGGTAAAGCCCCCCGGCTTTGGCGGGCGAAACTAAAGCGAAAGCAGGCGAACGCAACTGCAAAAGCAACATCGCCGTAACGGCGCGCAATTTTTCTACGTGGCGCTTGTCTGTCACCGCCCCTTCGGTCAACGCGCCAGCATTGGCCCCAATGGCTTGCCGCCAAATAAATGAATGTGGAGGTGCGGGACTTCCTGATGCCCATCATGCCCCACATTGGCGAGCAGACGATAACCCGGTGCCACCAACCCCAATTCCCGCGCAACATGGCCGACCGCACGGAAAAAGCCGCTGATTTCGGCGTCGCTGGCGCGGGCTGAAAAATCATCCATGCTGACATAGCGTCCGGTTGGAATCACCAATATATGTATGGGGGCCTGCGGGTTGATGTCATGAAAGGCGAGCGCCCATTGGTCGCGAAAAACAGCGGTGCAGGGCAATTCACCGCGCAAGATGCGCGCGAAAATATTGGCATCGTCATAGGCAAGCGTTGCATCAATCGGCATTATTTTGGTTCCTTTGCGCCTTTTCATCATGCCCCGACAATCCCTGTCGCTGCGCCAGTTCGGCAGCGACATCGCCAAGGCTGCACCCGCGCAGATGGAGGAGGATGGCGAGGTGAAAGAGCAAATCCGCCCCCTCCCCTACTAAAGCTGCGTCACCCTCATCCAACGCGGCAATGATGGTTTCGGTGGCTTCTTCGCCCAATTTGCGCGTTGCGCCGCGCAGCCCCTTGGCCGCGATGCTGGCGACATAGCTCGCCGCCGGGTCGCCAGTGGCAAGGCGCGCGGCGATAACAGCATCCAGCTGCGTCAAAACGTCATCAGCCATATTGCCCCTCCACATGGCGAACCACTATCCCCGCCGCCGACAATGCGGCGCGCGCGTCAGCCAGACTATGTTGGCCGAAATGAAAAATCGAGGCAGCGAGCAGCGCGCTCGCCCCGCCCAAATGCACCCCATCGACCATATGTTGCAAATTGCCGACCCCGCCGCTGGCGATGATGGGGACGGGCACCGCATCGGCAATCGCACGATTGAGCGCATTATCATAACCATCGCGCGTCCCGTCGCGGTCCATGCTGGTCACCAAAACCTCCCCCGCGCCGAGCGAGACGAGGCGGCGCGCATGGGTGATGGCATCGACCCCCGTCGCGCGCCGCCCGCCGTGGGTAAAAATCTCCCACCGGTTGGGGGCTACTTGCCGCGCGTCGATGCTGGCGACGATGCATTGGCTGCCAAAACGGTCGGCGATGTCGGCGACCAGTTCGGGGCGCGCAACCGCAGCGCTGTTGACCGCCACCTTGTCTGCGCCGGCAAGCAAAAGCGCGCGCGCATCGTCGGCGCTGCGCACCCCGCCACCCACGGTCAGCGGCAGAAAACAGACGCTGGCGATTTCCTCCACCTGCCGCAACAATGTGCCGCGCCCTTCGTGGGTCGCTGAAATGTCGAGCATGCAAAGCTCATCCGCCGCGGCCGCGTCATATGCGCGCGCGACGGCCACCGGGTCACCCGCATCGCGCAGATCGACGAAATTGACCCCCTTAACCACGCGCCCGTCGGCAACGTCGAGGCAGGGGATGATGCGCGTCGCTACCGGCATGGCCGCGTCCTAGTCCGCTGCCGCGACAGCCAGCGCCGCCGCAAGGTCGAGCCGCCCGTCATATATCGCGCGACCGGTAATCACCCCCTCTATCCCGTCGCGCCGATGGAGCGCGAGCAGGCGAATATCGGCAAGGCCCGCGACCCCGCCCGACGCGATGACGGGGATGGGAACAGTGCGCGCCAGATCAACACTGGCATCGACATTGCACCCTTTGAGCATGCCATCGCGCCCGACATCGGTGAACAGCAACGCCGCGACCCCCACATCGGCAAAGCGGCGCGCCAAATCGACGACCGACACATCCGATACCGCAGCCCAGCCATGCGTCGCCACCATGCCATCGCGTGCGTCAACACCAACGACTATGCGTTCGGGCAGGTCGCGCGCCGCGCCGCGCACCAGTTCGGGGTCGGTCAGCGCGGCGGTGCCAATCACCACCCGGTCGACGCCAAGGCCGAGCCAGCGGTCAATGCCCGCACGGTCACGGATACCGCCACCAACCTGAACTTTGCCGGGAAAGGCGGCTACAATTTGTTCGACCGCCGCGCCATTGCGGCTTTCACCAGCAAAGGCACCATCCAGATCGACGACATGCAAATGGCTGGCCCCAGCATCGGCAAAGGATTTGGCCTGCGCCACAGGGTCATCGCCATAGATGGTGGCGCGCGCCATATCCCCTTCGGCCAGGCGCACGACCTGCCCGTCCTTTAGGTCGATCGCCGGGAAAATCTTCAGGGCGTCCATGTCAAAAATCTTTCGAGCAAAGCTATGCCATAGGCTTGGCTTTTTTCGGGGTGAAACTGCACCCCCAATATATTGTCACGCTGCACTGCTGCCACAATCGGCTGGCCATGCGCGCTCATCGCCGCGACATCGGCACTATTTTCGGCGCAAAAATGATAGCTGTGGAGGAAATATGCCTCCCCCACGCGCACCAGCGTCCCGTCGCGCCCGTCGGGCAGACCTATCTGGTTCCAGCCCATATGCGGTATGCGAATATCGCGGCCGTCCCCCGTTGTGCCGCCGTCCATAGTGCGCACCCGCCCCGGCACCCAGCCGAGGCCAGCCTGCTCCCCATGTTCTTCCCCCACATCGGCGAGCAATTGCATGCCCACGCATATCCCCAAAAAGGGTGCGCCGCGCACACGCACCGCCTGTTCCAGCGCTTCGCGCATGCCCATAATCGCGCCAAGGCTCGCCATACAATGGGCAAAGGCCCCCACGCCGGGCAGGACAATGCGATCGGCGCGCGCCACCACATCGGGCGCGTCACTGATGGTCAGCCTATCCGCGCCAGCGGCTTGCAGGGCATTGGCAACGCTGCGCAAATTGCCCGCGCCATAGTCAATCAGCACGGTGCCCGTCATACGCGCTCAGACCAGATCGCTGGACGTGCCCAGCATCCCCTTTGTCGAAGGGAGGACGCCTGCGGTGCGCGGGTCGATGACCAGCGCATGGCGCAGCGCGCGGGCCAGCGCCTTGAACAGACTTTCGGCAATATGGTGGTTATTTTCACCATATAGGGTTTCAAGGTGCAGCGTGATGCCCGCCGCCTGCGTGAAACTGGCAAACCAATGGCTGAACAATTCGGTGTCCATTTCGCCAAGGCGCGGCTGGCTGAAGCCCGATTTCCAGACGAAATGCGGTCGCCCCGAAATGTCGAGCGCGGCGCGGCTCAACGTCTCATCCATCGGGGCATAGGCATGGCCATAACGGGTGATGCCGCGCTTATCGCCCAGCGCGCTCAGCACCGCTTCGCCCAGCGCAATCGCCGAATCCTCGACACTATGGTGCTGATCGACGTGCAAATCCCCCGCCACCGCCAATTCAATGTCGATCAGCGAATGACGCGACAATTGTTCGATCATATGGTCGAGGAAACCGATGCCGGTTTGAACAGTATAAGCCCCCGTGCCGTCGAGGTTGACGGCAACCCGGATGCGGGTTTCGTGCGTGTCACGGGCAATTTCGGCGCGGCGCATGGCTGCCCCTATAGGGCCGATGGGCAAAGAGGCAAGCATCGGGGTGGGGGAGTTCGAAATTCGCTTGCCCCGCGAATTTCGGGTGCAGGCTGATGCTGTGTCATCCGAAACAATAGTTTCGGATCAGAAACTCAGCATGAGCGCGCGCATTTATCCTTGACCCTGCGGCACGCCAAGGCCACCAGTGCGGCCATGAACGACAAAGTTGCCGACAGCCTGATCCCCTATGACGAAATCGTGCAAGAGGCTTTGCGCGCCGTGGTTGGCCGCGTCTTGCGGCAGGTCGAAACCGGCGGCGGCCATTTGCCCGGCGGGCATCATTTCTATATCACCTTCAAAACCGCCGCGCCGGGGGTGGACATCCCCCCGCATCTGACCGAGCGTTTCCCCGATGAAATGACCATCGTTCTGGAAAATCGCTTTTGGGATCTAAAGGCAGAGGCTGAATATTTTTCGGTTGGCTTGTCCTTTAACCAAAGGGCATCCACGCTTGTCATCCCCTATGCAGCGGTGACCGCCTTTGTCGATCCGTCGGTCGAATTTGGCCTGCAATTTCATGTCGATGCTGATGATGTGCCGCCGCCCGAACATGATGTGGCGGAAAATGACGACGATAGCAATGCGGCATCGACCAGCGAAGATGGGGATGGCGGTGACGGCGCGGGCAATGTTGTCACCGTCGATTTCGGTCGGAAAAAGTGACGGCTTTCCGCCAGGAAAGCGACAGTTTCGGCCAGATTGACGTTCCCGCCGACGCCTATTGGGGCGCACAGACAGAACGTAGCCTGCACCATTTCCCCTTTGCCAATGCCGAACGCATGCCGATTGCCATCATCCATGCGCTGGCGCGGGTGAAACAGGCCGCCGCGCGCGTCAACCGCCGCCATGGGCTGGACGCGGCGATTGCCGACGCCATCGAAAGCGCCGCGCAGGAGGTGGCGGCGGGCCAGCTTGACGATCAATTCCCGCTCAGCATCTGGCAGACCGGCAGCGGCACGCAAAGCAATATGAACGTCAATGAAGTGGTGGCGGGTCGGGCCAATGAACGGCTGACCGGCGTGCGCGGCGGCAAATCCCCCGTCCACCCCAATGACGATGTCAACCGCGCGCAATCATCGAACGACAGTTTCCCGACTGCCATCCACATCGCCGCAACGCTGGCGATGCGCGAACGACTGCTCCCCGCGCTCATCACGCTTACCGCAACGCTCGAAAAAAAGGCGGCGCTTTGGGCCGATATTGTCAAGATAGGGCGCACCCATTTGCAGGATGCGACCCCGCTGACGCTGGGGCAGGAAGTGTCGGGCTGGGCGAACCAGCTTTACCGGTGCCGCCGCCGCATCGAACCGGCGGTGGAACATGGTATCCAACGGCTGGCGCAGGGCGGCACGGCGGTTGGCACTGGCCTCAACGCCCCCGTGGGGTTCGCCACAGATTTTTGCGCCGAGCTTTCCGATATTTTGGCAACCCCCTTTACCCCATGTGAAAATGCGTTTGAGGGGCTGGCGTCCAACGACCCCATCGTCCATCTATCGGGCACTTTGGCGACTTTGGCAGTCGCGCTGCATAAAATAGCCAATGATATCCGGCTTTTGGGTTCGGGGCCGCGCGCGGGTCTGGGTGAATTATTGCTGCCCGAAAATGAACCGGGCAGTTCGATTATGCCGGGCAAGGTCAACCCGACCCAGTGCGAAATGCTGACCATGGTGGCAACACAGGTCATCGCCAACCATCAGGCCATCAGCATTGGCGGGATGCAGGGGCAGTTGGAGCTCAATGTCTATAAGCCGATGATCGGGGCCAATCTGCTGCGCTCGATCGACCTGTTGGCGACCGGGATGGCGGCTTTTGACGAACATTGTGTGCAGGGGCTGCAACCTGACCGCGCGAACATCGCCCAGCATGTCGAAAATTCACTGATGCTGGTGACTGCGCTCGCGCCCGCCATTGGCTATGATGCGGCGGCAGCCATTGCCAAAAAGGCGCATATGGAACGACGTTCATTGCGCGATGTAGCGACAGAAGCGGGCGTTTCACCGGCCGATTATGACCGGCTGGTCGTGCCGCTGGCGATGACGCGCGGGGGGTAGAATTGCGCCGCAACCGGTGCTTGCATCGCGCTGACTACAACCCTAAACAAATTGCCTGAGAGGGGGCCGCCCCGTCGCACTTGGGAGAGTAGAATGTCATCGATCAACCCAGCCGCCACCATTCGCCCCAGCCGCCGCCAGATGGTCGGCGCATTGATGGCGGGCAGCGTCATCGCGGGCGTCCCCGGCGCAGCCAGGGCGGCGATGCAAACACCCCCCACCGGTCCGGCGGCGACCGCGCGCGCATTATATGACCGTTTGTTCGAACGACTGATCGACCTGTCGCCCGAATCGGCGACCTCGCTCGGCCTCGATGTCGGCGCACGCGCGCACCAGCGCGGCGAATTGGGCTCGTCCGCCGCTGCCGACCGTTTCGGCTTTGCCGATGTGCTGGCGGGCGTTGAGGGGGAAGCTGCGGCCATTGACGCTGGCGCGCTCAACCCCGCCGAACGCACACAGTTGGAGGTGTTGCGCTGGTTCATCGAACGGAGCAAGGAAATCCGCCGCACCCCTTATGGCGGGTTTGACGGTTACCCCATTCCTTTCACCCTCACGCAGTTGACCGGCAGCTATCAATCAGTGCCCGATTTTCTCGATTCGACGCACCCGATTCAGACAAGCAGCGATGCCGAAGCCGCCCTGTCGCGGATGCACGCGATGGCGCGCGAAATCACGCATGAGGTGGAACGCGCGCGCGGTGAAATGGCGATGGGCGTCATCCCGCCCAATTTCATCATCAACAAAGCGATGGTGCTGACCCGCAATCTGCGCGCGCAAAGTGGCGTCACATCGGGCATGGCGGCGAGCCTCGCCCGTCGTACCGCCGCTGCAAATATCGCGGGCGATTGGGGCAATCGCGCAGCGGCGATTGTCGATGGCCCGATTGCCGCCGCGCTCGACGCGCAAATTGCGCTGTTCAACGACATGTTGCCGCATGCCACCGACGCGGCGGGCGTTTCGCGCCTGCCGGGCGGTGCTGATTTCTACGCCATGTGCCTGCGCCAGCACACATCAACCGCGCTGACGCCCGAACAGGCGCATCAACGCGGGCTGGAGGAAGTTGCCGATTATCAGAGCCGGATCGAACCTTTGCTGCAGGCACAGGGCCTCACCGACGGGCCGGTCGGTGCACGACTGACCGCGCTTGGCCAGCGCCCCGAACTCCTGTGGTCCAATGATGATGCGGGCCGCGCACAATTGCTGGCCTATGCCAATGAACGCAATGACGCCATCCGCCCGATGATGAGCCGGATTTTCAACAATCCGCCCGAAACGCGGCTGGAAATCCGCCGCGTGCCACCTGCCATCGACCGCGCCGCGGACAGTTGCCCAGCGGGGCGCGCGACGCCGCCTCGCTCGCACGTTCATCCGAACGTTCACCGGGCGACCCTTGAACGCTCATCGGCGATGCCATAGGCTCGCTTCCCTTGGACAGCATCGCCACGCTCCGCCCGGCGGCCGAGCCAGCGCGCGGCTCCACCCACGTCGACGCCGGGGTCACGATCACGATCGTCGCGCACCCCGACCCCACCCGGGTCGGCGAGATGGCCGCGGTCGAATTCGGGGCCGACCGTCGGATCGCCCTCTCGCGCCGCGAGCCCGGCTTCTCCGACCCCGGCGGCACCCCGCGCCCGCTCGAGGACCCCCACCTCAGCCGCTCGCCCGTCTACCTGTCCTTCGAGACAGGCGACTTCCCGGTCTGGGCCGACCCCACCAGCGCGCCTTCGGTGGTCCGCTCGCTGCACGGCCCGCGCAGCCGGGCCTGGTACGTCGCCCTCGCCGGCCGCATCGGCCTGCTGATCGAGCCCGGCCTGCGGACCCCGGCCCCGCGCGAGCTCCACGGCCTGGTCGGCGTCAGCGGGGCCACCGGGCGGGCCCGCGAGCAGATCGCCATGGCCGCCGCCAGCGAGCTGCCGGTGCTGCTGCTCGGCGAGACCGGCACCGGCAAGGAGCTCGCCACCCTTGCGATCCACGCCGCCAGCGCCCGCCACCGGGGCCCGCTGGTCGCCGTCAACCTCTCGGCGATCCCCGAGAGCACCGCCGCCAGCCAGCTGTTCGGCCACGCCCGCGGCGCCTTCACCGACGCCGCCCAGGCCCACGACGGCTACTTCGTCCAGGCCAGCGGCGGCACCCTCTTCCTCGACGAGATCGGCGAGGCCGCGATCCCGCTGCAGGTCCAGCTCCTGCGCGCGCTCGAGCAGCGGGAGATCCAGCCGATCGGCGGCCGCGTGCGCGCGGTCGACGTCCGCGTCATCGCGGCCACCGACACCGA
>CALFXW010000205.1 GCA_937957805.1 uncultured Sphingopyxis sp.
GCGCAAGCATTGGTGGAGGCAGCGCGCATTGCGCGCCTGCCCCACGCCATCGAAAGCCGCCACCAGCGCGCCTTTTGCGCCGAGCCGGGTGCGGCGGGCGCATATTGGGACGCGAACGTCCGCCCCAAAAAACGCAAGGAATTGCGCCGCCAATGGAACCGGCTGGGTGAAATGGGCACGCTCGAAACCCGTATCTTGCCCGATGGTCAATCGCCCGCAGACTGGATAGACGAATTCCTCCACCTCGAAGCATCGGGGTGGAAGGGGCGCGGCGGATCGGCAATCGCCAGTGCGCCGGGCACCCGCGATTTTTTCACGCAGGCGATCACCCAATCCGCCGCGCGCGGGGCGGCCTTGCTGACATCGCTGACCATAGATGGGCGCGCGATTGCCATGCTCGCCACGCTGCGCGATGGCGATGGTGCCTTTTCCTTCAAAACCGCCTTTGACGAGGATTATGCCCGTTTTTCCCCCGGCGTTCTGTTACAGCGTGAAAGCCTCAACCGGCTCGCCAATGTGGACGGTCTGCGCTGGGTGGATAGCTGCGCCGCCGAACACCACCCGATGATCGACAGCCTGTGGGCGGAGCGGCGCACCATCTGCGCCATCGCCTGCGCGCTGCCCGGCACGATCAACCACCTCCACTGGCGCGGCGCGCATGGCGCAATGCGCATCTGGCACGCCATCAAGCGCGATACGCCCCGCCAAAAGGACGCGATATGAGCAATCCCCCCTGTTTTGACGCGGCTGCACGCGATGCCATTGCCGCTGCCTACCCCAATGGCAATGCGACATTTGCCCATGGTTTTGCCGACCATCCTTTGCTCAGCCTCGACGCGCTCGCTGAACTGGGCGATGCGCTGGGCGCGGATAATGTCGAATATAATTTATCCGACCTGCCCGTCGGCGCGGGGGTGGCGGATGCAAAGGACAATGGCCTTTCCATCGCCGATACCATCCGCACCATCCACGCCAACCAAAGCTGGGTGGTGCTCAAAAATATTGAAAAAATCCCCGCCTATCGCGCGCTGCTCGAAAAACTGCTCGGCGAAATTGCCGACATCGTCGAACCGCGCACCGGGCCAATGCTGACCTTGCAGGGCTTTATCTTTGTTTCCAGCCCAAAGTCGATGACTCCCTATCACTTTGATCCGGAACATAATATTTTGCTCAATCTGGTGGGGCACAAGGAAATGCACGCCTTTCCAGCGGGCGATGCGCAGTTTGCCGCACCGCAGGAACATGAACGCTACCACGCCGGGGGACACCGCAATCTGCCGTGGCGTGATGATATGGCGGGCCATGAATATGTCGCGCATCTGGGGCCGGGCATGGCGGTTTTGATGCCGGTCATGGCGCCGCATTTCGTGACGGTGGGGGATGATGTGGCGATTTCGCTGTCCATCACCTGGCGCAGCGAATGGAGCTATCGCGAGGCGGAGGGGCATGGCGCCAACCGCTGGCTGCGCGCGCGCGGGCTGAACCCGCCGCCAGTGCCGCGCTGGCCGCAACATGCACGGTTGCGCAGTCTGGCATGGCGCGTGGCACGGCGCGCGGGCATCGTCGGCTAAAGCCAAGGCGCGCAAAAGCTTTCCAATCGGGCAATTTGGCGCTATGCGCGCGCCACGGGCGCAATGCAGCATGCTGCGCTGGCACCCGCAATCAAGGGAATATGCGGCCGGATGGCGAAAGAAGAATTGCTCGAAATGCGCGGCCAAGTGGTCGAACTGCTCCCCAACGCGATGTTCCGCGTTAAGCTGGAAAACGATCACGAGATTCTGGGCCACACGGCCGGCAAGATGCGCAAGAATCGCATCCGCGTTCTGGTGGGCGACGAAGTGCTCGTCGAATCGAAAATCAAATGGTATATCATTCCCGAACGATTGCTCGAGCGTAAGTTCGGTCATGATGGCATGAACAACCGCCTGAAAAACTTTCTTGAGCCCAACCGCGCACGTGCGAAAGAAATTCGCCGGCGCCTGCGTTTGCAGGCAAAACCGGCGATCTAATCCCTGTTTACAGTTTGTCGCGTATGTAGTAATTTCCGCGAATGCGTATGCTCGTAGTCGGTTCCGTGGCGTTTGACGATATCCAGACGCCCTTCGGTGTGAAGAAGAATGTTCTTGGAGGAGCTGCGAGCCATTTTTCGATTGCGGCATCGACACTCATCGAGCCCAAGATCATCGCTGTGATTGGCAGTGATTTCCCCGAAAAATACCTGAAATATCTCGGGAAATTCGGTATCGATACGAGCGGCATTGAAAAGAGCAGCGACAAAACTTTCCACTGGTCGGGTTTTTACGAGCACGATATGTCGGTTGCACACACGCGTTCGACCGAGCTCGGTGCATTCGCAGCATTTGAACCCAAGCTGACCGAAGAAGACAAGCTGCGCCAGGTGCTGTTCATGGCGAATATCGACCCGGTTATCCAGTACAAAGTTCTCAAACAGATGAAAAACCCACAGCTTGTGGGCCTCGATTCGATGAATTTCTGGATCGAGAGCAAGAAGAAAGACCTGTGGAAAGTCATCAAAGAAGTGGATATTCTTTTTCTGAACGACGCCGAAGTGCGCATGCTCGCGGGCGAGTCATCTCTCATCAAGGCGGCCAAGGCAATCCAGAAACAAGGACCCGATATCGTGATCGTGAAAAAAGGCGAGCATGGCGTCATGGCCATTTCGCATAACCATATTTTTGTGAGCCCCGCATACCCGACAGAAAAGGTGATCGACCCAACCGGTGCAGGCGACAGTTTTGCAGGCGGATGCATGAGCTATCTTGTGGCAAATTCGCAGCCGGGCAAAAAAATCTCCGACGACCTGTTACGCCGTGCAGTGGCATGGGGCTCGGCAACTGCCAGCTTTGCCGTTGAAGGTTTTTCCACCGACGGCGTGGCGAAGGCGACTGAAAAGAACGTCGAAGGCCGCGTCGCGACGCTGCGCAAACTGACTTCTTTTTAAAACAATTTTATGGAGTGCTGTGCACTCCATAAAATTGTTTTAACTAATGTAATTCGCTGGTAACGAGCGAATCCACGCGTCGGTATCGATTGCAATCTGCCTTACCGTTTCGGGATGCGTTGCGATGCCCAAATGCCCCTGTTTGTATTCGGCAATTTTGTTCTTGGGGGATTTGCCCGCGAGGTGACCCTGTCTCACGGTTTCAGGCGGTGCAATCTCATCGACCGTGCCGACTACTGTGAAATGCGGAATTTCGAGTTCATTGAGTTCGAGCGTATAATTGATTTCTTTATCGATCGAGGTGAAGTTGTCGCCGTCGATCAGCGAGCGGATAAACTGGCTGATCACCATCATGGATTCTTCGCAGAATACATCCTCCATAAAAAAGTACCATTCGGGCGGGGTAATCTGTTCATAACCAATGAACTCTTTGAGCGTCGGCAGGCGGTAAGTGACGTCAAAAGACATCGTGCGGATTGACGCGGAGATATTGTGGAGGAATGTAAAAAATTTATTGAGGTCGATGCCGCCAATGGTGGAAGTCAGCGTAAAATTGATCAGGCGCATCAGGGGTTCTGCGAGAATATTGCCTGTCAGCGCCTTCGCCGAATTGCGGAACATATTGAACCATGCCGATTCTGCGGCGATGCGTATGTAGATTGGCGTCGTGATAGAGACAATACCATCGATGATCGATTCGGGTTTAATCGCGAGGTCACCTGAGCGTTTTTTGCCGAATTTGTCGTATGCCGCCGAATAAAAGAGGGGGATCATTCCACCCATACTGTGGCCATAGACAACGATCTTTTTTCCGGGATGCGCGTTTTTGAGCCAGTGCAGCGCAACCGGGAAATCTTCCCAGATGTAGTTATCTACCGACC
>CALFXW010000206.1 GCA_937957805.1 uncultured Sphingopyxis sp.
GAATCATAATCCACAGGTCCGCGGTTCGAATCCGTGAAGCGCCACCAGATTCGCAACGCCTCGCGGCGTTGACCCCCAAGGCACTGTGACCCACAGTGCCTTTTTACATTGACAGCCTCTGGACACACACCATGAACCGCTGCAAACCTGCAATTGCTACATTTTTGATAGCGCTCTGCGCAGTATTGGCGGGGGCTACAGCCATTTTCCCCTCACAAGCTGATGCCCAGGCCCTGCGCCGGGACGTGCCCGCCGATGTGCGGCTCGGCAGCCTGGTCATCACCCAGCCACCGGACGTCACGCTGGACGGCAAGCCCGACCGGCTGTCCCCCGGTGCGCGCATCCGCAACACCAACAACCTGCTGCTGTTTGACCTTGCCGGCAACCCGGCGGGCTTCAACAACGCCGTTGATGCGATTGTTGCGCCGGTTAGCTTCACGGGCAGCAATTTCGTCACCAATGCGGCTGGGCAACGCGTCATCTGCCGGATCAACGGCACATCCAATGTTGACCCCAATTGCGTTCCCTTCAACGTCTTTGGTGCAGGCCAATATGACCCGCGCGCCTTTGCCTATAGCCATGCGGATGGGACGACGAAGGAATTCACCGATCAGCTCGTCTTCTCGGCCAACCTTTCGGGTGACTTGTCGCAATTGTTCGAACTGCCCGGCGGGCCGATCGCCTTTGCCATCGGCGCGGAATATCGCCGTGAACGTTCGAGCGTCGATTATGATGATGTGACATCATCGGGTGGCACCTTCCTCAATGCTTTGCAGGATTTCCGCCCGCCCAATTTGACGGTCAAGGATCTGTATGGCGAAATCCAGTTCCCGATCCTCGAAAACATGCCCTTTGCGCGCGAACTGTCGGTTTCGGTCGCCGGGCGCGTTTCGGACTATAACAACAGCACCGGGACGGTTTACGCCTATAATATTCAGGGTGTTTACGCCCCGATAGAGGATCTGCGTTTCCGCGTTGCCTACGCAACATCGGTGCGTGCGCCGACGCAGGGTGACCTATTCTCACCCTCCTCGCAGAATTTTGCCTTCATCGGTGACCCCTGCGATTCGACCAACATCACCGGCGGGCCGAACCGTGCAGCCAACTGCGCCGCAGCAGGTGTGCCGACGGTTGCCAATGCGGCGGTTGCGGCGGCTTGCGCTGGCTCTGCCTTCCCAATCAATGCGGGCGACCCCTGGTTGAACTGCTTGGCGCGTACATCGTCGACCAGCTTCACCTCGGGCGGCAACCCCACGTTGCAGGAAGAACGCGGTCGCTCGCTCACCATTGGTGTGGTGTTTGAACCCAGCTTCATTCCTGGCTTCAACCTGACCATCGATTATTATCGTATCCGGGTGAATAATTTGATCGCGGCGCTGGGTGCGCAGCAAATCATCACCCTGTGCTATGACAGCGATGCAGGGCTCGCCAGCCCCTTCTGTGCCACGGTAAATCGTGATCCGACCACTGGCCTGTTCGCAGACCCGGCGGTGATTTCGGGCGGCGTCAACTTTGCTGCGCAACGCACCGAAGGTATCGACTTCGACCTCAGCTATCGTCACACCTTTGACAATGGCCACCGGTTGAGCATTCGCGGCATTGCAACGCGGGTTCGGGAACTTAACAACTTCACCGATCCGACTTTGCCCTTCGTTCCCAACCGTCAATTGTCCGAATTGGGCGATCCGAAATGGTCGTTCAACGCGTCGGTCAACTATGACTTTGGCAACTGGGATCTGCGTTACAATCTGCGCTATATCGGCAAACAGACGATTGGCGCCTTTGAAGCACAGAACAGCTTTACCGGCGTCTGCCCGGCCAGCGGCACAACGACGCTTGGTAGCTGCACGCCGGGTCAGTTGACCACTCTGCCGCCGACAAATGCGGATCAATTCCCGCAAATCTATTACCCCGACGTTTTCTATCATGACATTCGTCTGGGTATCGATGTTGGCAATGATTTCCGCTTCTATGCGGGTGTTTCAAACCTGTTCGATCGTCAGCCGCCGCTCGGCCTGCTCGGCACTGCCGGTGGTGACCCGTTCGACAGCTTTGGTCGTAACTTCTTCTTTGGCTTTGAAGCAAACTTCTAAGCCGATCTGCACAAAAAAATGGGGCCGTCGGAGCGATCCGGCGGCCCCGCCGCGTTTAATCACCTTCGCAGCGCTCCCCGCCGCAGCTGCCTCGCCGCTCCCGGCCATCTAGCGATTCGCCCCGCACCTCGCCCGCGACCCGTCCGCGATTCACCATCGCGGCGCTCCGCCGCGAGAAAACCGCC
>CALFXW010000207.1 GCA_937957805.1 uncultured Sphingopyxis sp.
CGGTCCTCGCCGCGATCGATCGCCAGCGCGCCACCATGCTCTCGGTGGTGCCGACCATGCTCCGCGATCTCCTCGAGCGCGACGAGCGCGGCGCCCTCGCCCGCCTGCGCGTGCTGCTCAGCGGTGGCGCCGGCACCCCGCCCTCGCTCCTCGAAGCGTGCGCTCGCCGCGGCGTCCCCCTGCTCACCATTTCGGGTGCGACCGGCAAAGGGATCGACAATCTGATCGATGCCGCTTTCACCCTGCGTGAACAATGGTCGCGCCGCGTCCCGACCGCCACGCTCAACCGCTGGTTCGAAACGGCGAAGGACGCGAACCCGCCGCCCGCGCCCAAGGGGCAGCGCATAAAATTACGCTATATAACACAGGCGCGTAACCGCCCGCCAACCTTCATCGTCTTTGGCAATCGTACCGATTTATTGCCCGAAAGCTATCGCCGCTATCTGGTCAACGGGTTGCGCCGCACGCTCGATTTTGGCGCGGTGCCGGTGCGCCTGACCTTTCGCGGCAGCACCAACCCATTTGGCGAAGCGACACGCAAATCCGCCGCACGGGTTGCCGACCGTCCGACCACCCGCCGCGCGCCGCGCGCCGCTGCGCCTGCTGGCGACGCGTCAAAGCCCCGGCGGCGTCCGGCGCGCCCGCTGGGTAGTGCGCCCAGCCGTGATGGCAGCGGCAATGGTGGCGGCACGGGCGGCAGGCGCGGCGGCGCACCCAAAGGGCGCAGGTAACAAAGTTTTTACCGGCTGAACGCTATTTAGCGTCCATGGGATCGTTCACGCCCCGGGACGGGCGCAGACGTTAGAGATTGTCGATGTCGCACGAACATATTGCTTTGGTTGACTGGGCTGCCTTCGCGGAAACGCGCGGGTCGCTGGGTACATCCTTCATGCGGATTTTGGGCTATTTCTTTGAGGATGGCCTAAAATCCATCGGCCAGATCGAACAGGCGATGCGGCTGGACAATGCCGCAGGGCTGATATTGCCCGCGCACACGCTGAAGAGCGAGGCGCGCCAGTTCGGCGGCGAACGACTCGGCCAATTGGCCGAAGATATTGAAATGCACGGTCGCAATTGCGTCGAATCGCGCCAGGCACCCAGCCAGTTCGTCGCACAAGTGGTGGCGCTGCGCCCCCTGTTCGCCGAAACGATGGCGGCGATTGAACGCGAAGCCAACCCACTCGCCTCCCGCCGCGCACCGGGCGGCCCGGGCGGCTTTGGCCGCCGCGTCGCCTGATTTTACATAGGGTTCCGTTTTCGATAGCGGAGCGGGTCAACCCGCAAGCGATTCCAAGAGGAACCACGCGCGTTGCTCCGCCTCATCGCTCCATTGGTCAACGATGCCGCTGGTCGCATTGTCATCCGCCGCGTCGGCCAGCGATTTCACCTCCTTCAAGGCGGCAACCAGCGCCAGATTATCAGCGCGCAATTCGGTCAGCATCGCCTGTGCATCGACCCCCGCCGCATCATTGTCGGTGATGCGTTGACGGCGCGCAATATCACCGATGGAGGTCAATGTGCGCCCGCCCTGTTTGCGCACCCGTTCGGCCATCGGGTCGGTCATCGCCAGAATCTCGGCCGCCTGTTCGTCGAGCAGCAGGTGATAATCGCGAAAATGCGGGCCGGTCACATGCCAGTGGAAATTCTTGGTCTTGAGGTAGAGGGCAAAACTGTCCGCCAAAGCGTCATTCAGCGCGTCAACATGGCTGCGATTGGTCATAATATTCTCCATTTCCATGCGCCAGATATGCCATTTTGCGCGCTTTTTGGCCAATGAAGAAAGGCGTTCAGACTAATCGCTTTGCCCCATCATCCGCGCAAGCCCGCGTCCACATCCAGCCCCGTCCAATGCGCGACAAAGGCATACATGTCCGAAAATTCCTCGACAATTTTGGCCACCGGCTTGCCGCTGCCGTGCCCGGCGCGCGTTTCAATGCGGATCAGGTGCGGCTTGTCGCCGATATGCGCGGCTTGGAGCGCAGCTGCATATTTGAAACTATGTCCCGGCACCACCCGATCATCGGTATCTGCCGTCGTCACCATAATCGCCGGATAATCGACGCCATCGCGGACATTATGATAGGGGGAATAGGCGCGCAGGACGTTAAAATCCGCCTCCACCCCCGGGTCGCCATAATCATCGGTCCAGTAACGCCCCGCGGTAAAGCGGTTGAAACGCAGCATGTCCATGACGCCGACACCGGGCAGCGCGGCGGCGAATAAATCGGGCCGTTGGTTGACCACCGCACCGACGAGCAGCCCGCCGTTCGACCGCCCCTCCACCGCCAATTGCCCGCGCCCGGTTATCCCCTCAGCAATCAGATATTCGCCAGCGGCGATGCAATCATCAAAGACATTCTGCTTGTTGGCGCGCCGCCCCGCGTCATGCCAGGCGGTGCCATATTCATCGCCGCCGCGCAGATTGGCGACGACATAGACCCCGCCTGCCTGCAACCATGCCATGCGCGTTGGCGAATATCCCGGCGTTTGCGACACCGAAAAACCGCCATAGCCATATAGGATAGTCGGCGAACCGCCGGTGCGGTCCACCCCGCGTTTCATGACGATGAACATCGGCACCCGCGTCCCGTCGCGCGAGGTATAGAAACGCTGCTCGACCGAAAAATCCGCTGGGTCAAAGGGGACATTGGGCCGCGCAAACACCGTGGTTTGGCGCGTCGCCGTGTCGAGCCGATAGATGGTCGTCGGGGTGGAAAAGCTGGTAAAGGCGTAGAAAGTCTCACTCGACGTTGCATCACCGCCAAAGCCCGATGCGGTGCCAATAGCCCCCATCGTCAGCCGTGATTGGCCGCGCCCGTTCAGATCAATGATTTCCGCTTGGGAGGATGCATCGCCCAAATAGGAAAGGATGATGCTGTCACCAATGCGCCGCGCATTTTGGAGCGGCATGGTGCGTTCGGCAACCAAAGTCGTCATCCGCGCGGGTGCCGCCGGGTCGATGGCGACAATCCGCCCGTTGGGCGCGTCCTTGTCGGTCACGAACAGCAATTTATTGCCGTTGCTACCGACATAATCCCACTTATGGTCGAGCCCGGCGATCAAAATCTGTGCACGCGCGCCCCGCCGTTCCAGATTGATCAGGCTGACCTGATACCGCGCATCTGTCCCCTGCGTGGTCGTGATAATCAACCATTTGCCATCGTCGGTAATATTCGCCCCATGGCTGTGCTGCGGCACCTCCGGTGTAGCGTAAACCAGCCGATCCTCTGCCTGCGGCGTGCCCAGAGCGTGGAAATATACCGCCTGATTGGTGTTGAGCGATTGAAAGGTCGCGCCCTCCGCCGGGGCGGGAAAGCGCGAATAATAAAATCCCGACCCGTCATGCGCCCATTCGAATCCCGAAAATTTCACCCAGCGCAGTTCGTCGGCCAGTTGCGCGCCGGATGCGACATCGATGACGCGCACGATACGCCAGTCGGTGCCACCGTCCTGCACCGCATAGACCAGATGGCTGCCATCCTTGCTTGGCCGCCATTCGGCGAGCGCAGTCGCGCCATCGGCGGCCCAGCCATTGGGGTCGATCAGCGTGCGCCCCGCGCCGTCCAGCCCGTCACGCACCATCAATTTCGACTGGTTGAGCGTCCCGTCATTATAGCTGTAGAAATAACGGCTGCCCGCGCGCACCGGCAGGCCAAATCGTTCATAATTATAAAGGCTTGCCATCCGCTGGTTGAGCGCGGCGCGCCCCGGCAGCGTTTCGAGATATTGGTGGGTCAGCGCATTTTCCGCCTCCACCCATGCCGCGACTTCGCTGTCCGAACGGACATCATTTTCCAGCCAACGATAGGGGTCGGCAACGGCGTGGCCAAAATGATTTTCGACCAGATCCATCCGCCGCGCGGCGGGATAGGCAAAGGGGGCATTACCCATGGGGCCAACAGATCGGAAGAGCGTCGTGTA
>CALFXW010000208.1 GCA_937957805.1 uncultured Sphingopyxis sp.
CCTTCGACCAGCACTTCATAGACGGCGCGTACCAATGCTTCGGGAAAATCATGCGCGCGCGCCACATCGGCGGCATGGTCGATAACCTGCGCCTTGCGCCATTCATCGCGCACCGTGTCACGGCTGGGCTTTATCCGCGCCGCCGCCTCTATATAGCGCATGCGCCGGGCGAGCAGCGTCACAATCTGCGCGTCGAGCGCGTCAATCCCCGCGCGCACTTCTGTCATCGTCGTGCAGTCTTGCGCTGCAACCAAAGAATCATCCTGCATGGCCCGCCCATAACGAAGGGCGCGCGATTTGGCCATAATGCTTGACTTGGCGCGGGTGCATCGCCATAGGCGCGCCTTCACATTTGACCCCGCATGAAGGTGAAGCGGTGGTCGCGTATGGCAATTGGTCATGCGGGTGGCACCTTCAGTTCAACTGCCCTTTCCCCTTTTCGGGGCGTCCGGGGCGGTCACACATTTGGAGAATGACATGTCAAAGCGCCATAGCGCCAAGTATAAAATTGACCGCCGCATGGGCGAAAACATCTGGGGCCGTCCCAAATCGCCGGTTAACCGCCGCGAATATGGCCCCGGTCAGCATGGTCAGCGCCGCAAGGGCAAGACCAGCGATTATGGTTTGCAGCTGCGCGCCAAGCAAAAGCTCAAGGGCTATTACGGCGACGTCACCGAAAAGCAGTTCAAGCGCGCCTATTTCGAAGCGTCGCGGATGAAGGGTGACACCAGCCAGAACCTCATCGGTCTGCTCGAACGCCGGCTCGACGCGGTGGTTTACCGTTCCAAATGGGCCGCAACCGTTTTCGCGGCGCGCCAATTGGTCAGCCATGGCCATGTTCTGGTGAACGGCGTGCGTTGCAACATCGCCAGCCGCCAGATCCGCCCCGGCGACGTTATCTCGCTCGGCAAGAAAGCGACCGAAATGGCGGTTGTCGCCGAAGCGATGGCGCTGCCCGAACGCGACCTCACCGATTATATTCAGGTGGACGGCACCAAGGCGACTTTCGCGCGCGTGCCGACGCTCGATGAAGTGCCCTATCCGGTCAAGATGGAACCCAATCTGGTCGTCGAATTTTATTCGCGCTGATTTTTCATCCAGTTACAAGTTTTGGGGGCTGGGCCAGCGATGGTTCGGCCCCTTTGCTTTGTTGTGATGATGGACACAGCCGATAAATCATGGTTCGATAGGATATTGCACAGGAAGCAAGGGGGGCAAATATATGGTTCGGACATTGGTTTTCGCACTCGCCGCAACGCTTTCACTGACGAGCCTCAGCGCATGCAGCGGCGGCGCATCGACGACGACCGTCAGTGCCGATGCGCTTGACCCCAACCTCGCCAATCCGGTGGTGGGTGACCTGTGGGCCGCGCAATTGTCGCATTTCTCCAGCGCCAGCTTTAGCCAGCCGGGCGGCGAGGCGCAGTCGCAATCCTGGGGATTGTTAAAGGTTGTGGCGGTTGACCCGACCAACATCACCGTCATCACCGAACAGGGCGCATGGCCGCAAAAAGAAGGGGCGATTCGCGATCTCGGTGGCACGCTTGCCGACATAAGCTGGGACGAAAGCGAACGCATCAACGTGGTGCGCGCGCAATTGCCACAGCTCGTCGCGGACGAAAAAATCCTGCAAACTCGGCGGATGGGCGCACAATAGCCGAAAATATTGCCGGAAAATCCCCTTGATCCCGCGCGCGCGCGGGGTCTACAGCCGTCGATAAAGTCAGGCTGGAAAAGGGAAGCAGCATCATGATCCGCAACATGTTTTCGCGCCGCCGCTTATGGTGCAACAATGCGCTGGTGCTGGCCGCCGCTGTCAGCCTTGCCGCGCCCGCTGCGGCGCAGGTGGCGGTGCCCGCCAACCCTGATATCAGCGAAACGACTTTCCGCGACGCGGTGACGACATTGTCATCCGACGTTTTTGAAGGGCGGGCCCCCGGCACTCCGGGCGAACAGCGCACGATCGATTATCTGATCCAGCAATTTCAGGCTGCCGGGCTGCAACCGGGCAATAATGGCAGTTGGACGCAGGATGTGCCGCTGGTGTCGATGACCGCGCGCAGCGTCCAGCCGCTGCGTTTCACCACACCGCATGGGGTGCAGACGCTCAACTTTGGCGATGATTTTGTCATCGGCAGCTATCGTTTTGTGCCGCAAACGCGCATCGCCAACAGCGACGTTGTCTTCGTTGGCTATGGCATCAACGCGCCCGAACGCGGCTGGAATGATTATGCCGGGGTCGATGTGCGCGGCAAGACGGTCGTCATTCTGGTCAATGACCCGGATTGGCAAACCCCGACCGTTGGCGGCCAGTTCAATGGCCGCGCCATGACCTATTATGGCCGCTGGACCTATAAGTTTGAGGAGGCTGCACGTCAGGGCGCGGCAGCAGCGATTATCGTCCACGACACCGAACCGGCCGCTTATGGCTGGAATGTCGTGCGCGCGGGCTGGACCAGCGCGTCCTACTACCCCGATTCGGCCAATAATGGCATGAATGAGACGCAGGCGAACGGCTGGATGCAGTTGGAACAGGCACGCCACCTGTTCCATTCTGCGGGGCTGGATTTTGACGCGCTGCGCACCCGCGCGGGGGCTGCGGGTTTCCATGCCGTGCCGCTGACGGGGGTAAAGGCCGACATCAGTTTTGACAGCGACATTGCCCGCACCCCGTCACGCAACGTCGTCGGCATTTTGCCGGGGCGCACACGGCCCAATGAATATGTGCTTTATACCGGCCATTGGGATCATTTGGGTCGCTGCGAAGCCAATGCAGCGGGCGATGACATCTGCAACGGCGCGGTCGATAATGCGACAGGCGCGGCAGCACTCATCGCGCTGGCCGGGGCGCAGGCGCGCGCGGGCGCACCCGACCGCAGCCTGGTTTTCCTGGCGGTCACTGCAGAGGAATCGGGCCTGCTTGGTTCGCGCTATTATGCCGCCAACCCGATTTTCCCGCTGCATCAAACGGTTGCGGGCATCAACATGGACGCGCTGTCACCCACCGGCCCCGCACGCAATGTGACGGTCGTCGGCGCGGGCAAGAGCGAGCTTGAAACCTACCTCCAGCGCGCAGTCGCGGCGGAGGGGCGCTATATCAGCACCGAACCGACTCCCGAAAAGGGTTATTATTACCGTTCGGACCACTTCAGCCTCGCCAAAGTGGGCGTCCCCATGCTCTATTTTGACGGCGGGGAGGATTTGGTGGACGGCGGTGTCGCCGCCGGACGCGCGATGGCGGAGGATTATACCGCCCACCGTTACCACAGCCCCGATGATGAGGTGGAATATATCACCCGCTGGGACGGCATCATGCTCGACCTGCGGCTATTCTATGACGTCGGGCGGATGCTGGCGATGGATACCGCATGGCCCAATTGGCTGCCGGGGGATGAGTTCCGCGCCGCACGCGATGCCAGCCGCGCCGGACATTGACCCCAACGATGGCGGATTTGCGCCCCGAATGGGCCGCGCATGAACGGATGTGGATTGGCTTTCCGGCCATCCCCGCCGAATGGGGCGCGGCGTTCCACAAGGCGCGCGAACAAATCGCCGCCTTTGCCAGCGCGATTGCCGACCATGGGCGCGGCGAACGCGTCACATTGGTTTGCAATAGTCCTGCGGATGAGGCGGCGGCCCGCGCGCTCGCCGATGCGACGGTCGAATGTATCGCCGAACCGCTGGGCGATATCTGGCTGCGCGACACCGCGCCGATCATCTATGGCAGCGGGGCGAACCGCCGCGCGGTGGATTTCGCCTTTAACGGCTGGGGCGGCAAATATGTGATGCCGGGCGATATGGATGTCGGCGCGCGCCTTGCCGCGCGATATGGCTTTGCGCGCACAGCGGATGCCATGGTGCTCGAAGGGGGGGCGATCGATTGGGATGGCGCGGGGCGCATCGTCACGACCGAGCAATGCCTGCTCCACCCCAATCGCAACCCCGGCATGGCGCGCGCGGCGATGGAGGAGAAGCTGCGCGACCATTTGGGTGCGGAGGCGATTTTATGGTTGGGCGATGGCCTCATCAACGATCATACCGACGGGCATGTCGACAATCTGGCGCGCTGGGTGGGTGACGGCGTGTTGCTCCTGCCGGTGGCGAGCGGGGGAGATGACCCCAATGCCGCCGTTTATGCCGACGCGATGGCGCGTGCGCGCGCTTTCGGGGTGGAGGTGCGCACCATCCCATCCCCCGGCAGGGTGGAAATCGGCGGCGCGGTGGCGCCCGCCAGCTATATGAATTTTGCCATCGGCAACCATGTCATCGCCCTGCCCGTATATGGTACGTGCTATGATGATGAAGCGGCGGCGACGCTCGCGGACATTTTCCCCGACCATCGCATCGTCCCCCTCCCCTCCGACGCGATATTGTCGGGGGGCGGCAGTTTCCATTGCGCCAGCCAGCAGGTTCCGCTTTAACCACCGGCGGGGCGGAGGGAGTGCATATGGCAAGTTGGTGGGACAGGCATATGATGCCGCGCCTCATTCGTTATTGTTGCGCGCAGCCACAGATTATGAAGGCGCGCAGCCACATTGTGCCGCTGGCCAAGGGGGATGTATTTGAACTGGGTTGTGGTGGGGGCATCAACCTGCCCTTTTATGACCGTTCGGCGCTAAACAGCTTTTCCGGGATAGACCCGACCGAAGCGCTGCTCGACGATAGTCGCCGTCTGACGAGCGAAATGGGCCTCACCGCCGATATTCGAGCGGGGGTGGGGGAGGATATTCCCTTTGCCAGCAACAGTTTCGACACGGTGGTGACGACCTTTACGCTATGTTCGGTGCGCGACCCGGCGGCGGTATTGCACGAAATCCGCCGCATATTGCGACCGGATGGCGTGGCGCTCTTCCTCGAACATGGGGCAGCGCCCGATGCCGATGTCCGCAAATGGCAAGGGCGGATCGAGCCACTGTGGAAGCATATGGCGGGCAATTGTCATCTGACGCGGCCAATTGGTGCCGCTTACCAATCCGCCGGTTTTCAGACTGAGATTATGGGCAATCGTTACACCCCCAAAACCCCGCGCCCCTTTGGCTGGATAGAATGGGGTGTGGCGCGCTGATATGTTTGGGCGATCAACCCCTCCACCACCGCTTCACGGTGCCCCCCCGTCCCCGTATCGGGGAGGAATAACCCACCCCCTACCCCCCTCCCGTAAACGGGAGGGGGGAATAATCTCTGCGCCTCTCTCGTGAAACCAGATTCAGGTGCCGTCCCGTTCCTATCTCGACACGCTCGATACGAACGGAGTGGAGGGCCTCCCAAACCCCGTTCGTGTCGAGCGAAGTCGAGACACGGGGACATATTGTGCCCCTGCGAATGCAGGGGCCTAGTAGCAAAGCATCCTGCCGTGGCGCAGCTAAGCTCCTGCTTGCGCAGGAGCACAAGTAGGGTTCCTCCTGCTTGCGCAGGAGCACGGTGAAGATTCCTGCTGCATACGCCGGAGCAGCACCCCATTGTCATCCCCGCGAATGCGGGGATCCAGTCACGACGACCTCAGCGACAAGGCTGACTGTGCGCTCCCGTCATTCCGGCGAAGGCCGGAATCCAAAAAAGGGAAATGC
>CALFXW010000209.1 GCA_937957805.1 uncultured Sphingopyxis sp.
TCCGATCTCCCGCGATGTCGGGCGCGCTGCCGTGGATTGGTTCGTACAGCCCCTTGCCGCTGTCGTTCAGCGCCGCCGACGCCAAGAGGCCGATGGAACCGACGCACATGCTCGCCTGATCGGACAATATATCACCGAACAAATTACCGGTGACGATGACGTCGAAATGCCCCGGCGCGCGCACCATCTGCATCGCCGCATTGTCGACATACATATGGTCGAGCGTGACGTCGGGATATTCCTTCGCCACCTCCACCATCACATCGCGCCACAATTGCGAGGTTTCGAGGACATTGGCCTTGTCGACCGATGTTACCGCGCCGCGCCGCCCGCGTGCAGCGGCAAAGGCGGCATGCGCGATGCGCCGCACCTCCTCCTCCGCATAGGACATGATGTCATAGCCTTGACGCTGCCCGTCGGGCGTTTGGCGGCGGCCCTTTTCGCCGAAATAGACATCGCCGTTCAATTCGCGGACGATCAGCATGTCGATGCTGCGCGCGATGTCGGGTTTGAGCGCGCTGGCGTCGATCAGGGCGGGGATTGCCCGCACCGGGCGCAAATTGGCGAATAGTTCCAATTCGCGACGCAGCCCCAAAATCGCCTGTTCAGGGCGCAAATGGCGGTCAAGCTTGTCGCAGGCAAAATCACCCACCGCGCCGAATAATATGGCATCGCACGCATGCGCCACCTTTATCGTCGCATCGGGCAGCGGGTGACCGGTCGCACGCCATGCGGCACCGCCGACCAGCCCCTCCATCCATTGCACATCGGGCAAGTCTATGGCGTTGAGGACGCGCAGCGCCTCTGCGCAAGTTTCGGGGCCGATACCGTCGCCGGGGAAAACCGCTATCTTCATCGCCGCTGCGCCTAGGGCATCGCGGCGGTTCAGGCAATGGCGCGGCGCAGCCTTTCGACCAATCTTTCGCGCAATGCCGCCATTTCATCGCCGCGAAAGCCCTGAAGTATATGGTCGTTGAGGGCCAGACGGTTGCGATCCATCGCCAGCATCAAATCATGTGTTGGTGCGATTTCTGCGCCATAGCCCAACCGTTCGAGCAACAACACTTCATAACGGATGACCGCGATGGCCCAGCGACGCGCCACCCCGCCGACATCGATGGCGGTCAGCACCGCGTCGAGGGCATCAAATATTTCAGGATATTTCTGTCCTTCGGGCAGCGCCATGCCGGTCAAACTCGTCACCCATTCGAGCGCGGCGGCGGGCAGTGGCTCGTGCATCAACGGCGCGCGGCTGACCTGCAACTCAACGGTCAGGCCCGCCAATTGTTCGACCGTCCGGCTGCGAAATTGCGCCGCAACCATATTGCCGGGCAGCAAAATGGGGCGCAGCCGCTTGGAACGCCCACCCTGCACATAACCTGCCTGCAGGCCAGCCTCCCGCGTCAACAGGCGCGCGATCACCCCATGTTCGCCATGCGCACGCAGCGTGCAGACGATGGCGCTGGCGCGCAGTTCAGCCATGATAAAAATCATAAATTTGCTGCGCCACCGCTGCCGAAACACCGTTGGCGCGCTGCAAATCCTCCACGCTGGCATTGCGCACCGCGCGGGCGGTGCCGAAATGCAGCAATAGCGCGCGCTTGCGGATCGGGCCGATGCCGGGGATGGCGTCGAGCGGGGAGGTGACGAGCGCCTTGGCCCGTTTTTGCCTATGTGCGCCGATTGCAAAGCGATGCGCCTCGTCACGCAAACGCTGAATGTGGAACAGCGCCGCATTGCCGGGCGGCAGGGAAAATTCGCGCCCGTCGGGCATGTGAAAATGTTCGCGCCCCGCGTTGCGATCCGGCCCCTTGGAAACGCCGACAATGTGCAGATCATCCACCCCCAATTCGGTCAGGACTCCGCTGACCGCCGACATCTGCCCACGCCCACCATCAACCAGCACAAGGTCGGGCCAGTTGCCCGATTCCCTGTCCGGATCTTCATCGAGCGCGCGGGCGAAACGGCGGGTGAAAACTTCGCGCATCATCGCAAAATCATCCCCCGCCACCGTGTCGCTGCGCCTGATATTCCACTTGCGATAGGCTGATTTCTGAAACCCATCCGGCCCCGCGACGACCATTGCCCCCACCATATTTGTGCCGGAAATATGGCTGTTATCATATATTTCGATCCGCTCCGGCGGGTCGGCCATGTCTAACAGGTCGGCAATTTCGCGCAATATTTTGGCGGCGGTGGAGCTTTCGGCAAGCCGCCGTTCCAGCGCTTCGTCGGCATTGCGCAGCGCCTGTTGCAGCATGCGCAGCCGTTCACCCCTTTGCGGCACGGCCAATTCCACTTTGCGCCCGGCCTGCGTGGTCAGCGCCTCCCGCAGCAAGTCTGCTTCGTCGGCCATTTCATCGATCAAAATCAGGCGCGGCGGCACATTATCGGCGTAAAATTGCGCCAGGAACGCCGCATAAATTTCCGCCGTGCTGCTGTCCGCACCATGGGCGGGAAAAAAGCTGCGATGGCCCCAATTTTGCCCGCCTCGTATGAAAAATCCGGCGATGGCAACCGTCGCGCCGCTCCGCGCCAGTGCAAAAATATCGGCATCGACGATGCCTGCCGCATGCACCGCCTGATTGCCCTGAATGAAGGTCAGCGCCTTTAGCCGGTCGCGCAATCTGGCGGCCAATTCAAAGTCGAGCGCCTCTGCCGCATCGTTCATTGCGGTTGCAAGCTTTGCCTGTGTCTCGACCGACTTGCCGAGCAGGAAATCCCGCGCATCGGCAACCAGTTCAGCATAATCCTGCGCCGTCACCCGCCCGACGCAGGGCGCGCTGCACCGCTTGATTTGATAGAGCAGGCAGGGGCGCGAACGATTGGCGAAATAGCTGTCGCTGCACGATCGCAGCAGGAACATTTTTTGCAGCGCGTTCAACGTCTGGTTGACCGACCCGGCACTGGCAAAGGGGCCGAAATATTGCCCTTTGGCCTTACGCGCGCCGCGATGTTTGGTCAGGCGCGGAAAATCATGGTCGCTGCGCAACAATATATAGGGAAAGCTTTTATCGTCGCGCAGCAGCACATTATAGGGCGGGCGGAACCTTTTTATCAGCTGGGCTTCGAGCAGCAGCGCCTCTGCCTCGCTGCCGGTGGTGACAATTTCCATTGATCGGGTTTGCGCCACCATCCGCTGCAGGCGCTGTGGCAACCGCGCGGTTTGGGTATAGTTGGTCACCCGCTGGCGTAGCGCGCGTGCCTTGCCCACATAAAGGACATCGCCACGCGCATCGACCATGCGATAAACGCCGGGGGTCGCCCGCATATGGCCGATAGCCGCGCGGATCGCAGCGACACCCGCCGCCAGATCGGGCTGATCACCGCCGCGCACGCTATATGTCGCGCGTTCTTCGTTAAAACGGTCGGGAGAAAATGGGTCGCCCATACCCCCAAATAGAAAGGGGCGGACAAATTGCCCACCCCCTCATTTGTTCGGCTTGTTGTTTGGTTTAGAGCGCGCTCAGCTCGTCAATCGCCCGATCGACCACCGGCGTATCTGCCTTGGCATCATGCTTGGCAGCGAGCAACGATTGTGCCGCGCCGACCGCTGCATTGGCGGCACGTTCGCGCACTTCGGCAATTGCGCTGCGTTCGGCGGCAGCAATGCGATCCTCCGCCATGCGTTGGCGGCGGGCAATCAGGCTCTCGGCGTCCGATTTTGCCTTGGCGATCAGGCGGCTTGCCTCCTCCTCCGCGCGGGCGTGCATCGCCTTTGCTTCGCCGTCGAGGTTGGCGAGCCGCTTGGCATATTCAAGCTTCAGTGATTCGGCTTCCTGACGCAGGCTCGATGCTTCGTCCAGCTGTTGGCGAATGGCGGCAATCTGCCCGTCGAGCATCTTGCCAACCGCTGCCGGAACCTTTTTCCACAACAATATCGCGAAAAATATGGTCATCGAAAGCGACACCCAGAAAACCGGGCCAAGGCCCCAGATTTCGGGTTGCGGTGCATGGTGCGCCGCGCCCGCAGCGGCGGCATGCCCCGCTTCGGCCAGCATGAGATGCAGATTAGCCATGGTTGAGTGCCACCTTTACTGCGCCGCTGGCATCGCTTGCGGAGATTTTCGCACCCGACAAACGGGCAACGAGCGCGCTGGCGCTGTCGCTCGCGACCTGTTCGATTTCGGCCAAAGCCTGCGAACGTGCCGTCGCAATTGCGCCCTCTGCCGCTGCCATTTTTTCGGCAATCGCGGCATCAGCCTTGGCAACAAGCTTGGCCGTATCGACCGCAGCCTTATCCTTGGCCTTGCCAATCAGCCCTTGCGCATCGCCGCGTGCGCGGTTGGTGCCCGTGCGATAATCCTCTTCCAGGCCGTCCGCCGCATCGCGTGCCGCCTTGGCCGACGCCAGATCTTCGGCAATTTTGCGGTCGCGCGCGTCCACCGTCGCTTCCACCTTGGGCAACATATAGAGGCCGATGATGAAAAAGACGGCGCCAAAGACGATTGCCAGCCAGAATAGCTGGGAAACGGCAAACCAGCTTTCGCTGAGTTGGTCGATTTGCGGCATGGGTAAAACTCGAACCTAGATTATCGCCAAAAGGGAAATGCGCGCCGCAGTTTTGGCGACGCGCCGACCCGATCAGGCCTTCAGATAGAGAAGGATGGCGATAAGGAAGGACAGGAGGCCGAGCAATTCAGCAGCCGCGAAGCCGATGAACAGGCGGCCCTGCTGACCGTCGGCTGCCGCCGGATTGCGCAGCGCGCTTTCCAGAAAGCTGCCGAAAACATTACCCACGCCGATGGCGGCCATGCCAGCGCCGATAGCGGCGAGACCCGAACCGATGAGCGTTGCTGCTGCTGCGTCCATTTTGATAACTCCTTAAAAAAACAAATCGTTGAACCAAAGTCGAAAAATCAGTGCAAATTGACCGCGTCATTCAAATAAAGCGAGGTCAGAAGCGCAAAAACATAGGCTTGGATGCCTGCCACCAGCAGTTCCAGCGCGCTAATCCCCACCATCAGCGCCATCGACGCCAGCGAAATCGGCACGCCCAGCGCCGGCCCCGCATGCAGCGAATCGATGATGAAGGAGGAGAATACTTCGAGCAGCACATGCCCGGCGGTCATCGCGACGAAAAGCCGCAGGCCAAGGCTGAACGGGCGCACCATGAACGACACAAATTCAATCGGCGGAATCAGCGGCATCAGCCACAGGGGCGTGCCGTGCGGCACGAACAGGCTGAAGAAATGCAGCTTATGCTTCCAGAAACCGACGATGAGGACGATCGAAAAGGACAGGATGGCCAATACGCCGGTGATGGTGAAATGGCTGGTTGCGGTAAAGGGGTGGATGCCGAACAGGCCGAGCGGGATCATCCCGACGATGTTGGCGAACAGAATGAACATGAAGAGCGAGAATATATAGGGCGTATATTTGCGCCCCTCCGGCCCGATATTCGCCGTCATCATCGAGGAGATGAAGCCGGTGAAGCCTTCGACCGCCATCTGCCAGCGACCGGGCACCAATTGCCGCTTCATCCCGCCGAGCATGAAAACCCAGAGCAGCAGCCCGGCAATCATCATCCACACCGCGCTGTTGGTCAGGTAAACGCCGCGACCGCCAATGTCGAACAGATGCGCAATCGGCTGCACCGCAAACTGGTGCATCGGGTCAAGCTGGGCGGGTTCCGCTACGGCCACTTTATACTACCCTATTCGTCGGCCGACGCCTTGCTGGCGGCGTTGGCAATGCGAAAAATATTCCGAAAGGCGACGACAATTCCCAAAAAGAGGAAAATGACAAAGCCCCATGGCCAGCTTCCGGCGAAATGGTCGATCACCCAACCAATCAGCGCGCCACCTGCGATACCGCCAATCAAATCGGCCAATACCCGGTTGCCCAAACGCTCATTGGCGTCGACGCGATGGCTGATTTGTCCAGTCCGCTCCGCCTCTTTGGCAGCGATCTGATTCAGCCGTGCATCCAATTGATCGAGCCGCCGGTCCGCCTGAACCTGGCCAAACTCTGCCCCATCATCCGGTGTCGAACCCATGCGCCATTCCCGATAATCAAAAGGCCCCGCCGCTGCGGAGCCCGTCATACAGGATGCCGTGGGTCGCGCGCACCGGCTGCCGAGGCGCCGCCCCTTTAGAAACGCCGCGCCGCCAAGTCAACTATTGCAGTGCAGCATATGCCTTTGCCCCGATTAGGCCATGTCCGCGCATTCGGTTCGTCAGATACAGCGCGAATCGCGCAGCGGTGGGCTGGCATCGCGCGTGTGCCATGTGCCATCAGGCCCCATATATTTTTCCCCCGCCACCGTTTGCGCAATCAAATTGCACCCGGCAACAAAGGCCATTTGTTCAACGGTGGAGGATGCACCGCGCGCCCGTTCGGTATAGGCGCTGCGCCGCCGCAGGTTGAGGTCATCGACCATCGCCTGCAAGGCGGCGGTGCGCCCCGACACGATGCCCAGATAGCCGTCGGGCATTTCACCAACCTGCCCCGCCGCGCGCGCCGCCTGATAGGCGGGGTCGCGCTGCGCCATCGCCGGGCTGATTGCCAGCACCAGCGCAGTTGCAGCCAATATGTTTCGCACAACGCTACCCATCAGAAAATCTCCGCATTTTGCTCAATAAGCGCCTTGGCATCGCTATCGAGCCGATACACCACTTCCTGCCGGATGTTGATCGTCAGGACGATTTCGATCGGCTTGTCGGGCGCATGTATCTGCACGCAACCGCCCATGGGCATTGCCAGCAAAACCACCCCGGCCAATCGCCGTTTCCCGATCCTCTCCATCCTGCCAAACATGGACATCTGCATTCCCCTATCCTCCATCATGGCTTAGCGGCGGCTGAACGGCTTGACCATCCGCCGGAGCGGGCGTCGGCGTTTCGATCCGTTGCTGTTCACGCAGCAGCGCGGGCAAACTTTGTTCAATCAATATCGTCGGGTCATAAATGGCGCGCGCCGAGCTCAGCAATTGGCGGAAAGGCGCGTTGATCCGCATGGTGAAATGGATCGGCAGATGGTCGAGCGCGCGGGTGATGAAATTACGTTCCGCCCCAGCGCCTTGCGCCAGCCCGCCAAATTCGACTTCGGTCAGCATTTCACCGTCAATCCGGCCATTCATCCGGATGATGAGGTTGTCATAGGCAAGCGCACGCAGTGAACGAAAGGCATAATTGCCAAAAAAGCCAAGGTCATAATTGCTGAGTTCACCCAGATAGGCGAGCGTCCCGCCGCTGCGCGCGCGCAATTCACCCCCTTCGATCCGGCCGCCATCGACATCGAATTTGGTGGGTAATGTCCCGTCGAAAACGCCGGTCGCGTTGATATTGTCAAACTGATAGCGCGACAGGAAAATCCCGGCATCCACCCCTTGCACATCAAAGGTCAGGAAACGCGAAGCCGCCGCATCAAAATCAAGCGTGGTCGGGCGCAAACGCAATTCCCCACCCGCAAAGGGCCAGCGCCCCGATTCTATCTGGATGCGGTTGCCGGGCAGGAGTTGATAGAGCAGCACCCCA
>CALFXW010000210.1 GCA_937957805.1 uncultured Sphingopyxis sp.
CTCGACCCGGCGCAATGGCGTGCGGGGCGCAATGATCTGACCGATGCGGCGATCGCGCTTGTGCCTGAAATTGCCGATTGTCTGGCGGTTTTGCGCGCGCAATTGCCACAGGTGGCGCGCATGTCGGGTTCGGGCGCGACCTGTTTCGCGATTTTTGACAGCGAAAGCGCGGCACAGGCCGCAGCACAGCGGATTTGGGACGACCATGATTGGTGGGTCATGGTCGGGAAATTGCGATGATCAGTCACGAAATAATCGGCACGCCGCGGCAGGGCGGCATATTGCTGATCGGCGACCATGCGTCGAACCATGTGCCCTGTGACATCGATCTTGGAATAGACCCGGCGCTATTGACCCAGCATATCGCATGGGATTTGGGGGTGGCCGGGGTCGCAAAGCGGTTGGTCGCGGGCGGCCATGTCGATGCCGCGATATTGGGCGCGGTTTCGCGGCTGGTCTGCGACTTGAACCGTGATGCCGATGCCCCTGCCACAATCCCGCTGGCCAGCGATGGGCATGCAATCAGCGGCAATGCGATGGATCATGCGGGCCGACAGGCGCGTATCGAGCGCTTTCACACGCCTTATCATGACGCGATAAGCGCAGTAATAGACGCAACATCGCCCATCATGCTATTGTCTTTGCACAGTTTTACGCCGCAACTGGCGGAGGATAGCCGCCCGCGCCCGTGGGATATGGGCATCCTTTATAATGCGGATGATCGGCTGGCGCGCCATGCCATCCCTCTGCTCAGCGGGCATGGTCTGACAGTGGGCGACCAGCTCCCCTATTCGGGCAAATTGCTCAATTACACGATGAACCGCCATGCAGAGGCGCGCGGCATAGCCTATCTGGGTATCGAGATGCGACAGGACCATGTGATGGATGCTGCCGGACAGGCGCGATTTTCCGACATAATCGGTCATATATTGACGTCATGCCGTAATATGCTTGCGCTCAACGTCTGATTGCGACAAAGCCCCCGCAAAGCGCCAATTTCTGCTATTCAGGGACGCCATGACTCACATATTTGATAAGAATCGCCTGCCCAGCCGCCATGTTTCGGTTGGCCCGTCGCGCGCGCCGCACCGCAGCTATTATTATGCGATGGGCCTGACGGAGGAGGAGATTGCACGCCCGTTCGTCGGCGTGGTCAGCGCCGGAAACGACAGCGCGCCGTGCAACACCGCGCTTGATGCACAGGCCGACATTGCGCGCGAAGGCGTCATGGCGGCAGGTGGTTTGCCCCGCCGTTTCAATACGATAACGGTGACAGATGGCATCGCCATGGGCCATCAGGGGATGAAGTCATCGCTCGTCAGTCGCGAAGTCATCGCCGATTCCATCGAATTGTCGGTGCGCGGCCATTGTTATGACGCGATTGTTGGCTTTGCCGGCTGTGACAAGAGCCTGCCGGGCATGATGATGGCTATGCTGCGGCTGAATGTGCCGTCGATTTTTGTTTATGGTGGTTCGATCCTGCCCGGCCGCTATCAGGGGCGCGATGTGACCGTTGTCGATGTGTTCGAAGCGGTCGGCCAGCATGAAGCGGGCAATTGCCCGCTCAATGACCTCATCGCGCTCGAAAAATTGGCTTGCCCGGGACACGGGGCGTGCGGCGGGCAATATACCGCCAACACCATGGCCTGCGTCGCCGAAGCAATTGGTTTATCTTTACCAAACAGCAATATGGCACCTGCTCCTTACAAGAGTCGGGAGGAGGTTGCACGCGCCGCTGGCGCACAGGTAATGGAACTTGTCGCGCGCAATTTGCGCCCGCGCGACATTTGCACGCGTCAGGCTTTTGAAAATGCCGCGCGCGTTGTCGCGGCGACCGGCGGTTCGACCAATGGCGCGCTCCACCTGCCCGCCATGGCCAATGAATGCGGCATTGAATTTGACCTGTTTGACGTTGCCGCCATCTTCAAATCCACCCCCTATATCGCCGATTTGAAGCCCGGTGGCCGCTTTGTGGCCAAGGATATGCACGAAGCGGGCGGCGTCTATATGGTGATGAAAACCTTGCTCGATGCAGGCCTGCTCCATGGTGACTGCATGACGGTTTCGGGCAAGACATTGGCCGAAAATCTGGCAGAAATCAGCTGGAATGACGCGCAGCAGGTCATCCGCCCGGTCAGCAATGCGATCACCCCGACCGGCGGGGTCGTCGGCCTCAAAGGCTCGCTTGCGCCCGAAGGGGCCATCGTCAAGGTGGCCGGCATGGCGCGTTTGCAATTCACCGGCCCGGCGCGCGTGTTCGACGACGAGCAGTCGGCGCTGGCGGCGATCATGGCCAGCCAGATCAAGCCCGGCGACGTGATGGTGCTGCGCTACCTCGGCCCCAAGGGCGGGCCGGGCATGCCCGAGATGCTGGCGCCGACCTCGGCACTGATCGGCCAGGGCCTGGGCGAATCGGTGGGGCTGATCACCGACGGCCGCTTCTCCGGTGGCACCTGGGGCATGGTGGTAG
>CALFXW010000211.1 GCA_937957805.1 uncultured Sphingopyxis sp.
TGTGACTGGAGTTCAGACGTGTGCTCTTCCGATCTGCGCGGGGGGTGCCGGCGGGAACCAGCATGCCCTGCCACGCGAACGCCTCAAAATCCTTCAAGCCCTGTTCATGCAGCGTGGGAATGTCCAGATCGTTGGTGATTTCGTCCAGCAGCAACATGTTCGGCGCGCCCATCAGCACGCGCAGCAAATACAAGCGCCGCCGTTCGCCGCCCGACAGTGCCATGGCAGGCGCGGTGCGCAGCAGGGTCAGGCCAAATTCGTCGAGCAGCTCATCAAGCCGGGCTGCCCGTGCGGCGCGGTCTGGTTCCACCAGTTCGAGCACGGCAGCGATATTTTGTTCCACCGTCATCCCGCGAAAAATCGACGTTTCCTGCGGCAGATAGCCCAGACCCAGAATCGCGCGCCGGTACATGGGTAGCGCGGTGATGTCGGCCCCGTCGAGCATGATGCGCCCCGAATCGGGTTTGACCAGCCCCATGATCGAATAAAAACAGGTGGTTTTGCCCGCGCCATTGGGGCCGAGCAGGCCGAGCACTTCGCCCGGCGCGACGTGGAGCGACACGTCCGACAATATATTGCGCTTGTCATAGCTTTTGGCGAGGCTGACCACCGCCAAGCCGCTATCGTGGGCTTGGGTCGTCATTTCCCCCGTCATCGCCGGATCGGCAAGCGCGTGCATCGAAATATTTCACTCCAAATTAGGGCGATAGCGCCTTTTACTAGCTGATCTGGAATCTGCGCAAAGGCAAATTTCAAAATTGGTTGCTTAAGGGCGCGGCGGCGTGGCGGGCGTCGTTCGCTGCGGCACGGTAAAGCGACCGGTGACGCGGCGGTTATCACCGCTATTGGCACCGCTGTTGACCCCGCCCGCTGCACCCGCTGGCCCGCCCGGTGCAGCGCGGCCGTCAACGCGCGCACGACCGCTGGTCAAATCAATCGCCATCCGCCCGCCCGACAGGCGGTTGGGCCCTTGCTGCAATTCGACATTGCCGAGCAGCGTGATCAACCCATTGTCGAGGTCATAAATCGCGCTCGCGCCGGTCGCCCGGTCGCCCCCCTTTGTCACCACGACGCCGCCGGTGGCGTCAATGCGGTTGATTTGCAGCCGTCCGGCATCGGAATAAGCGACGGTGACCCGCTGTGCGCTCAGGTGCATGCCCGCCTGCTCAATATCGACATTGCCCGAAAAAACGACGCGGTCGGCGCGGCTTTCCACCTCTATCGCATCCGCCCCGACATCCACCGGCGCGCGGCTATTGTGGCGGGCCAGCGCCTGTGCGGCGGCGGGTTCGATATTGCCGCTGGCAAGCAGTAACCCCGCCGTTCCGGCAAAACCGGCGCATCCACTGGCAATAGCATAGAAAATGGCGCGCATCGACATATCCTAAATCCCTTGGTCTATGCGCATATGCGCGCGCCCCGACAGACGCAATATCCGCCGGTCGAGGTCTGCCGACAGGCCGCCCGCCGTAAAACTGCCGATGTTGGTTGCGCCCGACACCGGCTGGTTGGTGGTGACGGTGCGCGCTTTCAGATCGACCAACACCCCGCGCGATTGCAGGCGGTATCCATCGGCTGCCGTCAGGTCGAGCGCGCCGTCCACCATCACCCGATCGCGCGTCGGGTCATAACCCGCGCTGCTGGCGGTCAGCCGCGCTGGCCCATCGGCCAGCAAAATCTGCGCCGACAGCCCCTCCATCCGCACGATGGGGTCAGCGGCGCTGCGTTGCAGCGCGCTGCGCGCCGACAGGACAAAGGGACGCCCGTCCGCATCATTGCCGCGATATTGCGCATTGGAAACGCGCATCCTTTGCCCCGCGACATCGATGCTGTCCTTGGCCACCAAAAAGCTGATTTCACCCTTGTGCCCAAATGGGGCGAGCAGCATCACCGCCGCCAATGCGCCGACCAGCGCGGGCAGGCCGAGCTGTAGCGCGCGGACAAACCGGTCGTGGCGACCGCCGCGTGCCGCCCATGAACGGCGACGACTTCGTGCAAGCTCAGCCTGGTTCGACATGGCCGGTCACCCTTTGCTGCCACGGTCATGCATGCGCGAAAATATCCACCTCATCCCAGCCCGCGAGGTCGAGTCGCGCGCGGGTGGGCAAAAAGGCGAAACAAGCCTCTGCCAACGCCTTGCGCCCCTCGCGTTCGAGGCGGATGTCGAGTTTTTCCATCAACTGATGCAAATATCGCACATCGCTTGCGGCATATTCGCGCTGTGCATCGCTGATGTCGGGTGCGCCCCAATCGCTCGATTGCTGTTGCTTGGAAATTTCAACGCCCAACACTTCGCGCAATAATTCTTTGAGGCCGTGTCGGTCGGTATAGGTGCGTATCAGCCGTGATGCGATTTTGGTGCAATAAACGGGCGCGGCATCTATGCCCATATGGGCGGCGATCATCGCGACATCAAAACGCGCAAAATGGTATATTTTCAAACGATTGGGATCGGACAGGACGGCGCGCAAATGGGGCGCGGCATAATCACTGCCGGGGCCAAAGCGCACCAGATGCTGGTCGCCCCTGCCATCGCTCAATTGCACCAGACACAGCCGGTCGCGGCCCGCGCGCAGCCCCATGGTTTCGGTGTCAACGGCAATCGAGCCGTCGTGCAGCACGCCAGCGGGCAAATCTTCTTCATGAAAAAATATCGTCATATAGCCCCCTCTAGGGCAGATGGGGCGCAGCCTCAAGGCGGCGCAATTTGCCTGTCCCTGTCATTTGGTGCTTTTTTGTTCGCGCATATTCATATTTGCGCTATGGACGCCGATGGTCGGCGGGTACTGCGCCGACTCGGTGAACCATGCTCTCGTCCGTTCAGAGCGGTTGGCCATTAAAATTTGTGGCGGACCAGCGAGTTGTTGTAAATATATGAGTTTTGATCGGGAACGCCGCGGTGGCGGCAAGGGTGAACGGCGCGGACGTGGTCGTCGGGACGAATTCGAACCGGATTTCTATGGCTCGGCAGGCGGCGGCGGTGATCGCGGCGGCGGCTTTGGTGGCGGCGGTGGCGGTGGCTACGGCGCACCTCGTGGCGGCGGGGGGGGCTATGG
>CALFXW010000212.1 GCA_937957805.1 uncultured Sphingopyxis sp.
CCAGCATTTGACTGACAAAAGTTACCGAAGCCTGGCCGGAAAAATGCACCTCCAGCCCGCCGCCATCCAACTGGACCGCGCGGTCGGTAACATTGTCGCTATATGTCCAGCCAAACGGGAAAGCCCCGTCAGGCGAACCCGCGAAGCGCGGATCATTCACCAGCACATTGGGGTTGCCGCCACGCTGTTGCGACGCCCACAGCCGATGCGCCTCGGCAAAATCATTGCGGCTGATCAGCATCGACAAAATGCTCTGCCGCACCGGCGGATCAGGGTTGCCAATCATCGCCGCGGCAAATTGTCGCAATATCGGCAGCGGCAATTGCGATTGTTCGAGCTGTCCGGCCAGCCGCGCATGCCAGCTTTGCGGCTTGGCCAATGTCTGCAACAAAATGCTGCGCGCCGCAGGGTCGTTGGCAATCAGCGTCATCAGCGGCACGATAGATTCGGCATCATTGGGCGAGACGACGACCATCCGTTCAAAACCATGCGCGGCATCAGAGAAACGCCGTTCGAGCACATTGTCGATAATCGACCAGGCGATCGGCCCACGGTCACGCGGATTGCGCCGGTGCGCCTCCGCAATCAAGGGGCGTTCGCTGGCCCGC
Source organism: uncultured Sphingopyxis sp. (assembly GCA_937957805.1). Taxonomy (GTDB): domain Bacteria; phylum Pseudomonadota; class Alphaproteobacteria; order Sphingomonadales; family Sphingomonadaceae; genus Sphingopyxis. Next base: position 609 of record CALFXW010000212.1, read on the forward strand.
CGCGCCGCACTCGACAGGTCGGCAGCGGCAAGGGTCAGTGCATCGACCGACAGCGGGTCGGTCGCCAACAACCGGGCGGCGAGCGGCCGCATGCCCGGCGAAGTGGCTGCCGCATCCGTGCTGCGTCCCGTTGCACTGGCCACATTGTCGCGCATCGTCTGCGCAGCGGCGGTGCGCAGGCGAAAGGTCGCCAGCGCAACATCGCTGCGCGTGGTGAGCAACGGAATGTCGCGGCCCAACACCATCGGCACGGCGGCGGTGACGATAACACTCGCCCCCAGCATAAAAATGGTGGCCATGGCGGTGAAGCGCAGGAACAGCCGCCCATCGGCATGGGCCGGCGCGCCCTGCTTGCCCGTTCGCCGCCCGGCCCGTGACATGGCTTAACCCCGCAGGATCGGCAGTTGCCGCCCGGCAGATTTGTCGCGGCTGCCCACCTTGTCGCCATAAACATATTGGTAGATGCCGGCATAATAATAGCCGCCGCTGTGCGCCGCTACCTGCGTCAGCAAAGCGCCAATCAAATTGGTGCCGCTGGGTGCAAGACGGGTCAGCGCGCCCAAAATCGCCTTACGACGCGGGCCAGCCGATTTGATGACAAAAATCATCGCCTGACAAATGCCGCCGAGCAAGGGCGCATCGGCAAGGCCGAGCACCGGCGGTGCATCGACGATAACCAGATCAAAGGCATCTTCGGCGGCGGACATAATGTCGCGCATCCGCTTGCTCGACAAAAGTTCGGTCGGGCTCGGCGGAATTGGGCCAGATGGCATCGCCCAGATATTTTCGACCGTCGTCGGCGAAATATGTTCTGACAATGGTGCATCGCCGGTCAGCAATACCGAAAGGCCGCGCGTCGTATCGCGCGTGTCGCCCGTTTGACGCCCTTCGACAACCAAGGTCGGGCGGCGCATATCGGCATCAATCAACAAGACGCGCTTGCCGTTTTTCGCAAAGCTGCGCGCCAGCCCGAATGCGGAGGAGGATTTACCCTCACCCGCCGATGCGCTGGTGATCGCGATGGAGCGCGGGGTGCCCGAAGCGGTGGCAAAATCAATCGCCGCGCGCGCCGAGAAATAGGATTCAGCAACCGATGATTTGCTGTCGTCCACCGCTTCCATAAAGCTGACACCGCCGTCCGCCGTCGGGATGGCACCCAGACAGGGAAGGCGCAGCTTGTGACGCACATCCTCCGGACTTTTGATCGTGTCGTCCATGACAAAGGCGAGAAAGACGAGCGCGCCGCCCAACACTATCCCTGCGCCAAGCGCCAACAGCAGGTTGAACAGGAAATCGGGCGAAAATGGCTTGCCCGGCGGGGCGGCAGGGTCGATGGGCGATGCGAAATCGCTGTCGATCTGACCGGCAACGCCAATTTCCTTAAACCGTTGCAAAATCGCGTCATAAAGCTGGCGGTTTGTGTCCACTTCGCGTTGCAAAATATTATATTGGATCGACCGACCGCGCATATCGGTCAACCGTCCGGTCAGCATATCGACCTGCTGTTGCAGTTCGCGTTCTTTGGCTGCAGCGGCCTGATATTCGGATTGCACCGTGCGCAGATATTGCCCCTCTGTCGTCCCAATCTGGCGGCGGATTTCAGCAATCCGCGCGCGCAGCGCCACCTGCGGCGGATAATTGTCGAGATAGGTGCGCGCGGCTTGCGCATATTGCGCTTCCAATTCGGTCAACTGCGTGCGCAGCGCCTGCACCGCCGTGCTTTCGAGCGAATCGCGCAACACACCGGAACGGCGCGCCTGTTCATAGCGTTGCTGCGCGGTGATACGTTCGTTGGTCGCGGCGGCGAGTGCAGCGTTGGTCGCCACAAGGGAGTTGGCGTCGAGCGATCCGTCGGCGCTCGATTCGGCGCCCTGACCGGTGTTGACAGGGTTGACCTGCACAATGCCTTCGCGCTCAGCATAGGCGACAAGCGCACGCTCCGACGTTTCGAGCGCGGCTTTGGCTGAATTGACGCGGTCGGACAAAAGCTGACGCGCCGAAGCGGTTGTCGCCACGCGCCTGTCCGCATCCGAACGGATGAAGTTGCGCACATAGCTGTTGGCAATATCTGCCGCGATTTGCGGATTGTCGCCGGTGAATTGCACCAAAATCAGGCGACTGCCGCCAACCTGCGAAATATTTATGCCCTCGGTGATATAACGGATTGCCAGTCCTTCACGCGCGGCAGGGGTCAACCCTTGCGGCGCGCCGAGCGCTGGATTTGCAGCAAGGCGAATGTCGCGCGCAACCCGTTGCGCCAGTGAGCCCGAACGCAGCAAAGCAAACTGGGTTTCCATGAAATTGGGGTCGTACGAAGCCCCTTGGTCAAGTTCGCTGTCGCGCAATAATTGCACGCGCTGTTGGCGAATCTCCAGCGTCGCGGCGGCCCGATAAAGTGGGGTCGATAGGAAACTATATATTGTTGCGGCAATCAAACAGAGCAGCACCGCGCCGATCATCAGCCAGCGCCAACGGATCAGTGCGGACAAAATGATGGTGAAATCAATCGGCGATGTGGCAACGCGTCCACCCTCCACCGTGTCGCTGGGGTCGTGGCCGTGCGCGGCAATAGGAGCAGCATTCATAGTATTTTAGCGCCGATTAAACGGTTGAAAGATGGCGATAAGCGGGATTGTTTGCAGCAAATCGCGGAATAATTGGCGGGTCGCCGAACCATCGACATAAATAATATCATTGGCGTAGATTTCCGGATCGGGCATTTCGGCACGACGGATCATGGCGAGATCAAAGGCCGCTGCATTGTCGACGCCATTGATCCGGCGGAAAACGACGACCCGGCGCGCATTGGCATTTTCGTTCAACCCGCCGCCCATCGCGACCACCCGCATCAGCGTCAACGGCCCGGTAAAGGCATAGTTGCCGGGCGTTTTGACCGACCCATCGACCGTTACACGGTTGGAAGTGCGCGCGTGAAAACTGACCACCGCATCGGGGTTGCGCAAATATGTCTGACCAAGCCGCGCGACCACGACCTGCGAAATTTCCTGCGCTGAAAGATTGAGCACAGGAATGGCGCCGACCAGCGGCATTTGCATCTCGCCGCGCTCATCAACCGCAAAATTGCCGGAAAATTCAGGCGCACCAAAGACCGAAACCGAAATTTCATCCCCCACACCGGCGCGATAGGCGCGCGCAGCCTCCACCGCGATCGGCAGATCGGGCGCAGCGAGCCCTGCATCGGCATAGGGCACCGGTCCCCCGCGCGAACCAGCGCAGCCGGCCAGCAGCAAGCCCAATCCGCAAATCCGCAGCATATCGGATGCTTTCACGCTTATCCCCAAATATTTCGGGCCTTTAGGCCCAGGTATGACGACGACAAATCCCGCTTGTGCGCCAACAATTGACGCATAGGGGCGCAGATCACGCCTGTTGGCTGCTAGACGATGCCCCAAATAGGGTCAAGGACGCAGCCGTTCAGCGTAACGCCAAAACGTCAGCAATTGCGGCCCCCATGCGCGCGCGGAAATTGGGCCAATCGAAATAGTTGAGGCCTGCTGGCACGCCATGTGGCGCGTCCAATCCGGCGATTACCGCATCGTATAATGCATCGGGGTCATCGGGATCGACAATCGGGCCAAGCGCGCCGTCGAGCACCGCTTCACGCCCGCCATCCATGCTGCTTGCCACCACCGGGACGCCGCAGGCCAACGCCTCGATAATCACAAAGCCAAAACCTTCCCCCCGGCTCGGCATGACATATAGGTCGGCAAGCCGATAATGGTCTGCCTTGCGCGCCTCCTCCACCCGGCCGGTAAAGCGCACATGTCCGCCCATGCCCAAGTCCGCAACCTTGCGCTCCAACCTTTCGCGGTCATCACCCGTTCCCGCGATAACATAGGTGATGGCAGGATCATGGCGGACAAGGCGGGGCAAGATGTTCAGCATTTCATCAAAGCCCTTGGCGCATTCCTTGCTGTGCAGCCGGCCAAAGGTCATCAACACTTTGCGCCCGGCAAGATCATATTTTTGGATCAGGTCGGCCGGTCGTTCACCGACCCCGAAATCCGACAGTTGGATGGCATTGGGCAGGATTGCGGTGCGCGCATCGTCCACCGGGCACCAGCGACGCATGCGATCGAGCGTGACGCGGCTGATGCTGTAGACAAAATCGCAACGACGCGTCGCCCATGCGGCGAGCCGCGACGGCGGTGCCTGCCAGACATCGATACCAAAGACCAGCAACGCGAACGGCACCCCGCGCAACCGCGCGCAAAGCCACCCAATCGCGGCCAGATTGACATGCGCACATAAAATCATGTCAGGCTTGGGTCCAAAAAGCCCATGGCGCAGCGCCTGCCAAATAAATGCCATCGACGAACCCGCTGCGCGCGTTTCAAAGTGCAGCTTGGCAGGCAGCGGCCCCACCGCTTCGGGCACCAGCCGGGGCAGCGCGACAATCGCGCCCACCTCATCCAGCTCCGCAAGCGCATGCATGACATCGCGATTATATTGCGCAATGCCGCCAAAACCGCCGAAGGCATCACTCAAAAGCATCAAGATGCGGGCAGGTTTTCCCACGCCGTCCAATTCCACTTTTTTATCCCTGGTTACATAGTTTGACGCACATGCACTCAAAAATGTCGCAAAGCTGCGTCA
>CALFXW010000213.1 GCA_937957805.1 uncultured Sphingopyxis sp.
CCGTCATCGGCCGCACGGTGGCTATTACCATGGTTGTCGCCATGCGCATGATCATGGACAGCATGTTGGATATGTTCGCTCGTCCCCCAGCGCGCCTTTCCGAAAAAGGTCAGGAACATCAGCCGCCAGCTGTAAAAACTGGTCAACAGGGCGACAAAACAACCGACCCAGAACACCAATTGGCCATTGGGGCCGCTGGCAAAGGCGCTTTCCAAAATCGCATCTTTGGAGAAAAAGCCCGCAAAGCCAAAACTGGTCAGCGGAATACCGACGCCGGTGATCGCCAGCGTGCCCGCCATCATCGTCCAATAGGTGAAGGGGATGTGTTTTCTGAGCGCCCCATAGTGGCGCATATCCTGTTCATGGTGCATCGCATGGATGACACTGCCCGCGCCCAAGAACAGCAATGCCTTGAAGAATGCGTGGGTGAACAGATGGAACATCGCCGCGCCATAGGCACCGACGCCCGCCGCAAAGAACATATATCCCAGCTGCGAACAGGTCGAATAAGCGATGACCCGTTTAATGTCATGCTGGCAGGTGCCGACAGTCCCGGCAAAGAAACAGGTGGCAACACCGATGAAGGTCACAAAGCCCAGCGCAATTGGTGCGGCCTCGAACATCGGTGACAGGCGGCAGACCATGAAAACACCCGCCGTCACCATCGTCGCCGCGTGAATAAGTGCCGAAACAGGCGTCGGCCCCTCCATCGCGTCGGGCAGCCACGTGTGCAGCCCTAATTGCGCGGATTTGCCCATCGCCCCAATGAACAGCAGCAGGCACAATATGGTCAGCGTGTCGAAACGCATCGACAAAAATGTGATGTGCGATCCCGCGATGGCGGGCACGGCGGCGAGGATTTCGGGGATTGAAACGGTGCGGAACACCAGAAATGTCCCGAAAATCCCCAGCATAAAGCCAAGGTCACCGACGCGGTTGACGACGAACGCCTTAATCGCCGCCGCATTGGCCGACGGCTTGTGATACCAAAATCCGATGAGGAGGTAGGACGCGAGCCCCACCCCTTCCCAGCCAAAGAACATTTGCACCAGATTGTCGGCGGTCACCAACATCAACATGGCAAAGGTGAACAGCGACAAATAGGCGAAAAAACGCGGCTGGCTGGGATCTTCGGCCATATAGCCCCAGCTGTAGAGGTGGACGAGCGCCGAAACACTGGTCACCACAACCAGCATGACCGCCGTCAGCGTATCAACGCGCAGCGCCCAATCAAACACCAGATCGCCCGACGACAGCCAATGCAGCACCGGCGTGACGCTTGGGCTGGCATGCCCGGTCAAAAAGCTGATGAAAATTGGCCAGCTCAACGCACAGGCGGCAAACAGCGCGCCCGTCGTCACCAACTTGGCGGCAAAATTGCCGATGAAGCGGCCGCCCAGCCCCGCAATAATCGCGGCGAGCAACGGCAGAAAGACAATATAGCTAATCATCGGCGCGTCAGCCCTTCATCTGGTTGGCGTCATCGACAGCGATGGTGCCGCGCCCACGGAAATAAATGACCAAAATGGCAAGCCCGATTGCCGCCTCCCCCGCCGCAACGGTGAGCACGAACATCGCAAAAACCTGCCCCGCCAGGTCGCCCAAGAAGGCGCTGAACGCGACAAGGTTGATATTCACCGACAGCAGGATCAATTCAATCGCCATCAAAATGATGATGATATTCTTGCGGTTGATGAAAATACCGAGCACGCCCAGCACGAACAAAATCGTGCTGACGGTCAGATAATGGGCAAGCCCGATCATAATTCCACCCCCTGCCCGACCGGCTGGTTGACAAGGCGCGTCGCATCCTTGGGACGGCGCGCGTTTTGCGCCGCAACATTTTGCCGACGAACCCCGCTGCGCGGCCGGTTGGTGAGTACAATGGCGCCGATCATGGCGACCAGCAGAATTATGCCCGCTGCCTCAAACAGGAAAATATAGCGCGTATAGAGCAGTTCGCCGATTTGCTGGATATTGCTCGCCGCGCTGTGCACCGGCGCGATGCGGCCAGCCAGCTGCACCCCGCCCGCCTGCCACGAACCGACAGCAAACAGCATTTCCGCTGCCAGCACCACCGCCAGCAACGCGCCAAATGGCAGGTAACGGACAAAGCCGCTGCGCAATGCTGCAAAATCAACGTCAAGCATCATCACGACGAACAGGAACAGCACCGCAACCGCGCCGACATAAACAATCACCAGCAACATGGCGATAAACTCGGCGCCCAGCAGCAACATCAGCCCGGCTGCGTTGAAAAAGGCGAGGATCAGCCACAAGACGCTGTGCACCGGATTGCGCGCCAAAATGGTGAGCGCGCCCGAGGCTATCAGGACGGCAGCGAACAGGTAAAAGGCGATAATCTGCATCATATCGGCCGCGCCCTATCGATAGGGCGCATCAGCGGCAAGATTTGCCGCGATTGCGCGTTCCCATTTGTCCCCGTTGGCGAGCAATTTGGCCTTGTCATAAAGCAATTCCTCCCGCGTTTCGGTGGCAAATTCAAAATTGGGCCCTTCGACGATTGCATCGACGGGGCAGGCTTCCTGACAAAAACCGCAGTAAATGCATTTGGTCATGTCGATGTCATATCGGGTGGTGCGGCGCGAGCCATCCTCGCGCGGTTCCGCCTCAATCGTAATTGCTTGGGCGGGGCAAATCGCCTCGCACAGCTTGCACGCGATGCAGCGTTCTTCGCCATTGGGGTAGCGGCGCAGCGCATGTTCGCCGCGAAAACGCGGGGACAGCGGGTTTTTTTCAAAGGGATAGTTGATCGTCGCCTTGGCCTTGAAAAAATACTTCAAGGTCAGTGCATGGGCAACGATAAATTCCCACAACGTCCAACTTTTGATGAACTGCGCGACCTTCATGCCCCATACCTCGTCAGCATCAGATAGCCCGACACCAGAAACACCCAAAACAGCGACAGCGGCAGGAATATCTTCCACCCCAGACGCATCAACTGGTCATAACGATAACGCGGCACCGTTGCCTTCACCCAGCTAAAGACGAAAAAGAAGAAGCCGATTTTAAGGAAGAACCAGATCATCCCCGGCACGGCGTAAAGGGGTGCCCAATCAATCGGCGGCAACCAACCACCCCAAAAGAGCACGGCGTTGAGCGCGCACATGAGGATGACATTGGCATATTCGCCGAGCCAGAACAGCGCAAAGCTCATCGAACTATATTCGGTCTGATAGCCCGCAACCAACTCGCTTTCCGCTTCGGTCAGGTCAAATGGCGTGCGCGCGGTTTCCGCCATGGCGGAAATCAGGAACACCACCGCCATGGGCAGCAACATCGGGTTAAATCCAAAGCCGTTGATTAGGCCGAACACATGCCCCTTTTGCGCCAAAACGATGGCCGACAGGTTGAAACTGTCCGCCATCAGCACCACCGAAATCAGCACAAAGCCGATCGACACTTCATAGCTGATCATCTGTGCCGCAGCGCGTAAAGCGCTGAAAAACGGGTATTTTGAATTGGACGCCCAGCCCGAAATCACCACGCCGTAAACGCCGAGTGAGGAAATGGCGAGGATGTAGAGCAGCCCGACGTTGATATCAGCCAGCACTTGCTGCGACCCAAAGGGGATGACCGCCCACGCCATTTGCGCAACGGTAAAGGTGATGATCGGCGCGATCAGGAACAAGATTTTGTTCGCGCCGGACGGGATGATTGTTTCCTGCAGAAACACTTTCAAACCATCGGCAAAGCTTTGCAGCAAGCCAAAGGGGCCGACAACATTCGGCCCGCGCCGCAGCGCCATCGCCGCCCAGATTTTACGGTCGGCGTAAATGATCATCGCCACCGCCAGCATCAGCGGCAGCGCAATCATGAGGATGAGGATGAGCGTGGCGACAAACCAGCCCAATTCCACCCCCAAAAAGGTTGATTGGAACCACGCGGTCATTCGGCTGCCTCCGCAAAAACTTCACCGTGCAGCAATTCAGCCGAACAGCGTTGCATCGTTGCGCTGGCCCGCGCGATGGCGTTGGTCAGGTAAAAATCCTTGATGGGGTAAGATATGTCACCCTTTGGCTTGGCGTCCAGCTTGGGCGCGGACCAGCCATAATGCGCCAGCCCCTCGACACCCAGTTCCGGGACGGCCAGCG
>CALFXW010000214.1 GCA_937957805.1 uncultured Sphingopyxis sp.
ATGACCACGATGCTCCACACCTTGGAACGCACCGGGGGGCGTTATGGTCTCCAGACCATGTGCGAGGGCGGCGGGCAGGCTAATGTGACTATAATCGAGCGCCTTTAACCGCCATGTCCGCCGTTAGTCCCTGTCCCGCGCCCTGCCCCGCTGTGGCGATACCCAATTTGCTTTATGCCTATGGCGAAGCGATTGACGCGGGTGATTTTGCTGCCGCTGCGGCCCTGTTCGCGCGAGGGACCCTCCGGTTGGGGGGTAGGGTGATCACCCAGCCTGTGCAAATGGCGGCGATGTGGCAGGGCTGGATAAAGCTGCATCATGGTTCGCCGCGCACCCGCCATATCATCAGCAACCCGATTATCGAGGTTGCGGCGGATGGGCAAAGCGCAAGTTGCCGATCGGTCTGGACAGTGGTGCAGGCCGCCCCCGGCTTTGCGCTGCAAGTGGTGGCGAGCGGGCGCTATCAGGATCGGTTCGTGCTGGAAAATGGCGCATGGCATTTCACCGAACGCCATTTCGTCGGGATAGATTTAATGGGGGATGTCAGCGAGCATATGCTGCGCCCCGTCAAGGAAGTTGAAGCATGACAAGGATTTGCGACAATCGCACCATCATCATCACCGGCGCGGCGCGCGGGCTGGGGCGTGCCTATGCACTGGCTTTTGGCGCGGCGGGGGGAAATGTTGTGGTCAATGATGTCGGGGCATCGCTGGCTGGCGAAGGGCGCGACACCAGCGCAGCAGACGCGGTGGTCGCAGAAATTGTCGCCGCTGGGGGCAAGGCTATCGCCAATTATGAAGACATCACCGATTGGGATGGTGCCAAACGCATCGTCGATGCGGCAATCGCCGCTTTCGGCGACCTGCATGTCGTCGTCAACAATGCCGGCATCGTCCGTGACCGCATGTTCGTGTCAGCCACGCCGGAGGAATGGGACGCGACTATGCATGTTCATCTGCGCGGGCATTTCTGTCTGTCGCGCCATGCAGTGGATTATTGGCGCGCCAAGCAAAAGGCAGGGCAAACGCCCGACGCGCGCATCATCAACACGACGAGCGGTGCGGGCCTCCAAGGCAGCATCGCGCAAGCCGCCTATGCCACGGCAAAGGGCGGGATTGCCGCACTGACGCTGGTGCAAGCGGCGGAGCTGGGCCGTTATGGCATTACCGCCAACGCGCTCGCCCCTGCTGCGCGGACACGGATGACCGAACAGGCCTTTGCCGAAAAAATGGCGACCGAAGCGGATGTATTTGACGTGATGGATCCGGCCAATATTGCGCCAGCCGTCGTCTGGCTGGGTAGCGAACATAGTGCGCATGTTACCGGCTGTGTCTTTGAACTGGAAGGCGGCAAGATCATGCTGGAGGATGGCTGGCGCGAAGGCCCCGCGCGCGACAAGGGGGCGCGTTGGGATGCGGCAGAGCTGGGCGATGTCGTCGATGCGCTGCTCGCCGAACGGGTCGCCCCGCGCAAAGTCTGGGGGACGGCGTAATGGATTTTGCCTTTACCGACGAACAGGCGATGATTGCCGAAACGGCGCGCGCCTTTTTTGCTGAAAATGCGACGAGCGAACGCACCCGCCGCGCCATGGCGGCCGACGGCATTGACCGTGAACTTTGGGCCGCTTTTTGTCAGGAACTGGGCTTTGCCGGGGTTGGCATTGCCGAAGAATTTGGCGGTGCCGGGCTGGGCATGGTTGAATTTGCCGGCATTGCCGAGGCGGCGGGCACGCATGTCGCGGCGCTCCCCCTGCTTGGCCTTGCGACCGCCGCGCGCGGCATTGCGGCAGGTGGCACGGCGGCGCAGCGCGAAAAATGGCTGCCGCGCATCCTGTCGGGCGATGCCATCGCCGCCAATGCGGGCAAATGGCATGTCGAGCGGCAGGGCAATTATTTGTCGGGCAGCTTCGACTTTACCCCGCATGGCAATATCGCCGATATTTTCGTCGTTTCGGCCACCGGGGGCAGCTGGTTGATCGAACGCGATGCTGCGGGTCTCAAGATCGAAGCACCGGTGACGATGGATCAAACCCGTCCGCTAGCCAGCCTCCACATGGACAAGGTTTTGGGCGAACCGCTCGCGGACCATCTCGGCGCGATCAAGGCAATGCATGCGGGCGGCTGGATATGCCTCGCTGCGGAGGCTTTGGGCGGCGCGCAGGCCTGTCTCGACCGCACCGTTGCTTATGCCAAGGAACGCATCCAGTTCGGGCGTCAAATCGGCTCTTTTCAGGCATATAAGCATCGGCTGGCGGACATGATGGTTGAAATCGAACAGGCGCGCAGTGCGGTTTATTGGGCAGCATGCGCGGTCGATGAAGCATCGGACGAAGCACCGCTGGCGCTCCACGCCGCCAAAAGCTTTTGCGCCGACGCCTTTTTCAAATGCGCGGGCGACATGATCCAGCTGCACGGTGGCATCGGCTTTACGTGGGAGCATGACGCGCACCTGTACTTCAAACGCGCGCGCTCGATCCAGACTTTGCGCGCGCCGGGCAATTGGCACCGTGAGGAAATCGCCAAGATTATTTTGGGGGATGCGGCATGAAACTGGGTTTTTCCCCGGCGGAAGAGGCTTTCCGCGCAGAGGCTGCCGATTGGCTGAACGCGCAAATGGCCGGCCCCTTCAAGGACATAAAGGGCATAACCACGCTCACCGAAAAGGCGGAGCGGCGCAAGGAATGGGAGCAGCATCTGGGTGCGCATGGCTGGGGCTGTATCGGCTGGCCCAAGGCGTGGGGCGGGCGCGACGCGACCATCGCCGAGCAGGTGATTTTTGCCGAGGAATATGCGCGCGCCGGGGTGCCGGGCCGGGTCAATCACATCGGCATCGAACTTGCCGGGCCAACCATCCTCACCTTTGGGACAGAAGCGCAAAAGGCACGCTTTCTGCCGGGTATCGCCAAGGGTGAGACGATTTTCTGTCAAGGATTTTCCGAACCGGGCGCGGGCAGCGACTTGGCGAGCGTGCGGACAAAGGGCCGGTTGGAAACAATCGACGGCGCAAAAAATTGGGTGGTCAATGGTCAGAAAATCTGGACGAGTCTGGCCCATATTTCGGACTGGATTTTTGTCGTCACCCGCACCGAAGACGGCTCCCGGGGGCCGAAGGGTCTGTCGTTCCTGATGATGGATATGGCGCAGCCGGGGATTGAAATTCGCCCGATCCAGCAGATCAATGGTGACGCCGAATTTAATGAGACTTTCTTCACCGACGCGCACTGCGCCGAAGATTCGATCATCGGCGCACCGGGCGATGGGTGGAAAATTGCCATGGGGCTGCTCGCCTTTGAACGCGGTGTTTCGACGCTGGGGCAGCAGATGGCATTCCGCAATGAACTGGACGAAATCATCGCCGCGGCCAAGCGCAATGGCAGCGCTGCAGACCCGCTGATCCGCCAGCGTATTGCCAAGGCGGAAATCGGCTTGCGGCTGATGCGTTATGGCGCGCTGCGCATGCTGTCCAACCGCGACCATAGCCGGATCGATGGTGCGGCGCTCACCTATAAAATCCAATGGGCAAGCTGGCGGCGCAATCTGGGCGAATTGGCAATGGATGTGCTGGGACAGGCGGGCGAAGTCACCGGCGGTGATGGGTATCGCTGGGGCACGCTGCCCAATTTGTTCCTCTATGCACGCGCCGACACTATTTACGGCGGCACCAACCAGATCCAGCGCAATTTAATCGCCGAACGCGGGCTGGGCCTGCCGCGCGAACCACGGGGGGACGCATGAAATTGCCCGAATATCCGGCCCCACGCGGGCTGTTGACCGGCAAGCGGGTCGTCATCACCGCAGCGGCGGGCACCGGCATTGGCTTTGCCGCTGCCAAGCGCGCAGCGGAGGAGGGGGCGCAGCTCCTCCTCAGCGATTTTCACGAGCGCCGCCTTAGTGAAGCGGCGGACAATATCGCGGCGGCAACCGGCACGCGGCCTACAACCCATTTGTGCGATGTGACCGACCAGACGCAGGTTGATGCGCTGCTCGACGCGGCCATTGCATCGCTCGGCCATGTTGATGTCCTTATCAATAACGCGGGGCTGGGCGGCGAAGTGCCGGTTACGCAGATGAGCGATGATCAATGGCACCGCGTGCTCGACGTGACACTCACCAGCGTCTTTCGTATGACGCGCGCCTTTCTGCCGCATATGCAGGAACGCGGAACGGGCGCGATGGTCAACAACGCCTCCGTCCTTGGCTGGCGCGCGCAAAAGGGGCAGGCCCATTATGCCGCTGCCAAGGCAGGGGTCATGGCCTTCACCCGCTGCGCCGCGCTCGAAGCTGCCGAATATGGGGTGCGCATCAACGCGGTTGCGCCCTCCATCGCCATGCACCCCTTTCTCGCCAAGGTAACGAGCGATGCACTGCTCCACCAGCTGTCCGCCGCCGAAGCCTTTGGCCGCCCTGCCGAAGTGTGGGAAGTGGCCAACGTCATGCTGTTTCTGGCGAGTGACCTGTCATCCTATATGACCGGGGAAACCTTGTCCGTGTCGAGCCAAAGGGCATGACGGCCGCGCCCAAAATCTTTGTCCGGCCGCGCGCATTGCTGGGCGCCGTCGGCACCCTGCTCGGCCCCAGCGAATGGCTGACCATCGATCAGGCGCGGGTGGATGGCTTTGCCGAAGTAACGCTCGACCATCAATGGATTCATGTCGATGTCGAACGCGCCCGGACGGGGCCATTCGGGGGCACCATCGCGCATGGATATCTGACCATGAGCCTCGTCAACCATTTCCTGCCCCAGCTTATCGAGGTGCAGGGCTTTACCCATGCGGTGAATGTCGGTGCGGATCGGCTGCGCTTTTTGTCGCCGGTGCGGGTCGGCAGCCGCATCCGTGGGTCTGGCGAAATCATCACGGCGGAGGAGGCCAAGGGCGCGATCCAGTCGGTGGTGCGCGTCACCGTGGAAATAGAGGGGGCGGACAAGCCCGCCTGCATCGTCGATACCATCAGCCGTTACTATGAAGGACAAGCCGCATGACCAGCTATGTCGCCGCCAAGGCCGCCGTCGATGGCTATATCGCCGGATTTGCGGCGGGCGATGTGGAAGCAATCGTCGCGCTTTATGGCGATGATGCGACGGTCGAAGACCCGGTCGGGACCGAGGTCAAGCAGGGCGTCGACGCCATCCGCGCCTTTTACACCATGTCGATGGCGACAGGGGCCAAGCTCGCCCCGTTGGGCCCGATCCGCGTCGCGGGGGACTATGTCGCCTTTCCCTTTGCGGTCCAATTGGAATGGCAGGGCAAGGCGCAGCGCATAGAGGTGATCGACCTATTCCGGCTCAACACCGCAGGCAAAATTACCGAAATGCGCGCCTTTTGGGGGCCGGAAAATATGTTGAGCGACTGAGCCGCCCCCATGGAAAGCATCGATACCACCCGCCTGCCCCCCACGATACCGCACGCGGCCGCTGCCGCTGCCGCGCGCTGGGGCGATGCCACCGCCTTGATAGAGGGCGAAATTGTCTGGAGTTTCGCGCAGCTTTGGGCGGAGGCGCGCGCACTGGCCTCTGCCCTGCTCGCGCGCGGTGTGGATAAAGGCGATCGCATTGCCATCTGGGCACCCAATAGTCGTCACTGGGTGGTTGCAGCGATTGCTGCACAATGTTGCGGCGCGGCGGTGGTGCCACTCAACACCAGACTGAAAGGGCGCGAAGCGGGCGACATTTTGCGCCGGACGCGCGCCACTATGTTGTTCACAGTCGGCGCCTTTCTGGGCAATGATTATCGTGCGATGCTGCGCGATGAATTGCTGCCCGATTTGCAGGAGATAGTACTGCTCGATGTCGATCTGCCGCGCGTCATGGCGAGCGGATCGGGCGCGGATGACCCACGGGTGGATGCATCACTGTCGCTCCTTCATAGCGACGATATATCCGATATATTATTCACCAGCGGCACCACCGGCAGTCCCAAGGGCGTCCTTATGTCCTATGCCTGCGTCCTGCCGCAATGCATGGTGTGGATCGGCAATACCGGCCTCCATCCCGGTGAACGCTATCTGATCGCCAATCCATTTTTCCACAGTTTCGGGATGAAAGTGGGCTGGGTCGCCTGCCTATTATCCGGCGCGGTCATGGTGCCGATGCCGCAATTTGAGGTGGACGCGGCCATCACGCTTATCGAGCGGGAACGGATCGGCTTCCTCCCCGGCCCGCCGACAATTTTCCAGATGCTGCTCGATGCCAAGGCGAGCCGCGATTTCGATTCTAGTTCGCTGCGCGGCGGCACCACCGGTGCGGCGACCGTGCCGCCGATACTCATCGAACGCATCCGCAAGGAATTGGGGATGGCGGATATCATCACCGCTTATGGCATGACCGAATGCGTCAACATAACATCCTGCCGCCCCGGCGACCCCGCGCAGCTCATCGCAGAAACCTGCGGCGCGGCGATCCCCGGCAATGAAGTGCGCATTGCGGGCGCGGATGGCAGCGAATTGCCGCGCGGCGAACCGGGTGAAATATGGGTGCGCGGCATCGGGGTGATGCGGGGCTACCTCGACGATCCTGCAGCCACGGCGGAGGCTATTGATGCGACCGGCTGGCTCCACACGGGTGATGTGGGGACGATGGATGCGGCAGGCTATGTCCGCATCACCGACCGGATGAAGGACATGTATATTTCCGGCGGCTTCAACGTCTACCCCGCCGAAGTTGAAAAGCTGCTGAGCCAGCACCCCGCCATTTCGATGGTGGCCATCGTCGGCATGGCCGATCCACGCATGGGGGAGGTGGGGCACGCCTTTATCGTGCTGCGTCCCGGTGCGCATGTCGATGCCGCTGAATTGCGCGACTGGGCGCGCGCCAATATGGCCAACTACAAGGTGCCATATCAGTTCAGCTTTGTTGCCGACCTGCCGCGCAACGCATCGGGCAAAATCCTCAAAACCGAACTGCGCTAAAGCGTTCAGCCGACCATATCGCGCCAGACGATCGGCACGTCGCTGCCCGACAGCTCGATTATCCGGCGCAACACACGCTTGGTTTCGGCGAGCTCGCCGGGCGTAAAATCCTCCGTCAAATCAGCTTCAAACGCCTTGCCATAGGCCAGCGTTTCGACAACCAGCGCACGCCCTGCATCAGCCAGCGCATAGGCAGCGCCGTCGTGTGTAACGAACTGCCGCGTCACCAAATCCTCCAGCATCGCGCTATCCGGCGCATGGCCGGT
This sequence comes from uncultured Sphingopyxis sp., assembly GCA_937957805.1. GTDB lineage: Bacteria > Pseudomonadota > Alphaproteobacteria > Sphingomonadales > Sphingomonadaceae > Sphingopyxis. Next base: position 7,172 of record CALFXW010000214.1, read on the forward strand.
ATGCGCCAAACGTGCGACAATGTCGGCGCCGGTCAGCGACGATTCCATCGCCAAAATCGAAAGTGTCAGATATTCGCCCATCGCCACGCCATGTTCGGCAAGGTGCGCACGCGTCGCGCGTGAGGTTTGGAAATGCGCCCGGGAGATGAGATAGAACAGGAAATCGTCCGAAAAATCGCCATTCTCCCCCACTATATCGCGCGCAGCGTCCGCCACAGGACGGGCGCGTCGTTCGACATAGCGCCCGCCATGGAACAACAAGGGCGCAACGTCGCACACTTCATGCCGCAGCACTTCGCCGACCATGATGATATGGTCGCCACCTTCATATTGGTAACGGGTGCGGCATTCGAACAGTGCTGCATGTTCGTCGAGCACGGGGGATCCCATTTGCCCGGCGCGCCAGCCGACCCCGGCAAATTTGTCCTGCCCCGACCGGGCGAAGCGGTTGGACAAATCCTCCTGACTGGCGGCAAGTACATGGACGGCGAAATGCCCGCTGGCGCAAAATGCTTCGCGCGAGAGGCTGTTTTTGGCGAGCGACCAGAGCACTAACGGCGGGTCGAGGCTGACCGAGTTAAAGCTGCTAGCGGTAACGCCCACCGGATTACCCGCGCCATCAACCGTGGTGGCGATGGTGACCCCGGTCGCAAACGCCCCCAACGCGTTGCGAAAGGCACGCCGTTCCTCATCAGCTATGCTCATAGGCCGAACCGCCCCATCCCCATCCTCCAAATATGATGCCGCTGTTGCGGCTGGCGAATGGCTTAGCAGATGCAGCAAAATTTGCACCCAAAAAGGGCCGCACGGCGCCATAATCTTGCGAATTTGGCGAACTGTGCGGCCATCCTTCCTTGGGGGGAATTGGTAAAACTAACGCGCGGGCTGGCTCCGTAAATAGGCGATAATCGCCGCGCGCTCTTGCGGGTTGGCAACGGTAAAAAACATACGGCTGCCGCGCACCATGCGCTGCGGGCCCTGCAGCCATTGGTCGAGCGCTTGGGGTGTCCAGGTGATGTTCGACGCACGCAGCGCGGGCGAATAGTTATAGCCCGCAACGCTTGCCGCGCGCCGCCCGACAACCCCGCGATGCAATGGCCCGGTGCGGTTGGTGTCGATCGTGTGGCACGAACCGCAGCGCATGCGATAGAGCGTGGCCCCATCGGGCCCGGCGGCGCTTTGCGCGTTGGCACCTGCGCCCGGTATCAACGCCAATGCGCTGATGCCAAACATGGTGGCAGCGAGTGAAAATATGGCTGAGCGCACGGCGATCACCGGTCGATGATGTCGCGGTGCATCGGGGCAAGCGCCGCGATTAACCGGTTTTGCGCCTGAAAGGGCACGTCCATGGCATTCAGCGTGCGCTGCAATTCCTCCACCAGCGCGAAAAACGCGCCTTCGTTGACGTTCATCCCCCGATGCACTTCGGCCATCGAACGGCCCGAATAGGTGCATGGCCCGTTCATGATGACGCAAAATTGCTCGACCAAACGGGCTTTGACAACGGTGCGGTCGCTATTTTCAAAAAAGGGCCGGGTGCGCGGGTTGGCCATCCAACGTTCCATTACATCATCCATGATGCGCACCAACCCTTCGCGCCCGCCAAAGCTTTCGAACAGATTTTGGTCGTCGGTGACAACCGGCACGGTCGGCGCGCGCACCACAACGGAAGGATCCGAAACCGTGGGTTCGGTTGCGGCGGCAGCAGCGTTGGCGATGGGCAGTGCGGCCAACATCAGGCCAAGACGCAATGCAATTTTACGCATGATAATTCCTTTCAATTTCGGGGGTTAAAAACCGACCTGGAGGGAGAGGTACGCGCCGCTTTGCCGCCGCAAGGCAATCTGGCCCAGGCGGACATAGGCAAGCGTCAGTGAAACATTGCGCGACGGTGCAAAGGCGACAAAGGCATCCCAATAATTTTCTTCACGGAAAGTCGTGCCGCCCAATGCGCCTTCCAACCGGTTGGACTTGGTGCGAAACTCACTGCCAATCGCAAACTGGCGGGTCACCAGATAGGCAACCGACCCTTCAAATTGCGGGCGATAATTGTCATCCGCCCCGCCAAGGCCGCCAAAGCCCAAAATGCCATATTGGTTGGCGCGGGTGAAACGTACCGTCGCATTGAGCAACAAATTTACCGGCAGGATGATTTTCGTCGCAGCGATGTAAAAGTCAAAATCCTTACGATCGAGGCCGAGTGCCCCGCCAACCACGGTCGCATCATCGTTGATCTTATACTGCACACCGACCGCGATTTGCGGCAACAGGCTGTCCTGTTCTAGCACGGCATCACCGATCAGCCGCACCTTTGCGCCGATGATCGTCTGGCTGATCGTATAGCGATTGCCGAGCGCCAATACATTGCCGACGTTGCGCAGGTTGAAATTCTGCCGCGCAAGCGACAATTCCACCCGGTTGCGAAAATTGATCGACCCGCCATAGGCCGCCAGCGTGAAATCGCGGGTATCAACGCCCGTAACAAACGCCGTCATGCCAAATTCATCGCGCGTGCCATAACCGCCGATCAGCGCCCATGGCACCGCACCGCCGCCGCCCGCGCCCTCAATGGTCGAAACCCCGCCGGTCAACAGCAAGCGGCCACCATTGTTCAAAAAGCCGCCCATGCCATCATCGTCGCTGCTCGCCGCAGCGCTTGGTGCCGCGCCCATATCATCACCCGATTGCGGCGCGGGCAAAGCGTCGGACGTGCCGGTCGCCTGCGCCGCCTGAGCATCAACAATGGCTGCAACATCTGGCCCATCTGCCAGCGACTCGGCGGCCATGGCGCTCGTCATCGGCAATGTCATCGCAATGACGCCTGCCGTCACGCCCAAGAAATATTTTGCAGATTGTGATGAAAAACACATGGCGTCCCGGCCCTTTTGCTATGCTATGTGCCGGAACAGATTTGGTGGCCCGGCTTCAAGGGGCTATTACCGATGATGGTCGCTGTGCAGATGCGCGGCGGGCACGATAAATATTTTTGCATTTCTGCCGCACCCGGCGCATCCAACCGGCACCCTCGCTGCGTATTGGCGCACGCGCGCTTGGTCGCGCGCGTGCTTTGGGTTGAGGAAAATGCGAAAAGAAACGGCCCCGATTTTGGAGATGCTGTTGGTCGATATGGCTAGCGGGAATGAGGCGAGTCTCCGTCGCCTCTATGATGTGCAGGCAGATTGGGTGTTTGCGATTGCGCTGCGTATTTTGCGCGATCGGCAAGCGGCTGAGGATGCGGTGCAGGAAACCTTTGTCAAACTATGGCGCACCGCCAGCCGCTTCGACGCCAAATTGGGTTCGGCCAAAAGCTGGATCGGCATCATCGCGCGCAATGCGGCGCTCGACCTTGGTCGCCGACGGCAACCGGTGAGCGAATGGGATGATGAAGCGGCAGCATCAATGGCTGTTGACCCAGTGGAACCGCCCGACCCCAAATTGGGCAAATGCCTCGAACGACTGCCCGCTGATCAGGCGCATGCCATCGTCACCATGTACAGCTATGGCCTGAGCCACAGTGAATTGTCCGAACAATTGGCGCTGCCGCTCGGCACCGTCAAAAGCTGGATCAGGCGGGGCACACAATCGCTGAAAATCTGTATGGAGGAGTGACAAAATGCGCCGAAATGGCGCCAAAAACTGCATCCGTTCGGGTCGCATCGAACGTATCGCAACTAATGGAAGTTAAAGGTTATCCGACCATGTCGAATGAGGAAAAAGCCACCGCCTTTGTGCTGGGCAGTCTGTCGGGCGGCGAACGCGACGAAGTGGCGCGCGAACGGCTCTATAATCGTGAGCTGGATGAGCATATATCGCTCGCCGAACGGCTCTATGCTGGGTTGCAGCGCGAACAAGCGGCATGCTCGCATAGCCGTGATTTCGCACGCATAGCCGATGCGCTGGCGCGCGAAGCGGATGCGCTGGGCGGCAAACATGTCGAAGAATGTGCCGATGGCGCATGGCAGGCGCATAATGACAAGATTGAGTTCAAATCATTGTGGACCGATACGGCGGTGCTCATCCGCTGCAACCCCGGTGCGGTCGAAGACGAACATGGCCAGCCCGAGGATTTGGATGAACATATTTTGGTGGTCGCGGGCGATCTCGATATTGCGGGGCGGCGTTTCACCACGGGTGATTATATCCGCATTCCGGCGGGTGCGCGCCACCCGCATATGCAGACACATGGTGGCTGTTTGCTGTTCACCAATTACCTCAGCCCCGATGGCGCGACGCGCGATTTTCAGCCGTTGGGCGCGGGTCAGCGCGCCTTTGGTCGCTAAACCAGCAGATTTTACCCGGATGGTTGCGTTAACTTGGGGGGGCGTCGCCCCCCCTTTTTTTTGCTGCAATATATGCGCAGACAGAAAAACGCCCCACCGTTTGACGGGTGGGGCGTTCCTTCCGCTTGGTCCGGAAAAATTTGGCGGGGTGACGCTTGGGGGGCAAGTTTAGACACCCCGCCTGCCCCGAACCACTCAGGGCATTAGGACGCTATCGACGACATGGATGACGCCGTTGCTTTGATTGACATCGCCTTGGGTGACGCGCGACTGACCACCATGGACGTCGGTAACCACCAGCATATTGCCGCTCTGCGTGACGGTCAGCATACCGCCCTGCACCGTGGTGAGCATTGCGCGGCCACCACCGGCACGCACCTGCGCCATCAGATTGGCGGCGGACAGGCGGCCCGGCACGACATGGTATGTTAAAACGCTGGTGAGCGTGCCGCGATTTTCGGGGCGCAGCAGGCTCGGCACCGTGCCAGCGGGCAGCCGTTCAAAGGCTGTGTTGACCGGCGCGAACACCGTGAAGGGGCCGGGGCCTTGCAATGTTGCAACAAGGCCAGCGGCCTGCACCGCCGCCACCAGCGTCGTGTGATCGCGCGAGTTGACCGCATTTTCGACGATATTCTTGGTCGGGTACATCGGCGCGCCACCTACCGTCGGCACCGCATCATCCACCGCCGCATAAACCGGGCTCAGCATCGCGGCTGAGGTAAAGGCGGCCAGCGGCGCGGCCAACAGGGCAAAGCCCAAACGCATCTTGTTCATCACATCCTCCTGAATAGGTTCGACGGCAGCACATGGGGGAAATGCCGTCGATGCCGCTATTACGGGGCGAGCGCCCCAAAAGGATGCAGCCATTCGAGGATATGATTTTTATATTATATTACAGATATTTATTTGGACTAAATCCCGGCATACCAGCTATATTGACCGGCATCCTCCCAATAGCCGCCCCGGCCGCCATAGAGGTTGTCGATCCGATCCCGCGCCTCCACCCGCATCACGAACTTAGCATGTTTATAGCCCAATTGCCGTTCGACACGCAGGCGCAGCGGCGCGCCATGCGCCTCTGCCAGCGGGGCATCATTCATCATCCACGCAAGAATGGTTTGCGGGTGCAGCGCATCCGCCAGCGCGATAGATTCATAATAGGGTGTCGCACCAAAACGGTCGGCACAATGGAGGACGATGTAGCGCGCGGCGGGCAAAATCCCCGCCAATTGCAAGATCGGCCCCAATTGCGGCCCCTGCCATTTGCCAATCGCGCTCCACCCCTCCACACAATCATGCCGGGTGATTTGCGCGCGCTGCGGCATTGCCTGCAACGCGCTGAGCGGCAGGTGCAGCGGGTGGGCGACCAGTCCATCGACAACCAATGCCCAATCGGCAAAACCGCGCGCCGCCGATGCGCGATAATCCGCATTTTCAACCCGCACATTGCCGTTGGCGCGAAAGACGGGCGACATGTCGGCGGGACGATATTCGCGCGCCAGCGCATCGCCCGCCAGCGTCCGCTGGGCACCGTCATTCCACCCTTCTGCCGCGCCCAATAGCCTGCGAAAACGGTCATTTTTATTGAGCGCATCACAGCCCGACAGCAACAAGCCGCCACCGCCCATGGCCAAGGATGCAATCAGCTGGCGCCGATGGAGGATGATCTTATTGCTCATGCGCCATGCTCCCCGCTTTTCCCGCCGTGGAGCATCGCGCCAATTTGCGCGGCCGGCCCGGACAAAAGCACCATCAACAGGTGGATCAGGAAAAAACCGCTGAGCGCCATCGCGGCGATAAAATGGAATGACCGCGCGCTTGCCCGCCCACCAAAAAGGTCGAGCAGCCATGGCCATGCGGCATTGAGCATCGGTGACATGGTAAGGCCGGTCAGTATGACCAGCGGCAAAAAGAGCAGCAGCACCGAGAGGTAGGCGATTTTCTGCAATATATTATAGGGTTTTGGCCCCGCGCGCCAAAAATCAAAGCGCGCGTGCGCCACCATATCCGCCCAGATATGGCGCGGCGACAATTCGGACAGACGGGGCAAAATATCGCGCCACAAATGGCGATTGAAAATGCTGATGAGCAAATAAAGCAACAGCGGCACCGCCAAAACCCAGGCAAAGAAAAAATGCCACAGCCGCGCCGAGGCTAGGTCATAGCGCGACGGGATGGTCAGCCAATGCGGAAAGGCAAGCCGCTGCCAGCGGCCATCGCTGCCCCGGCTGGTGCCCAAAATGCCGCTGGTTGCAAGCCGCAGCCCGCCGACTTGCGCAAAGCCAATTGGTGCCTGCCCCGCCGCCTGTGCCGAGCCGATTTCCAGCCATGGTGCGTCGGCATTGGCCCCAAATTGCCCCCAATATAGGCGCGGGTGGGCGTTGAAAATCGTCAGCCCGCTCATCAACAAAATCGGCAGCGCGACCACCATCGACCAATGCCAGAGCCGGGTCGATAGCCGGTGAATCGGTGGCGATATGGCCGATTGTCGTCGTGCAAAAAATGGCAGAAAACTGCGTAACTTCACACGTAAATCACCTTTTCCTGCGCGGCGGAGCGTCGCCCCATATCTATGCGCCTTTTTGGCACTGTAGGACAGGCGCGTCGCGCGCACAGCTAATACGTGCGCCACATCGCCTCTGGACGCAAGCGCACCGCCCACTATCCTTGGCGGCGATGACATATGCCGCCACCCAATATCTTGACCGCGCCGGGCAGCCGCGCCTCGCCTATCGCCAGCATCTCGGACGGGCGCCGACCATCCTCTTCCTGCCGGGCTATGCCAGCGACATGGCGGGCGGCAAGGCAAGCGCGGTTTTTGACTGGGCGCTCGCCAATGACCACGGCTGCATCCTGTTCGACTATGCCGGCTGCGGACAAAGCGCGGGTGATTTTGCCGACCAGACGCTGGAAAGCTGGCTGGACGATGCGATGGACATCATTGCCGCACTGGCGGGCGACGCGAAAATCCTGCCCATCGGATCATCGATGGGCGGTTGGCTGATGCTGTTGCTGGCGCGCGCCATGCCCGAACGGGTGGCGGCGCTGGTTGGCATTGCCGCTGCGCCCGATTTTACCCGCTGGGGTTTTGATGCGGATGAAAAATCGGTGCTGGCGCGTGATGGGCGATTGTTGCAGCCCAATCCATATGGCGACGAACCGACATTGACCACGCTGGATTTTTGGCAGTCGGGCGAGCGGCATTTGCTGCTCGACGCGCCAATTGCCCTCCCCATGCCGCTCACCCTCCTCCACGGTATGGCGGATGCGGATGTGCCGTGGGAAAATGCGTTGCGGTTGGTGAACGGCTTTGGTTCAGCCAAGGTTAGGCTCCACCTGATCAAAGATGGCGACCACCGCCTGTCACGCGATGCCGATATTGCATTGTTGCTGCGCGAAATTGCCGCCATTTGCACGGAAATATCATGCTAATCCTCCCCCTCCTCCTCCAAGCTGCCGTCCCTGCGCCTGTGCCCCCCGTCAACGTGCCAGTAAACGTCCCACCGCCGCAGACCCCGCCAGCGGGCAGCAGCCTTCTCTCCCCCGCCGAAACGCGCGCGCTGGCCTGTCAGGATATGGTGGCGGACGACCCCGACGCCGCGATTGCGGAGGCGCAAAGCTGGATCGCCGCGAACGGCGGTGCCTTTGCGCGCCAGTGTCTGGGCAGTGCGCATTTTGCCAAGGGAGCCTTTGCAGATGCCGCGCGCGCCTTTGCTGAAGCGGCGCGCACCACCGGCGCGCACGACCCGGCGAGCCTGTGGATGCAGGCGGGCAATGCCGCGCTCGCCGCCGGGGATGCGGCGGGCGCACGCGGCCATTTTGATGCGGCATTATCGCTCGGCCATTTGTCCGGACGCGCGCTCGGCGAAGCGCATCTGGATCGCGCGCGCGCGGCATTGGCTTTGGGGGATATGGCGGCAGGACGCGCCGACCTTGACGCCGCCATCGCCCAAAATTCGCGCACTGACCCGCTGGTCTGGCTGTTGTCGGCAACCTTGGCACGGCGGCAGGGGGATTTGGCGCGCGCGGCAAATGACATTGCGCAGGCCGCCGTCCTTTCGCCGCAAAACCCCGACATCGCGCTGGAAACCGGGAATATCGCGGCGGCGCGCAATGATGTGCCGGCGGCGCTTCGCGCATGGCAGGCGGCGTCGAACTGGGGCGGCGCGGGCCATGCTGCGAGCGTCGCGCGCGCGCATATTTTGGAAGCCGAGGCGATAGCGCGCGATGCGGCGGGGGCGACCGCCCCCGCCGCACCCGCTGCCGCTACGCCCCCTCAGTTGAGGTAATAGACGACCGTCGTTACCACGCGCACGCGCTTGTTGGGCGTGTCCGCCGCGCCATATTCATCGCCGCCATCGTCGCGGGCATTCACCTCAAAATAACCCTGCGTCGCGCTGCGGATGCCGCCAACGCTAGTGCCCGAATCGCGCGCAAATTGTTCGGCCACCCGCCGCGCGTCGCGCGTTGCCTCTGAAATCATCGGCGCCTTGATCGCGTTCAGACCGGTAAAGCTATATTGCATCGCCGACCCGCCATCGAGCGCGACACCGCGCGACACCAAATCAAACTGCCGCGCCACCGCACGCTGCGCGCGCGCAATATCGGCAGAACGAAACTGCAACCGCTGCTGCACCGTGTACCGCGGCACGCCATTGTTATCGGTAAAGCTCGACACGCTGACCCCGGCGGGGCTGAGCGTCGTGGCCGGAAAGCCGAGATCCGCGAAATAGGCGCGCACCGCCGCCGTATCCGCCGACGCCTCTGCTTGCGCGCTGGCGAGGTCGGGTGCGGTGGCCGAATAGGTTAGGCTCCACGTCGCCATATCCGCCGTCACATCACGTTCGGCAAGGCCGCGTACAGTCACCGCGCGGTCGGCATTTTTCATCCGCACCAGCCCCGACCCTGCAAACCAGCCCCCCGCCATCACGCCCAGCGCGCCAATCGCGGTCGCGGTCAAAATCACCGCATGACGGTTGTTGAGCAGGCGCTGCCAGCGGCCGCTTACCCCTGCGCGCGGTGCGCCATTTTCTCCCTCTGTTACATCCATTGTCATTGGACTTTCCTTTGCCCCATATTCTGCGCCAAACTGCCCATCAGCCGCGCGCCGGACATATGCGCCGAGTCGGCTTTCCGTGCGATGAACCGTTCCATTTTGTCGATGAGTTGAATATGCCCCATTTTCTCCACGCCATGTTGCGCGTCACCGACCCGGACGCGACGATTGCCTTTTTCGCCCTGCTCGGCCTTGCCGAGGTGCGCCGTTTTGATGTGGCGGCGGGGCGCTTCACGCTCATCTTCCTGGCCTGTCCGGGGCAGGAGGGGGTGGCAGAGGTTGAACTGACCTATAATTGGCCCGTCCCCGATGCGGATGCTGATGCAGAACCGCAAAGCTATGATGTTGGGCGCAATTTTGGTCATTTGGCCTTTCGGGTGGAGGATATTTATGCCACTTGTCAGCGGTTGGTGGATGCAGGTGTCACCATCCACCGGCCGCCGCGCGATGGGCATATGGCGTTCATCAAAAGCCCGGATGGCATTTCGATCGAATTATTGCAGGACGGGCATTTGCCGCCCGCCGAACCATGGGCGTCGATGCCCAATATCGGGAGTTGGTAATGGCTTTGGAAATCGTGCGCATCCCCGTCCTGTCCGACAATTATATCTGGCTGGTGCATGACGGGGTGAGCGGGGAAACTTTGGTGGTTGACCCGGCGGTTGCCGAACCCGTGCTGGCAGCAGCCGACGCGCGCGGATGGCGCATATCGCAGATTTGGAACACCCATTGGCATGGCGACCACACCGGCGGCAATGCGGGAATAAAGGCCGCGCATGGCGCGATTATCAGCGGCCCGCTGGGCGATGCGGCGCATATCCCCACGCTCGACCATCAACTGACCGGCGGGGATGTGGTGCACCTCGGCGCGCTGGAGGCGGTGGTTATCGACGTTCCGGCACATACCGCCGGGCACATCGCCTTTCACTTTGCCAGCGAGCAGGTGATTTTCGTCGGCGATACTTTGTTCGCCATGGGCTGTGGCCGCCTGTTTGAAGGAACGGCGGCGCAAATGTTCGCCAATATGCAGAAATTGGCTGCGCTCGATGATGCGACCAAAGTATATTGCGCGCATGAATATACACTCTCCAACGCCACATTCGCGCTGACCATAGAGCCGGATAATGCGGCGTTGATCGACCGCGCGGCACAGGTCGCGGCGATGCGTGAACGCGGCGAGGCAACGGTGCCGACCACCATCGGCGCGGAACGCGCGACCAATATTTTCATGCGCGCAGGCAATGTCGATGAACTGGCGGCACGGCGCGCGGCCAAGGATGCGTCCTAAATGGCGGGAACGGGCGTATATCTGTCAAGCCGTTCATGTGCCGTTCGGCCAAATATGTTAGGGTGGTTTGGCAAAAGGACTCGCAGATAAACGCGGGCCAACCCCTTCGGGATCGCAACTAGCGGAGAACAGCCATGGCGAATAAACTGCTCCTCACAATTTCAGCGCTCAGCGCGCCGATGCTGCTCACCGGCTGCGCGGCGGGCGGCACCAGTGCCAATGCCGATGCGTTGTCCCCGCGCCAATTGGCGCTGCTCGACACGCATTTGGGCGGCAAGGTGGCCGGGGAACCGGTCGCCTGTATCAACAGCGCACAGGCCGCCGACACCATCCGCGTCAGCGACAACATCCTGCTCTATCGCGTGTCGGGCAATCTCGTGTACAAGAATGAACTGCGTCAGGGTTGCCCCGGCCTCGCCCGCGACAATGACATCATGGTCAGCAATGTGCATGGGTCTGGCCCGTGTCGCGGTGACATCGTCAATCTGGTCGATCGTTCGACCGGCATCGGCGGGCCAAGCTGTGTGTTGGGCGAATTCACGCCATATCGCACCGCGCGTAGCAGCCAATAAGCGGCGAACCGCGCGCCAGTCTGCGCGGGGATGACAAAGGGGGGGAAGCCCCCCTAATCCCCGTAGAGCGCGGCGATTTTGTCAGCATAGACGCTTTTGAGCACATGCCGACGGATCTTGAGGCTGGGGGTCATCTGTTCATTTTCGATGGTGAAGGGTTCGTCGGCAAAGTCGAACCGGCGCACTTTTTCAACGACGCTCAGCCCGCCGTTCACCCTGTCCACCGCCGCGCGCACCGCGCCGCGAAACGCCTCATGCTCCCGCAATAGCTTCATATCGCCGGGCAAGCCCGCTGCCTCTGCCCATTCGGCGGCCCATTCGGCATCGGGCACGATGATGGCGACGACATGCGGCCGTTTGTCCCCATAAATCATCGCTTGGGCAATTTCGGATTGGAGCGTCAACATACCCTCCACCCGTTGCGGGGCGACATTATCCCCCTTGTCATTGACGATGATGTCTTTCTTGCGATCGGTGATGCAGATGCGCCCGGCATCATCAAAATGGCCGATGTCGCCGGTGTGCAGCCACGGCCCCTTGTCGGGTTCAGCCGGGTCGGGGATTAGGACGCGCGCGCTTTCGGCGCTGTTGCGCCAATAACCGTGCATCACCAATTCGCCGCGCACCAAAATCTCCCCATCGTCGGCGATCTTAACCTCGGTATTTTTGAGCGGCGGGCCAACGCTGTCCATGCGGATGCCCGCTGCCGGGCGGTTGCACGAAATGACCGGCCCCGCCTCTGTCTGGCCATAGCCTTGGAGGAGGGTGAGGCCGATGCCATGAAAGAAAATGCCAATGTCGGGGTTTAGCGGCGCGCCGCCCGACACCATCGCCTTTAACCGGCCGCCAAAACGGCCACGGATTTTGGGGCGGAACAGCCGGTTGACAAGGGCATTGACCGGTCGGTCGCGCAGGCGCATCCGCCCGTCATAATCACGCTGCCCAACGCGCAGCGCCTGCGCCAGCATGATATTGGCGAGCTTACCCTGTTTTTCGACCGCCTTTATCATCCGCGCGCGGATGACTTCGAACAGGCGCGGCACCACCACCATCACCGTCGGGCGCACTTCCTCTATGTTCGAGACGAGTTTCTCCAGCCCCTCGGCATAATAAATCTGCGCCGCAACGCCGAGCGGCAGAAATTGTCCGCCACTATGTTCATAAGCATGGCTGAGCGGGAGGAAGGAGAGGAAGATTTCATCGCCCAGCCCGAAATCCTCATCCAAAACAGCCGCCGCCCCCTCTGCATTATGGAGGATGGCGCCATGGTGCTGGCACACCCCGCGCGGCGCCCCGCCGGTGCCCGATGTGTAGATGATGCAGGCCAGATCGCTGCGCACCATGGTATCAGCACGCGTGCGCAAATCGCTTTGCGCCGCTGCATCATCCGCGCTGGTCAGGCAATCATCCCAATCGAGGATGCGGACATTGCCCTGTTGTTCGACCTTGAAGGCTTCCATGACGATTACAAAGTCGAGGTTGGCCCGCAGCGCCGCCGGCATCAGCGCGCGCGCCAATTTTGCGGTCGAAACAATCGCCCCGCGCGCACCCGAATTGTCGATGATATGCTGATGATCGCGTTCGGTATTGGTGGTATATGTGGGCACGGTGACACAGCCCGCCCCCATGATCGCCATATCGGCAATCAGCCATTCAGGCCGGTTTTCGGAAACCAGAACAATGCGGTCGCCATCCGCCATCCCCATGGCGCGCAGATTGTGCGCCAGATTGGCGACGCGCTGCCCCGCATCGCGCCACGAAATGCTTTGCCATTGCCCATCCGCCTTGCGCCATAAAAAGGGGCCATCACCGCCCGCATCTACCCGCGCCAGAAACAGCGCGACAAGGTTGGAAAAACCGTCAATCTGTTGCGGTTTTGGCATGAAACTTCCCCAGGGGCCGATGCTGAAACCGGGGCTGGTGGCCCCGCATGTTCGGTATCTTAGCAAGTCAATCGGGCGCGACAAGCGCCGACAATTTCTGCTGGCAGACGGGCCGCATGGGCGATATGTCGCACCGCCATGACCCAGCCCCATGACGTTACGGCCACAGCCGATACCACCGCCCAATCCGCCCGCGATATGACCTATGCGCGCTACCTCTCGCTCGACACTTTGCTCGGCGCGCAGCACCCGACGTCGGATGAGGATGATGAGCTGCTGTTCATCATCATCCATCAGACCAAGGAATTATGGCTGAAACAGATGATCCGCGAACTGTCGCTGGCCCGCGCACAGGTGGCGGCGGACGCGCTGGTTCCCGCCTATAAGGCAATGGCCCGTGTGTCGCGAATCCAGGCGGTTATGACCCAAAGCTGGGATATATTATCAACCATGACGCCCGCCGATTACAGCCGCTTTCGGGGCGGGTTGGGGACAAGTTCGGGCTTTCAGTCCGACCAGTTCCGCACGATCGAATATATGCTCGGCCTCAAAGACGCGGGCTTTCTGAAATATCAGAACGACCGCCCGGCGGCGCAGGCCGCGATGCAGGCCGCGCTCGACGCGCCCAGCCTGTGGGATGTTGCCATTGCCGCTGTGGCGCGGGCGGGCATCCCCATCCCCGACGATATTTTGGCGCGCGACGTGCGCCAGCCCTATGCCCCGCATCCGGCGGTGGAGGCGGCGTTCCTGACGGTGTATCGCGATACCGCGCGTTATTGGGAACTCTACCAGCTTGCCGAAAAACTGGTCGATCTGGACGATGCGATGGCGACTTGGCGGCACAAGCATGTGTTGACCGTCGAACGAATTATCGGGGGCAAGCGCGGCACCGGCGGAACGGCGGGCGCTGCCTATTTACAGGCAACGCTCACCAAGCGCGCCTTTCCCGAACTTTGGTCGCTAAGGACGCAACTTTGAGCCATAAACATCTGTTTTCACGCGCATTTGCTGCAGCACCTGACCGCCTCCATTTCGCCGCGCATAGCCACCATTTTTGGCCCGATGCATCGCGCGATGCGCAATTGGCGGCATGGGATGATGCGGCGCGCGCTGCGGACTTGAAATGGGACAAGGTGATGGGGCCGGTGTGGGAAGAGGCGCAGCGCCACATCGCCCGCGAACTCGCGCTGCCCGACCCAGCCAGCATCGCATTTGCCACCAATACGCATGATTTTCTCGTGCGGATTTTTGCCAGCCTGCCCGCCCGCACTCTGGGCAAACCCGCGCGCGCGCTGGCGAGTGATGGCGAATTTCACAGCTTTTCCCGCCAGATGCGCCGTTGGGTAGAGGGTGGGGAGGCAAAGCTCGACACTGCGCCATTATCCACCATCGCCGATGCGGCCGAAAATGGCGATTATGACCTGATTTTTGTGAGTCAGGTGCAGTATAACAGCGGGTTGGTGCTGGGGGATATGGCGCGGCTTGCGGCGCTTGTCAGGCCCGACGGGCCATGGGTCGTCATCGACGGCTATCACGGTTTTATGGCGCTGGATAACGACTTATCGGCCATAGCGGACAAAGTCTTTTACCTTGGCGGCGGCTATAAATATGCGATGGCGGGCGAAGGGGTGTGTTTTCTCCACGCGCCAGATGGCTTTGCGCCACGCCCCACCATCACCGGCTGGTTTGCCGCCTTTGACCATCTGTCCGAAAGCGGTGGCGCATTGGGTTATGCGCCGGGCGGCGCGCGTTTTTTGGGCAGCACTTTTGACCCCAGCGGGCTTTACAGGTTCAATGCGGTGCAGGCGATGCTGACGGCGGAGGGGCTGACCACCACCGCCATTTCGGCGCATGTGGCCAGCCTGCAGGCGCAGTTCATCCTCGCCGATGCGCTGCCGCAATTTCGCCTGCTCAACCCGCTCGACGGCGGGCGGCACGCCCGTTTCCTCGCCTATCGGGGGACGGGCGCGGGGGCGCTGCATGATGCGCTCGCGGCGCGCAATATTTTAACCGATGTGCGCGGCGATGTGCTGCGCATCGGCTTTGCCATTTATCATGATGCCGCCGATGTCGCCGCGCTGATTGCGGCGCTGGGGGAAATTGGCGCGGGTTAGGGGTGGGGATTTTCCTTTCACTGGATTTACGGCCTTCGCGGGGATGACGGTGATTGCTTGTATCCCTGCGAAAGCAGGGATCCAGTGATTGGCGCATTGCCCTG
>CALFXW010000215.1 GCA_937957805.1 uncultured Sphingopyxis sp.
CGCCGGGGCTTGCCCGTATTGGCCGCGCTGGCACTGGTGGGCTGCGCCAGTGGCCCACGCACCAACCCGGACGACCCGTTCGAGTCCTACAACCGCAGCATGACGCGCTTCAATGATGATGTGGACGCGGCCATTCTCAAACCCGTGGCCACGGCGTATGTGGAGGTGACGCCAACGCCGGTGCGCACGGGCGTGAGCAACTTCTTCGGCAACCTGTCCGATGTGTGGTCGTTTGTGAACAACCTGCTGCAGTTGCGTGCCGAGGGCACGGCCAACAGCTTCATGCGGGTGAATGTGAACACCATCTTTGGTCTGGGCGGCTTGCTGGATGTGGCCAGCGAGTTGGGCATTGAGCGGTCCCGCCAGGACTTCGGCCTCACGCTGGGGCGCTGGGGCGTGGACACCGGTCCGTATGTGGTGCTGCCCCTGCTGGCCGAGAGCGTGGGCCACAGCCTCAACCAGCAGCAGTTCCTGACCGGCTACGGCCTGGCCCAACTGGTACCCGGCCCCATGTTCACCCTGGCCACCTACCTGGGCGCCGTGCTGCTGCCCGCCACTCCCCTCATCGGGGCGCTGCTGGCGACCCTGGCGCCTTCGGGCTGCAACGTCGGGGGCCTCAACGGGGATTGCTCCGCGCGCGAAGGTGAGCTCCCGCGTGACGGCGTCTACGTGGCCTCCTCGACGTGCGCCCCCGGCTCCGCCTGCTCCACCGACCCCTGCTCCACCGACCCCTGCTCCACCGGCCCCTGCTCGACGATCTTGCCATTGTTCATGACGCAGACGGTATCGGCAATGCGCCGCACGATGCCGCCCATTATCCAGCGGATATACTAAGCTCCGACCTGGCCGAACTTGTTGCCCATCTGGGGTTGGACGATTTTGACTTGGGGGGCTTTTCCCTTGGCGCGCGCACCATCGTCCGCGCGCTGGTTACCCAATTGGTGTCGCCCAACCGTGTCATTTTGGGCGGCATGGGCTTGGCCGGGCTTTCCAACTGGGCGGTGCGGGGTGATTTTTTTCGCCGGGTCATCGACCAATATGACGGCGCAAAACGCGGCGATGATATATGGATGGCCGTGCAGTTCATGAAAACCATGGGGGTGGACCGGACGGCCGCGCGCCATTTACTGGCCAGTCTGGTTGATACGCCGGTGCGTGCGCTTAGCGCCATCCACCAGCCGACACTGGTGGTCTGCGGCAGTGAAGACAGGGACAATGGAGATCCGGCAGCGCTGGCTGCGGCGCTGGCCCATGCGCAGCACGCTGTCATCCCCGGCACGCATATGGGCTGCATCGTCGGCAAGGATTTGGGCCGCGCAATGGCCCAGTTTTTGCGCGGCACTGTGCCTGCCATCGACGCTTGACGACAGGCGTCGACGGTTCCAAAACGCGCAGCGTTTCCAAATTGGGGAGAGACTGATGTTCCTGCCGCACCGCATTCGCCGCGCCACTATATTGGCGCTCACCATCTCACCCCTGGCGCTGGCGAGCCCCGCATGGGCAGAGGATGCCGCGCCGCTTGCCCTTACCACCAGCGCAGCAACCAGTGTGGCAGCAGAAACCGTTACTACGCCGCCGCCAGCCAATCCGACGCCGGCTGATGTCGATGCCTTTTTAAGCCGGGCGGAAACAGATTTATTTGCAGGCGTTGCGCGCGCCGGGCGCGCTGAATGGGTATATGAAAACTTCATCACGCAGGACACAGAGGCTATGACGGCCGAAGCGGGTGCCGCCTTTAGCGAGATGCAGGTGCGCTACGCGCTCGAAGCGGCGCATTATGCGACCACACCGGGCCTTAACCCCGAACAGACGCGCAAGCTCACCATGTTGCGCACGTCGATTGTGTTGCCCGCGCCGACGAGCGATGGCGCAGCGCAAGAGTTGGCAACGCTCACCGCGCGCATGTCGTCGCGTTACGGCGCGGGGCATGGCACTTTGCGTGGGCAGCCGATCAATGGCTCGGACATTGAAGAAGCGATGGGCACCAATCGCAACCCCGCCGAATTGCAGGAGATGTGGACGAGCTGGCACGACAGTGTCGGTGCGCCCAGCCATGATGATTATGCGCGGATGGTAACGCTCGCCAACCGGGGTGCGCGCGAATTGGGCTATGATGATGCCGGTGAATTGTGGCGCGCGGGTTATGACATGTCGCCTGAACAATTCTCCCAGCTTACCGAACGCCTGTGGCAGGAAGTGCGCCCGCTTTATGTCGCGCTCCATTGCTATGTGCGCGCCAAATTATCCGAACATTATGGTGCGGATGTGCAAGCACCCACGGGGCCAATTCGCGCCGATTTGCTTGGCAATATGTGGGCGCAGGAATGGGGCAATATTTACGACATTGTCGCGCCGGCGGGGGCAGGTGAAATTGGGTATGACCTCACCGAATTGCTGACCAGCCATGGTTATGATGCGCTGCGCATGGTGCGGCAGGGCGAAAGCTTTTATACAGCGCTGGGCCTTGCACCGCTCCCGGAAACTTTCTGGCAGCGCAGCCTGTTCACCAAGCCCGAAGACCGTGAAGTCATCTGCCATGCCTCTGCATGGGACATCGACAATGTCGATGACCTGCGCATCAAAATGTGCATCAAGGTCAATGCCGATGATTTTACGACCATTCACCATGAACTGGGGCATAATTTCTATCAGCGCGCCTATAACCGGCTCAGCTATCTCTACCTCAACGGGGCCAATGACGGTTTCCATGAAGCCATTGGCGATACGATGGCGCTGTCAATTACGCCGGAATATCTGGTGCAAATCGGTCTGCTGGACCGTTCGGCTGTACCGGGTGCTGACCGCGACATTGGCCTGTTGCTGCGTCAGGCGATGGATAAGGTGGCGTTCCTTCCCTTTAGCTTGATGATCGACCGTTATCGCTGGGGCATTTTTGCAGGTTCGATCCAGCCCAATGGTTATAATGGCGCGTGGAATGCGCTGCGCTTGCAATATCAAGGCATTGTACCGCCCGGTGAACGTCCCGCCGATGGTTTTGATGCTGGTGCGAAATATCATATCCCGGCCGGTGTTCCCTACACCCGCTATTTCCTCGCCCGTATCCTGCAATTTCAATTTTATCAGGCCGCCTGCGAACAGGCGGGATGGACGGGGCCGCTCCACCGGTGCAGTTTCTACGGCAATGCAGAGGTTGGTCGCCGCCTCAACGCCATGCTGGAAATGGGGGCGAGCCGCCCATGGCCCGACGCGCTCGAAGCCTTTACCGGCACCCGCGAAATGTCGGGTTCCGAGG
>CALFXW010000216.1 GCA_937957805.1 uncultured Sphingopyxis sp.
ACCATTGCGCGCCATATACCGGCCCCAAATCCCCCCATTGCCGGGCAAAATCATCATCGGCCAATATGCGCGCTTCAAAATCATCGCGCGAAATATGCTCACCCGTCGCGCGCCGATATGTGTCAAGCGGCCAGTCGGTCCAGATGTGCACCCCGTCGGCGACCAGCGGGCGGATGTTCCGGCTGCCCGCCAAAAACCACAGCAATTCTCGCGCCGCCGCCTTCCAGTAAACGCGTTTGGTGGTGAGCAGCGGCAAACGCCCCCCCCGCAAGTCAAAGCGCAGCGATTCGCCAAACAAGCTGCGCGTGCCCACCCCCGTCCGGTCGATACGCGCGTCGCCATCCGTCCAGACCCGGCGCATCAGATCAAGATATTGCCATTCATAATGTGGGGCGTCCCCCGGAATATTTCGCTCCGCCATATCACCAGCATAAAGCACCCGCCCCAAAAGCAAAGGGGGGGGAGCTTCCCGCCAGGCGCGCTGCGAATCCATCCAATGTGGCGCAATATATGCTTGGCAGACCCCGTCTCGCTCAGCATCGCCATGCCATGCTGGACACGCCGCGCATGGATGCAGCAATGGACGAATTATTCGCCTTGCACTTCCATGGGTGCAGTAACGAGATTTTCCTGGCCGCCTCCACCGATATCTATGGCTGTTTGACCGGTTTTGGCGAAGTTTGCGGCACGGCAAATGCCGTCCACGGCACAATGCGCGCCATCCGCCAAGCTGTGCAATCTGACAAGGCACAATATCTGTGGGTCGCGCACAACCACCCGGACAATAGTCCCGAACCATCACGCAGCGACCAAATACTCACCCAGCGCATCGCAACGCTCGCGCGGCTGCTCGCCGTGCATTTTGTCGACCACCGCCTGTTCGCTGCGGTCCGTTTCCATAGCATCTGCCACCACGCGGCCCCGAACGCCGCATTTCCCGCTTGCCATGGCGCAATGCGCTTCCTATAGCGCCGCCCTGCCCCACGCCGGGGTGCCAGTAATGGCTTGCGGCGTTTCGGTCGGGGAGTAGCTCAGCCTGGTAGAGCACTGTCTTCGGGAGGCAGGGGCCGGAGGTTCGAATCCTCTCTCCCCGACCATATTTCTTTGCTTGGCTTGCTAGGCGCGCATCTTTACTTGACCGTCGAAGTTTTTCGCGCGAACCGCGCAACCGCCAGCATGTATTTTCTTGGGGCTCGGCGGGGGGAACAAGGTGCAACATCCATTTACGGTCATGGTTTCAGGCGGCGCTGGCTATATCGGCAGCCACGCGGTATTGGCGCTGCGCGACGCTGGCTGGAAAGTCGTGGTTGTCGATAATCTGGTCACCGGCTTTGACTGGGCTGTCCCCAATGATGTGCCGCTGGTGGTGGCCAATATCGCCGATCAGGCCGTCATTGCCGCAACCATCCGCGACCATGGGGTTGGCGCGATCATGCATTTTGCCGGATCGGTCGTCGTCCCGGAATCGGTCGAAAATCCGCTGAAATATTACCGCAACAACACCGCCGCGACCGCAGCCCTGCTCGAAGCGGCGGTTACGGGCGGTGTCCACCATTTCATATTTTCGTCCACTGCTGCGACCTATGGCATCCCAAAAATCATCCCGGTGGCGGAGGATGCACCGCAACAGCCGATCAACCCCTATGGCATGTCGAAATTGATGACGGAGGCTATGTTGCGCGACGTTGCCGCCGCCCACCCCGTCAATTTCTGCGCGCTGCGTTATTTCAATGTGGCCGGGGCCGACCCCGCCGGGCGCAGCGGACAATCGACGGCAGGCGCCACTCACCTCATCAAGGTCGCGGTCGAAGCGGCGATCGGCAAGCGCGACCATGTCGCCATTTTTGGCGATGATTTCGACACGCCGGACGGCACGGGGGTGCGCGATTATATCCATGTCAGCGACCTCGCCGCCGCGCATGTTCTGGCGCTGGAGGCGCTGGTCGCCAACCCCAGCCAATCACATTTCATGAACTGCGGCTATGGGCGCGGATATTCGGTGGCGGAAGTTTGCGATGCGGTCGACCGGGTCACCAATTTGGAGATTAAGCGGGTCGCCGCACCGCGCCGCGCGGGGGATCCCGATGCACTGGTGGCGGACAATGGCCGCATCCGCGCCACGCTGCCGTGGCAGCCGCGCTATGACGACCTCGACCTCATCGTGCGCCACGCGCTGCAATGGGAACGTCGGCTCGCCGAAATGGGAAAATAGCACGGATCGGCAAAATTTGGCGGAGAGGGTGGGATTCGAACCCACGATACAGTTGCCCGTATGCCGCATTTCGAGTGCGGTGCTTTCGACCTCTCAGCCACCTCTCCGCAGCACAGACATTCGCGCCATGGAGCGAAGAACTGTCGGTCGGGGGCGGCCATTAACGAAAGCCATCCGACTTGCCAAGCGCCTAATCACCACTACATAGCGGCGATGGAAAAAAACATGGCAGATTCAACCAACGATAAGATGACGAACAACCCCGCGCTGCCCCTTGTGACGGAGGCGCGCTTTGGCTTGGGCGAAATTGTGCGCCACCGGCTGTTCGATTTTCGCGGGGTGGTTTTTGATATTGACCCGATCTTCGCGAACAGTGAAGAATGGTATGAAGCGATTCCCGCTGAAATTCGCCCATCCAAAGACCAGCCCTTTTATCATTTGTTCGCAGCAAATGACGACAGCAGCTATATTGCCTATGTCAGCCAGCAAAATCTGGTGTCGGATCGCGCAGGCGGCCCGGTCAACCACCCGTCCATACCCGACCTGTTTCATGATTTTGACTGTGGGCGCTATCCGCTACGTGCGCGCCATCAAAATTAGGGTTTCAGCTTCCAGCCTGAACGGAGCAGCAGATAACAGGCCAACCCCAGCAACAGGTTAAACGCCAACAAAATCGCGATACCGCTACCGATATTGATGTCGGCGCTGCCAATAAAGCCGTAACGGAACCCCGAAATGGCATAGTGGAACGGGTTCGCCATCATCACCGAAGCAAATGCAGGGTTCAGTCGGTCGATCGTGTAAAATGTCCCCGACAACAGCGACAATGGCAGGATGACAAAATTGGTAATTGCAGCTGCATGGTCAAATTTTTCCGCCCAAATCGACGTCAACAGCCCCATAAAGCCCAGCATCGCCGCCGCCAGAACACCAAAAATTGCAACCGCCCAAAAATGCGCGATGCCCAGATGCACATTGGCCCGCTGGGTGCGTGCGGTGGCCGTGAGCGCAGAAAGGTACTCGACCGGCATTAGTGGCGAGTGACCATGCTCAGGATCACGCTGACCGCGCCAACGATACTGCCCACCAGTAGCGCCGCGCAGATCACGCCAGCCACCACAAAGTGCTTGATGCCGAGACCAGGCGGTGGGTTCGCGTGATCGCCGGAACGGCCCAGCGCCGGCAACACACGGAAGATGGTGCGGATGGCGTAGCCTATGCACTGGAGCTGCCGCACTGGCGGTGCCACTCCGGTACCCGACGTGGAGTCATCCGATTCAGCGATGATCGAGCTACTTTCTTGCTGGGAAAGATTTTTCACAATCACCAAGTTTAGCGCTCGCCGATCTGGCTTCCGCATGACGGCGCCATCACACGCTCCACTTCGCCTATGGCTGTGCAACCACTTGAGCAAAGAACGTGCAGGTTCCTGAGCGGGCGAGCGGTGCCATCGCCGGATGCACGCTGCGCCAGCCAGGG
>CALFXW010000217.1 GCA_937957805.1 uncultured Sphingopyxis sp.
CGGAGTCCTGCAAGACGTCGATTGCCGTCGCCCAGTGATTGGGAAGGCGCGTGTCCGCCCCGGCTGCCTCATAACCGTTGCCGACAACCGGCGGGCCGGGATCAATCCGGTTGGACATGCCGTGATGCATCGCGCCAAGCACGGCAGCGAGCGCAAGGTAGGGATTGGCATCTGCGCCAGCTACCCGGTGTTCGACATGTCGCGTGGCCGGTGCACCAGCAGGGACACGCAGGCTGACGGTTCGGTTGTTGACGCCCCAGGTTGACGCAACCGGTGCATAGCTGTTCGCCCGAAAGCGCCGATAGGAATTTGCATTCGGTGCGAAGATCGCCATCGAATCCGCCAGAGCGGTCTTCATGCCGCCAATCGCATGACGCAAAAGCGGCGTGCCTTCCGCAGACTCGCTGGCGAAGGCATTTGCGCCGCTTTCGTCAGCCATCGAGACATGAAGATGCATGCCGGAGCCCGCCCGATCGGCGAACGGCTTGGCCATGGCCTCAGCGCGCTCAACCTCACCACCAATGCGACCTTGCTCGACCAACATGCACATGCCCTTGCCAAGGCAGGTGTGCGACGCGTCAACATCAGCCTCGATACGCTCGACCCTATTGATTTTGCTTATATCACGCGCGGCGGCAGCATGGATGCCGTGCTGCGCGGCATATCAACCGCGCGCGATGCGGGGCTTTCCATCCGTATCAATATGGTGGCGATGGCGGGGTTCAACGACCATATGCTCGCGGAAATGCTCGATTTTTGTGAAGATGGCGGCCTTGACCTTGCGCTCATCGAATCGATGCCCATGGGGGATACCGGCAGCTATCGCCCGCGCAGCCATGTGGCGATGGACGAATTTCTCGCCCCCATCACCCGCGATGCCATTGTTGAACCAATTGGCCACAATACCCCCGGCCCCGCCCGCTGGATGCGCATAGCGGGGCGCAATGTTCGTATCGGGTTGATTGCCCCCATCAGCCATAATTTCTGCGATGGCTGCAACCGCATCCGTATGGGCGCCGATGGCAAGGTGCATGGCTGTCTGGGCCATGATGCAGCGATTGATTTGGCCGGGGCATGGCGCGATGGCGGGGTCGATGGCTTGGCACCGCTGCTCGACCGGTTGATGGCGACCAAGGCCGAACGCCATATTTTCCGCATCGGTGACACGGGCGAAAGCGGCCCCAGCCGTCATATGAGCGCGACCGGCGGCTGATGGCCGAATATCAACGCTTTGCCCTGCTGGATTCGGGCACCGCGCTTGCCCGTTCGGCGGCCGATGCGCTGCGCGAACGCTATGATTGGGTCGAACCCGCCGAAGCCGACCTGATCATCGCTATCGGCGGCGACGGCTATATGCTCCAAGTCTTGCACAATATGCTCGACGACAACCGCATCTTGCCGGTTTTCGGGATGAACCGGGGGACGGTGGGCTTTTTGCTCAACGAATTTCGGCTCGATGCGCTGGTGGAGCGCGTGGCGCGGGCGCGCGCCTTTACCGTGAACCCGCTGACGACGCAGATCGTGACGACGGGCGGCCAGCGTCATGTCCTGCCCGCGATCAACGAATTGTCGCTGCTGCGCGAAACGCGCCAGACCGCCAAGATAGAAATTGAATTTAACGGTCGTTCGATGCTGCACGAACTGGTTTGCGATGGGGTGATTGTGGCGACTCCCGCCGGTTCCACCGCCTATAATCTGTCCGCCAACGGCCCGATATTGCCGCTCGATTCGGCGATGCTGGCCATCACGCCGATCAGCCCCTTTCGCCCGCGTCGCTGGCGCGGGGCCATTGTGCCCGACCGTACCGCCATCACGCTGACCGTGCGCGAATCGGGCAAGCGCCCGGTCAGCGCGGTTGCCGACCAGCGCGAAGTGCGCGACATTCGTTCGGTATCGATCAGCCTCGACCGCAACCGCCCGCTGACTTTGTTGTTCGACCCGGAACATGCGCTCGACGAACGTATCGCCGCCGAACAATTTGCAAGCTGAGGCGCGCTTCCCCCTTGCAATATCCGCCCCTTCGTTGCAAAGGGGCGCTCCGCAGCGGCCAATGGCCGTGACATGGCGATCCCCGATAGCTCAGCGGTAGAGCATTCGACTGTTAATCGAATGGCCGTAGGTTCGAATCCTACTCGGGGAGCCAGCCATTTTTTTGGCGCAATTGTCGCCTTTTCCCCCGAATATCGCTTGCCCCGCCCCGCCACCGCTGGCTAATCCAAACGCGGTTGATTGGGGAGAATATGATGAGCGATGTCGTCCACCCGGTTCCGGCGGATTTTGCGGCCCAGGCGCGCATCAAGCGGGCGGACTATGACCGGCTCTATGCAGAGGCGCGCGACAACCCCGACGCATTTTGGCAACGCGAACTCCAGCGGCTCGACTGGGTCAAAACGCCCAGCGAGATAAAGGATGTCAGCTTTGCAGAGGCGGATTTTCGCATCAGCTGGTTTGCCGACGGGGTGCTCAACCTGTCGGTCAATTGCATCGACCGCCATTTGCCCGCGCGGGCCGACCAAGTCGCCATCCAGTTCGAAGGCGATGAACCGGGCGAAGGGCGCGCCATCACCTATGCGCAGCTTTATGATGCGGTGTGCCGCTTTGCCAATGTGCTGAAATCGCGCGGCGTTAAAAAGGGTGACCGGGTCACCATTTACATGCCGATGATCCCCGAAGCCGCCTTTGCCATGCTGGCCTGCGCGCGGATCGGGGCAATCCATAGCGTTGTTTTTGGCGGATTTTCGCCAGATTCACTCGCCGGGCGGATATTGGATTGTGATTCGCGTTTGGTGATAACGGCGGACGAAGGGGTGCGCGGCGGGCGGATCATCCCGCTCAAGGCCAATGTAGATGCCGCGCTCGCCCAATGTCCCGATGTGCGCGATGTGCTGGTCATCCGCCGCACCGGCGCGGATGTGCCGATGGTTGCCGGGCGCGACCATGATTATGCAACACTCGCCGCCGCTGCCGAAGCCCATTGCCCGCCCGAACCCATGGGGGCGGAAGATCCATTGTTCATCCTCTATACCTCCGGCTCCACCGGCAAGCCCAAGGGGGTGTTGCACACCACCGGCGGCTATCTGCTATGGGTGGCGATGACATTCGACCTCATCTTTGATTTTCGAGAGGGGGATTTATTCTGGTGCACCGCCGATGTCGGCTGGGTGACCGGGCACAGCTATGTGGTTTATGGGCCGCTCGCCAATGGTGCATCGACGGTGATGTTCGACGGCGTGCCAAATTACCCCGATTTTGGCCGTTTCTGGGAAACATGCGACCGGCTGGGCGTCACCCTTTTCTACACCGCGCCCACCGCGCTGCGCGCGCTGATGCGTGAAGGCGACCATTGGGCGAAACGCCATGACCGCAGCAAAATCCGCCTGTTGGGCAGCGTTGGCGAACCGATAAATCCCGAAGCATGGGAATGGTATCACCGCGTGGTGGGTGACGGGCGTTGCCCGATTGTCGATACTTGGTGGCAGACCGAAACGGGCGGTGCGCTCATCTCCCCCATCCCCGGCGCGACCGATTTGAAACCGGGCAGCGCGACCAAGCCGCTCCCCGGCGTATTTCCGGTGCTGGTCGATGCAGAAGGGAAATTGCTCGACGGTGCGGTCAGCGGCAATTTATGCTTGGCGGACAGTTGGCCGGGGCAGATGCGCAGCGTCTGGGGCGACCATGACCGTTTCTTTCAGACATATTTCACCACCTACCCCGGCCTATATTTCACCGGCGATGGCTGTCGCCGCGATGGTGACGGCTATTATTGGATTACCGGACGGGTGGATGATGTCATCAACGTGTCGGGCCACCGCATGGGCACGGCAGAGGTGGAAAGCGCGCTCGTTGCCCACCCGCTGGTCGCCGAAGCCGCCGTGGTCGGCATGCCGCATGAGATTAAGGGGCAAGGCATATATGCCTTTGTCACGCTCAACGCCGATGCGACCGAGACTGCCGACCTGCCCGCTGAATTGCGCCTGTGGGTGCGCAAGGAAATAGGCCCGATTGCCGCGCCCGATTCCATTCAGTTCGCCCCCGCGCTCCCCAAAACGCGATCGGGCAAGATTATGCGGCGGATTTTGCGCAAAATCGCCGAAAATGATCTGGGCAATATCGGCGACACATCGACGCTGGCCGACCCGAGTGTCGTGGATCACCTGCTCGCCAATCGTCCGAGTTAAGCGGTCAGCAGGCGCAGAGCCGCCAGCAGAACGACGACGCCCGTCAGGCGACGGATAAAGCTGATCGGCAGCCATTTTGCGCCAAAGCGGCTGCCCAATTGCCCGCCGATGATGACGGCGATCGCCAGCGGATAAAAATCGAGCGCCTGATGCAAATCGCTGCTGCCGTGCAATTTCATCATCTGCCCGAAAATGCCCGAAATTGAGTTGGCGAGGATGAAGATTGCGGCCGTCCCCGCCACTTTGCGCGCATCATCCCAGCGGATGAGGTGAAGGATGGGGGCGAGGAATATCCCACCGCCGATGCCGACCAGCCCCGACAGAAAGCCGATGGGCGCGGCGACGGCCAACCCGGCCCAATATCGCCAGCGCCCTTCGCCCGCCGCCGATGCACCGCGCGCCGACCCGATGAGGAGGAGGATGCCCGCCACCAGCAGGCTCCACCCCAACAGCGTGACAAAGCTGTCCTTATCAATCGGCGTGCGCCCGCCAAGCCATGCGGCGGGCACCGAAAAGGCGAGAAGGAGGAGCGCCCGTCGCCATGGAATCGCGCCCGCGCGGGCAAAGGTCCACACCCCGCCGCTCGCCACGATGATGTTGCACGTCAGGCTGACGATCGGGAGGATGCGGGCGTCCACCCCAGACAATACCAACAGCGCGGTATAGGTCGAACCACCGGCAAAGCCGACGCTGGCGTATAAAATGGCGGTCAGCGCGAATAGCGGGGTGAGCCATGCCAGCATGATCGTCCCTGCCCTTTAACCCAGCGCCCCGTGGCAATGCTTATATTTTTTGCCCGAACCGCACGGACAGACGGCATTGCGGCTGGCGGGTGGCGCGATATCGCCCGCCGCACCGGCCCCAGCCCCCGCGCCCGCCGCGCCGAGCATCGGCAATTCGGTCAGCACCGCATTGGCCGGGTTGGCGGCACCGGGCAGCATCCCGCCCATTGCCCCACCCATAGGTAGCGCGTCATTTTCGCCGGTGAAGGGGTCGATATGGCTGGTCAGAAAGTCCGGCAGGTCGGGCAATGCCGGTTCTTCAAAACGGAATTGCGCCATGGCGACGGTGCGCGTCACATCCTCCCGGATCGATTGCAGCATGCGTTCAAACAGCATGAAGGCTTCGCGCTTATATTCGTTGATCGGCTGTTGCTGCGCATAGGCACGCAGGAAAATCACCGTCCGCAACGCGTCGAGCGTGGAGAGATGTTCTTTCCAATGATGGTCGAGCGCCTGCAACAGGATCGATTTTTCAATCCCCCGCCAGCTCGCCTCATCAATCTGCGCGGCCTTGTCCGTAACCAGTTTTTCGGCCTGCTCGGCCAGTCGTTCCTGAATGGTCAGCGGTTCGATGCCATCCTCATCCACCCATTCACGGATCGGCGCATCAATGCCCAGCAGCGATTGGCTGCGTTCGATCAATTGGTCGATCGCCCATTTTTCGGGGTAGCTCCCCTCCGGACAGGCGTCGGCCACAATGTCATTCACCGTTTCGGCGCGCATATCGGCCAGCACATCATCAACATGGTCGGCATCCATGATGTCGGCGCGCTGTTCGTAGATGACCTTGCGCTGATCGTTCATGACATTGTCATATTCGACCACCTGCTTGCGGATATCGTAATTGCGCGCTTCCACTTTTTTCTGCGCGGTTTCAATCGCTTTGCTGAGCCAGCGGGAGGGGGGGAGCGCCTCCCCATCCTCCAGATTGGAACGCATCATCCGCGCGAACATCGTGTCCGGACCGAAAATGCGCAGCAGATCATCATCGAGGCTGAGGTAGAAACGCGACAGGCCGGGGTCGCCCTGCCGCCCGGAGCGGCCGCGCAACTGGTTGTCGATGCGGCGGCTTTCGTGCCGTTCGGTGCCGAGCACGAACAGACCGCCCGCCGCCTTCACCCGTTCGCGTTCCGCCTCCACATCGCGGCGGATGCGTTCGATGGCAGCGTCGCGTTCCGGCCCTTCGGCCAGCCCCGCCAATTCATCCTCTATCCGAAATTCGACATTGCCACCCAATTGGATGTCGGTGCCGCGCCCTGCCATATTGGTGGCGATGGTGACCGCGCCCGCGCGCCCCGCCTGCGCCACGATATGTGCTTCGCGTTCGTGGTAGCGCGCGTTCAAAACCTCGTGCGCCACGCCCTCTTGCTTCAAAAAATCGGACAAAAGTTCCGATTTTTCAATCGATACCGTGCCGACCAGCACCGGCTGACCCTTGGCAGCATGTTCCCCGATTGTCCGCGCGATGCCACGGAATTTGTCATTGG
>CALFXW010000218.1 GCA_937957805.1 uncultured Sphingopyxis sp.
AGGGCAAAATCGCGACCTATGCAGTGATTGCCCAGCCATGGGATGTCCGAAATTTTTATGAGGCAGACGGGCTGGCACGCGGTTACGAAGTCATCGGCCGGGTCAATGGCGGCCTGTTCCAAAGCGTTGACATGCGCCGCCTGAATGGGCCAGCGCCGCGCACGTTCAGCGCAATGGCGGTGCACAAGGGTGAATATACCAATGTCACGCTCAATTTTGATGTGACGCCGCCTTAGGCTTTTTGCGCTTCGGCTTGCCATCGACGTCCGTCGCCGCTAGGGGCGCGCGCAGCCAATTTGCACCTAAAAGGAACTCTCCCATGGCGGTTACCCGCACTTTTTCGATTATCAAGCCCGATGCCACCCGCCGCAACCTGACCGGCGCGGTCACCAAAATGCTCGAAGAAGCGGGGCTGCGCGTTGTCGCGTCCAAGCGTATTCAGATGAGCCGCAAGCAGGCTGAAGGCTTTTATGCCGTCCACGCCGAACGTCCCTTTTACGGCGAATTGTGCGATTTCATGACCAGCGGCCCGGTCGTCGTGCAGGTTCTCGAAGGCGAAGATGCGGTCAAGCGCAACCGCGACATCATGGGCGCGACCAACCCCGCGAATGCCGATGCTGGCACGATCCGCAAGGAGTTGGCCGAAAGCATCGAAGCCAATAGCGTCCATGGCAGTGACAGCGATGAAAATGCCGCGATTGAAATCAGCTTTTTCTTCACACCCGAAGAAATCGTCGGCTGATTGACGCTGCTATTTGGGAAATACAGGGGTCGTTCACCGCTTGGTGGGCGGCCCCTTTTCTTAGATGAAATCGATTAGAGCCACCAATTTGCGCGGGGCGATGGCCTGCCACGAACGGGTGAGCGCATCGTTGATCGCTTCCCAATCCACATCACCCAAATCCAACCTGATGCCCAGCCAGCCGTCGCCGAAATAGGGCGGGCGGAAATATAACGCATCATCCTGTTCGATGCGCATCGCCTGTTCTTCAGCCCCGCTGATTTTGACCAGCAGCGCGGTCTGCCCGTCGCCATGATGATTTTGGCTGACATAGGCGAATTTCTTGCCCTTGATGATGCCAAAACAGGCCATGCCGTGGCTCAGCGTCTCCTCCGCCTCGGGCAATGCCATGGCGAGCGTGCGCACCCGTTGCGTCAGATAGGCGGGGTCGGCTTCGCGCGTAACATATGCCGCCAGCGTGCGCGCATATAGCTGATGCTCGGCGATGAGCACCCGCGCGGCGAGGCTTGCCGCATCATCGCCGGGCAGTATAGCGACCGGGCATTGCGCCAGCACTGGGCCATCGTCCAAGCCGACAGTGACCACATGCACCGAGCAGCCGCCATGGCTGTCGCCCGCATCAATCGCGCGCTGGTGGGTGTCCAACCCCTTATATTTGGGCAGCAGGCTGGGATGGATGTTGAGCATCCGCCCCGCCCATTTATCGACAAAGCCTTCGCTCAAAATCCGCATATAGCCCGCGAGCGCGACAAATTGCGCACCCGACGCGACAATCGCGTCATGCATGATGGCATCATGCGCGGCGCGGCCAAGCCCCTGATGCGGGTGGGCGAATATCGCCACCCCCTCTGCTGCGGCTAGTTGGAGGCCTGCCGTATCGGGGTTGTTGCTGGCAACAAGGGTGATTTCAAAGGGGCAATCGTCGCGTCGTGATGCGTAAAGCAGCGCGGCCATATTGGTGCCGCCGCCCGAAATCAGCACCGCAACGCGGGATTTAGCCTTTAATCCAAAACTATCGGTTTGGCTGGAGCCGCGCGGAAATTCGTCGGCTGACGAATTTCGAGACGGACTCTCACCCATGGTGCGTTGCGCTCCAATCCTTCATCGCCGACCAGGTGCCGCGCGCGCCGCTGACCGTGCAGCCCTTTTCCCCCGCCGCAATATGGCCGATGCGATGGACGACCTCTCCCGCCGCAATCAGCGCGGCGGTGACTTCAGCGACCTTGGCCGGTTCAACAACCAGCGCCATGCCAATGCCGCAGTTGAATGTGCGTGCCATTTCCTCCGGCTCGATATTTCCCTGCGCCTGTAAAAAGGCCATCAGGCGCGGTTGTTCCCATGCATCCGCATCCACATGCGCGTGGAGGTGCGCGGGCAGGACGCGCGGGATATTTTCGAGCAGGCCCCCACCGGTAATATGCGCCATTGCATGCAGCGCACCTGCCCGGACGAGGGGGAGGAGGCTCCGCACATAAATCCGCGTCGGGGCCATTAGCGCGTCGATCAACAATGTTTCGGGGTCGAACAGCGCCGGTCGGTTGAGCTTCCACCCTTTGTCAGCGGCAAGGCGGCGCACCAGCGAAAAGCCGTTGGAATGGACGCCGGAGGATGCCAGCCCCAAAATCACATCACCTTCGGCCACCTTGTCCGCCGTCAGCACATCGCCGCGTTCGACCGCGCCGACGCAAAATCCGGCAAGGTCATAATCCTCATCATCATACATGCCCGGCATTTCGGCGGTTTCGCCGCCAATCAGCGCACAACCGGCCTGTCGGCACCCCTCGGCAATGCCCGCGATGACCGCCACGGCGACCTGCTGGTCGAGCTTGCCGCAACCATAATAGTCGAGGAAGAATAAAGGTTCGGCCCCCTGCACAATCAGATCATTGGCGCACATGGCGACCAGATCGATGCCGACACCACCGTGCCGCCCCGCCTCTATCGCCAATTTCAGCTTGGTACCGACACCATCATTGGCAGCAACCAGCAGCGGGTCGGAAAAGCCCGCTGCGCGCAGGTCAAAAAAGCCGCCAAAGCCGCCCAAATCCGCATCCGCCCCGGCGCGCCTTGTCGCGCGAGCCAAGGGTGCGATGGCCCGCACCAATGCGTTGCCCGCCGCAATATCCACCCCCGCCTCAGCATAGGTGTAGCGCATATTTCCCAATTTATTGTCGCTCATGCGCCGCTGCTAGCCATAACGGGCTTGGATTTCCATGCTCTTGTCGCCAAAAGGGCGGCGTGAAGGCAGAATTCCCATCTAAAAAGGCGCGCCGCTGGGCGCTGGCGGCGGCGCTGATGCTCGTAATTGGGGGCGGCGGCGCCGTTTTTGCGCAAATAGAACCGGGGGATCGCGGGATCGCGCCGGTCGGTAATTCGAGCGATTTGATCGCCGACAATATCATCGTCGATGTGCTGGCCGATTCGCCGGAGGAAGCCCGCACCAAAGGCTGGCAGGAGGCGCAGCGCAAGGGTTGGGCAGCGCTCTATCGCCAGACGCATGGCGGCAACGCTGCCCCGGCGCTCAGCGATTCGGTGCTCGATTCGATTGTGACGGCGATTGTCATCCAGCAGGAACAAATCGGCCTTGGGCGCTATCGTGCGACTTTGGGCGTGCAGTTTGACCGCGCGCGCGCTGGCCAGATTTTGGGGATAAGCGGGCGCGTGCTGCGTTCGCCGCCGCTGCTCGTCGTGCCCATCGTCTATGAAAATGGCGTCGCGCAAAGTTTTGAACGGCGCAGCGAATGGCAACGGGCATGGGCGCAGTTCCGCACCGCTGATTCGACGATTGATTATGTGCGCACCGGCGGCTTTGGGGCGGACACTTTGCTGCTCAACCCCGGACAGCAGCGCCGCCGTTCGCGCGGTTGGTGGCGCGATATTTTGAACCAATATGGCGCATCGGATGTGATTTTTCCGACCGTCCGGATTGAACGCAGCTGGCCCGGCGGGCCAGTTATCGGTTATTTTTCAGCACGTTCGGGGCCGGATAATGTTCTGCTTGGCAGCTTTGCCTTGCAGGTGCGCTCCCCCGCCGGGTTGCGCCGCCTGATGCAGGATGGCGCGCGCCGCATGGACGCGCTGTTTACCGCTGCCCTGGCCGACGGGCGGCTGCGCACCGACCCGTCGCTGATTATCGAAGCGCCGGTCGCTGCCGAAGAAATTGAAATGGCCGAAGAAGCCTTGCCCGAGGAGGCAGTCGAGGGGGCGACACCGACCGACCAAGGCCCTGTCGCCACGCCACAGGCCAGCGGTGATTTCTCCATCCAGATTGAAACCCCTGATTCGCTTGGCGTCATTGCAGCGGAAAATGCGCTGCGCTCGGTTGGCGGGGTGGAAAGTGCCAATGCCAGTTCGATTGCCGTTGGGGGGGTTTCGGTCATCCGCGTCCGTTTCCGGGGTAGCGCCGCCGACCTGCGCACCGCGCTCAGCTCGGCGGGGTATCGCGTGGCGCAGAGCGGCAATAATTTCCGTATTTCGCGTTAAATGGCTGGGGATCTAGCCAGCGATTTATTTGGCGTGCAGCTTCCGTCGCAACGGGCAGGGCGGCAGCTGCCCTTGCCGCTGGCTTGGCGACAAAGTGCCAGCGGAGCGGGTGAATTTCTGGTCGGCGACAGTAATTTGGTCGCGGTGCGCGCGCTGCAGCATTTGCGCGAACAGCCGGTGCCGGTTGCCATTTTGCGCGGGCCGAGCGGTTGCGGCAAATCGCATCTGGGACGGATTTTTGCCGAAACGGCGGGCAATCACGTCATCGACGGTATCGCGGGCGATGGCGAAGAAGCCGCTTTTCACCTGTGGAACCGGGTGCGCGCGGATGGCGGGGCATTGCTGGTCATCGTCGACACAGATTTTGCGCCGGAGAGCGTGGCGTTGCCCGATCTGCGCACCCGCCTTGCCGCCAGCCTGCCGCTCAGCATTGAGGAGCCTGATGTGGCTCTGGCGGGCGGCATCATCGATATATTATTGCTCCGGCGCGGTCATGGCATCGGCAAAGGGGTCGGCAATTTTGCCGCTGAGCGCATCGAACGGCGCTACGTCGCACTGCACGCGGCGGTGGCGACAATCGACCATGCCGCGATCGCCAGCCGCCGCCCGATCAACCGGACGTTGGTGCGTCAGGCGCTCGCAGATGCAGGGCTCGCCAGAGCAGTATAATCAACCGCAACGCAGCGTGGTAATCACCCCGTCGGCATCCAGTTCGCCGTTAATCCGGTCGGGCCGATAATCGAGCGTCACCGCGCTATTGGGTTCGATCCAGCGGACATCGCGCGCACCGCTGCGCCGCGCCACTTCTTCGCGCGTCGTATCATTGGCGCGCAGCCCGACAAAGCTTTGCACCAGCGATGCGCCGCATTCATCCCCCTCATCCCGCACGGAAATATGTTCGCGTACGCCGGTTTGATATTCGGGGGATCGCCGCGTCGATGTGCAGCCGCTCAACAATGCGCCACCTAAAACCACCAATAAAATCGCCTTACGCATCCATATTCTCCGTCACGGTGCGGTGCATGATGAGCTTGCCACCTTGCACAGCAAAGGCCAGCCGCCCTTCAACCAGTTCGAGCGCGTCCGCACCAAATTTTTCGGCACGCCAGCCGGTCAAAATGGCAAGCCCGCTGCGCACGCCGGCGGCCAATTGCTCCAACTCATCCGAACGGGCGATTAACCGCGCCGCCACATTCAGTTCACGTGCGCGAATTTTGAGCAATAGTTTGAGGAGGTCGGCAACCAATGCCCCTTCTTTGCCCAGACCGGGGGTTTTGGGGGCATGGCTGGGCATGTCGTCCCGCGCCATCGGCTGTGCCGCGTCGAGCGCCGCCATCAACCGATAACCGATGTCATTGTTGCGCCAACTGGGCGACAGGCCGCGAATCTTGGGCAAATCTTCCTGACTGCGCGGCGGGTGGGATGCGATTTCACCCAAAGTCTCATCTTTGACGATGCGCCCGCGCGGCAGGTTTTTGCCGCGTGCTTCGCGTTCGCGCCATGCGGCAAGCGCGCGCAAACGGCCCAGAACATCGGGCTTGCGCGACTGGATTTTGACCCGCTGCCACGCGTCTTCGGGGTCGAGCGCATAGTTTGCGGGGTCGGTTATCCGCTCCATCTCCTCATCCAGCCAATGGCCGCGCCCCGTCACCCGCAATTTTTCGAGCATCATTGGAAAAATTTCTGCCAGATGGGTCACATCGGCGATGGCATAATCAATCTGCCTTTTGTCGAGCGGGCGGCGCGACCAGTCGGTAAAGCGCGCGCCCTTGTCGAGGGAGATGCCCACCCAGCTTTCGACAAGGTTGGAATATCCAAGTTGTTCTGCCTGCGCCAATGCCATGGCACCGATTTGCGTGTCGAACAGGGGGTAGGGGGTCTTGCCAGTCAGATGATAAATTATTTCAATATCCTGCCCGCCCGCATGGACAACTTTTAGCACATTTTCATTGTCCACCAGCAGGTGGAGCAGCGGCGCAAGGTCAATATCCGCCTTTGGGTCGATGGCGGCGGCTTCCTTACCATCGGAAATCTGAATGAGGCAAAGGTCGGGGTAAAAGCTATTTTCCCGCATGAATTCGGTATCGACGGTGATGAAATCGGCACTGGCAAATCGCGCACATAGTTGGGCGAGCGTTGCGCTGTCTTCGATAAGCGGGTGAATCTGCATGGTCTGTTTGCCTAACGATATTGGCGCGCGCGCGCCAGTGGGCTTTGCGCGGGTGCTTTGCCGATGATGGCGACCAGAAATGCGGCAATCGTGCCCACGCATAATTGCCATGGGAATGCCGCGATTTTGAGCATCGGCGGCAACCCCGCCCAATCGACGAAAAAAGGCTGCTGAACCAACGTGACGACAAATCCGGTGAGGAGGGCAGCAACCACGCTCCCCCCACTGCCGCGCCGGGTGAACAGCGCCGCGCCATACACGCCGAGTAAGCCGGAATAAGCAAAGCCCATCACCCCCAGCACAAATTCGAGCAAGGGCGTGTCGGCATAGCGTTGCCACGCATAGCAGAGCACCGCCATGGCAAGCAGCGCGAGCGCCAGCAGGACGACCGCGATGCGCGCGGCCAGCACATAATGGCCCGCATCCATCGTCGTGCCGCGTGCTTCGCGCCACGGGCGATAAAAATCGGATATCGCAACCGCCGACATGGCGATGAGGCCGCTGTTGATCGCCGCTGCCGCCAGCACCCCAACTGTGATCAACCCGCGCAGGCCGGGTGGCATTTCACTCAAAATATAGGCCATGAAGATGGTGATTTTCTCACCCGAAAAATGTGCTGCTGCACCATTACCCCCCGCATAATGGAGGTAGAGCAATGACCCGATGGAGAGGAACAGCAGCACGACGGGGATTGTCGCCAATGCCGAAAGGAGGAGCGCGCGGCGCGCCTGCCGCGCATCGGCGCAGGCGAGGAAGCGCTGGCTGGTATCCTGATCCAGCCCAAAATTGCCAATGTTGAGGAGGGTGAGCCCGGTTGCCACTGCCAGCATCGAAAATGGGTGGGTAAGATCGCCCGACCAATCGAACAGGCGCAATTTGTTGATGCTCGCCCCACCGGCATCCCCCGGCGCATGGGTCAGCATCTGCCAGGCACCCGCCATATCCATTGGCAGGCTGGTCGCCATCCAGATGAGGACGAGCAGCGCCGCGCCGACGTAAAGGACAACCTGTACCAGATCGCTCCACACCACGGCATTCAGCCCGCCCCACAGCGTGAAGGCGAGGCCGAATAGGATGAGTATCAGGCTCGCTATGGCGATGTGGCTCGCCGAAATGTCGAGAAAAATGATCATCGATACCGCGATGGCGGCGAGGTATAGGCGCGCGCCGCTCGCCAATATGCGCCCCGCCAGATACATGGCGGCTGCCGCCCGCCGCGCCAGCCCGCCATAACGCGCGTCGAGCAGTTCATAGACGGTGGTCACGCCCATCTGGTGAAAACGCGGCATTAAAAAATGGCCGACAAACAGCGCGGCAATCAGCGCCCCGATATTGGTGCTGAGATAGCTGAAATCGCTGCGATAGCTGTTGTCGGGCACCCCCAGAAAGGTTGCAGCCGACTGGGTGGTGGAGAGGACGGAGACGACCACCAGCCATGTCGGCACATGGTGGCTGGCAAGGAAATACCCCTCTGCATTGGTGATTTGCCGGCGGCTCGCCCACCAGCCTGCCAGCGCCAAAGCCATGGCATAGGCTGTGACTATCCCCCAATCCCAAATGGTGAAGCGTAACTCCACACCTGCCCCCGCATGATTTTGTCGTTTGACCCGCGATGGCGCGGTGATGCGCCGCTGACAAGCCCCCACACGCACCCTTTTACTTGACAAAATGGGGCGGAGCGGGCTTTGCGCCCCCCCATGCATATATATCGCACGCATCATTGCGGCGCGCTTCGCGCCACCCATGTCGGTGAAACCATCCGCCTGTCGGGCTGGGTGCATCGCAAGCGCGACCATGGCGGCGTTTTGTTTGTCGATTTGCGCGACCATTATGGCATCACGCAAATTGTTGCGGACGGGGATTCCCCTGCGCTTTCGATCCTTGAAAATCTGCGCGTTGAAAGCGTGGTGACCATCGATGGTGTGGTGAAAGCGCGCGATGGCGCGACGGTCAATGCGACGCTGCCGACCGGCGCGATAGAGGTGTTTGCGCGCGGGGCCAATATACTCAGCCGTGCCGAAGAATTGCCGATGCCGGTGGCGGGCGAACAGGAATATCCAGAGGATATTCGCCTGCGTTACCGTTTCCTCGACCTGCGCCGCGAAACCTTGCACGCCAATATTGTGACGCGCACGCGGATTATTTCGGACATCCGCCGCAGCATGGAGACGGCGGGCTTTACCGAATATTCGACCCCGATTTTGACCGCCAGTAGCCCAGAGGGTGCGCGCGATTTCCTCGTCCCCAGCCGTATCCACGCGGGTAAGTTTTTTGCGCTGCCGCAAGCACCCCAGCAATAT
The DNA here is from genome assembly GCA_937957805.1 of uncultured Sphingopyxis sp. Classification (GTDB taxonomy): domain Bacteria; phylum Pseudomonadota; class Alphaproteobacteria; order Sphingomonadales; family Sphingomonadaceae; genus Sphingopyxis. The sequence continues at coordinate 8,696 of CALFXW010000218.1, forward strand.
AAGCAATTGTTGATGGTCGCGGGGTTCGACCGTTATTTCCAGATTGCGCCTTGTTTCCGCGACGAAGACCCGCGCGCAGACCGCCTGCCCGGTGAGTTTTACCAGCTCGACCTCGAAATGAGTTTCGTCACGCAGGAAGAGGTTTGGGAAACGATGGAACCGGTCATGGCGGGCGTGTTCGAACGCTTTGCCAATGGCAAGAAAGTGACTCCGGCCGGCAGTTTCCCGCGCATCCCTTATGCAGAGGCGATGCTGAAATATGGCAGCGACAAGCCTGATTTGCGTAACCCGCTGATCATCACCGATGTTGGCGAACATTTCCACGGGTCAGGTTTTGGCCTGTTCGCGCAGATTGTCGGCAATGGCGGCACGGTGCGCGCCATCCCCGCGCCCGGCACGGCGGACAAGAGCCGCAAATTTTTTGACGATATGAACCAATGGGCGCGCGATGAGGGTTATGCGGGTCTTGGCTATGTCACGCGTAAGGGCGGCGAATTTGGCGGCCCGATTGCCAAAAACCATGGGGCAGAGGGGATGGCCGCGCTCTACGCTGCGCTCGGCCTTGGCGATGATGATGGCTGCTTCTTTGCGGCGGGCGATGCCGATGCTGCGGCCAAGCTGGCAGGGGCTGCACGCACCCGCGTTGCCAGCCAACTCGACCTCATCGATGCCGACAGCTTTGCCTTTGCATGGATTGTCGATTTCCCGTTCTACGAATGGGATGCGGACAACAAGAAGCTCGATTTCGCGCATAATCCCTTTTCGATGCCACAGGGCGGGATGGACGCGTTGGCGGGGCAGGATCCGCTGTCGATCAAGGCCTATCAATATGATCTGGTCTGCAACGGCTTTGAGCTGGCGTCAGGTTCGATCCGCAACCAGCACCCCGATTTGATGGTCAAGGCGTTCGAACTGACCGGGCTGACACAGGCAGATGTCGAGGCGCGTTTTGGTGGCATGTACCGCGCCTTCCAATATGGCGCGCCGCCGCATGGCGGGATGGCGGCCGGGGTGGATCGGATGGTGATGCTGCTCGTCGGGGCACAGAATCTGCGCGAAGTGACGCTGTTTCCGATGAACCAGCGCGCCGAAGATTTGTTGATGGGTGCGCCGTCCACGCCAGAGGCAAAGCAATTGACCGAACTGCATATCAAGGTCGTGGAGCCGCCCAAGGCGGGCTAATCATTCGGGGTAGCTGATTTCCATGACTTCCCACGCCTTGCTGCCCGTGGGGAGGGTGACACTGCGCACGTCGCCCACCGCTGCACCGCGCAGCGCGCGCGCCAGCGGGCTGTTCCAGCCGATGTACCCCGCCGCTGCATCCGCCTCATCATCGCCCAAGATGGTGAGCGTGCGCCGGGCATCCTCAGCATCCGCGATGGTGATGCGCGCGCCGAAATAGACGCGTGACCGATCCTGCTGCGCGGCAGGGTCGATGACGCGCGCTGCCTTCATCCGCCGCGCAAGAAAGCCGAGCCGCCGGTCAATTTCGCGCATTTTTTTGCGGCCATAAATATAGTCACCATTTTCGCTGCGGTCGCCATTGCCCGCTGCCCAGCTGACGATTTCGACGATTTTGGGGCGCTCAACCCCCAATAATTGTGCATATTCCGCGCGCATCGCCGCCAATCCGGGTGATTCGTCGGCATGGCTGGCGCTGGCCCTGCTGACCGGCCAGCCTGGCGGCGTGGCGCCGCTGGATGATCTCGACGAGCTGCTCCGGGCGGCGCAGCTTGTTCTGGATCTGGGCCTCGGTGACGTCGTAGTTGGTCTGGAAGTCGACCCCGTCCTCGTAGAGCTGATCCCACGAGCTCGGGTCGTCGACGTACTGGCTGGCCCGCTTGCCCTTGAGCGGCAGGCGGCAGAACGACGCCGGCCGGGCGCTCAGCCAGGACCACAGCTCGGGTCCCAGGCTCTGCTCGAAGATGCGCAGGTCGTCGTCGAGCTTGCTGTAGACCTCGCCAAAGCGGGTGCAGAAGCCGGCGGCCTCCTCACCGCCCTCCTTGGCGATGCGCGCGAGGGTGATGCGCAGGAGCACCACATCGTCGACGAAGCGCTCGGGCCCGCTGCCCTCTTGAGGGCTCAGCGAGCCGATGAGTACGGAAGCTGCGAGCTCGCGAGCGCCGCGCTCGAGATCCGGCTCGGTGATGGCCTCCTGCAAGATCTTCAGGTCGAACGGAAAGGTCACCAGATACTCACTGACTC
>CALFXW010000219.1 GCA_937957805.1 uncultured Sphingopyxis sp.
TTGGCACGCGATGAAGCGCACGCCAATGCAGCGGCAGCGCGCGCCACACTCGCCCATTTTTGGGGCGGGGATGGCAGCGAGATAGAGGTGAATGGCGAATTGCTGCGCCCCGATGGCGCGGGCGCGGCGTTGCTGGCGCGCGCCGATGGCCTGTTGGCCGAGGCGTTGCTGGCGAGCGCCGATGGCCTGTTGGCCGAGGCGTTGCTGGCGCGCGCGCGCGCCGAGGTCACCCACGAACGGGCATCGGCAACGAATGATTATCGCTGGAGCGCGGGCGCACGATATTTGCGCGAATCGCGCGATGTGGCGCTGGTCGCAGGCCTCACCATCCCGTTGGGCGGAAACCGCAACCGTGGCAACATCGCCCGGGCGGAGGCTGAGGAACGTCAACTGGCCGCCGAACAAGCGGCCGATCGGGCGACGCGCGAACGCCGGTTGATCCAGCTTATCGCCATGGCAGAGGCGGCGCGCACCCGTGCCAGCCGGCTGGTGCGCGACATTTACCCCATCAACGCGCGCACATTGGCTGAGGTGCGCGCGGGTTATAATCGCGGCGGTTTCAGCTTTCAAAATATCATCGAAGCGGCAGATGCCATCGCCGCCACGCAGGATGACTGGCTGGCCGCCGTCACCCGTTACCGCGATTTATTGACCGAAATTGACCGGCTGACCGGGCGCTTTGCCGCCGTCGCCGCCCCCCAAATGCAGGAGGATTTGCCATGAAATCGAAAATATTTGCCATGGCAGTCGTGCCGGTTGTCGCGCTGATGCTCGGCGCATGCAGCGCGCCTGCTCCGGTCGCTGAACCGGATGAACATGAAGCGGCAGAATTGGCGGAGGGCACCACCCGCATCACCGCCGATGCCGCGCGCGCGGCGGGGATAAAAATGGAAATCGCGGGGCCAGCCGACATTGGTGAGGTGCGCATACTATATGGCACCGTCACGCTCAGCCCCGGGGCGCGTTCGGAAATTCGCGGGCAATTCCCCGGTCGGATTGTCTCTATGGTCAAAAATGTCGGTGACAGCGTCCGGCGCGGCGAATTGGTTGCGCGGATTGAATCGTCCGAGAGCCTCCAGACCTACCCTGTTTATGCGGCGACATCAGGGGTGGTCGCCGAACGCAATGGCAATGCGGGGGATGTCACCATCGACCGCGCGCTTTATGTGCTGACCGACCCGGCGGCGAACAGCGCGACCTTTAATATTTTCCCGCGCGATCTGGGGCAAATCCGCCCCGGTATGCGCATTGCCATCCAGAGCCTTGACGGTGAAAATATCGGCGAGGCACGACTGTCCGACTATTTGCCGGAGGGGAATGCCGCCGCTGGCACCGCCTTGATGCGCGCGCCGCTGCCGCGCCAAAGCAGCCGCTGGCGACCCGGCATGGCGTTAATGGGGCGCGTGGTGGTGGGTGAAGCGCGCGCGCACGTTGCGGTGCGCACCGCCGCGATCCAGCCGCATGATGGCGGGCAAGTGGTGTTCACGCGCACTGGCGATATCTATCGCGCGCTGCCGGTCACCATCGGGCGGCAAGCGGGCGGGTGGTCTGAGGTGTTGAGCGGCATTACCGCTGGCACAAGCTATGTGACCGACGGTGCCTTTGTCGTGCGCGCCGACATCGAAAAATCGGGCGCGGAGCATGACCATTGAGCGCGCCCAATATGTTGAGCGCCATCGTCCATTTCGCCATCCGCCAGCGTTGGTATGTGCTCGCCATCACGCTGGCGTTGATGCTGATTGGCGCGTGGAGCGCGACGCGCATCCCCATCGATGCCGTGCCCGACATCACCAATGTGCAGGTGCAGATCAACAGCGAGGCGGAGGGGCTTTCCCCGCTGGAGACCGAACAGCGCATCACGCTGCCCATCGAAACCGCAATGGCAGGGCTACCGGGGCTGGAATATAGCCGGTCGCTGTCGCGATATGGCCTCAGCCAAGTGACCTTGGTCTTTGCCGACGGCACCGACATCTATTTCGCCAGATCACAGATAAATGAACGATTACAGAGCATAAGGGCGCAATTGCCGCCCAGTGTCGCGCCCGAACTTGGCCCCACATCCACCGGATTGGGCGAGATTTTCGTCTATGCTGTGGAGCCTGAGGCAAATGCCCGCAAAGCCGACGGCAGCATCTGGACGGCGGAGGATCTGCGCACGCTCAACGACTGGGTGGTGCGCCCGCAGATGCGCACAATCCCCGGGGTGGCAGAGGTGAATAGTCTGGGCGGGTTTGAACGCCAATATCATGTCACCCCCCATGTCGATCAACTTGCAGCCATCAACCTGTCACTCAGCGATGTCGTCGCCGCGCTCGACGCCAATAATGGTAATGAGGGGGCGGGCTTTGTCGAACGCGGCGGTGAACAGATTTTGATCCGGGTGCCCGGCCAAGCGGCTGGTATCGGCGACCTTGGTCAGATTATCGTCGCAACGCGCGGCGGCGTCCCCATCCGCATCGCCGATATTGCCGACGTCGCCATCGGCCATGATTTGCGCAGCGGCGCGGCGAGCGAAAATGGCCGCGAAATCGTCGTCGGCACGGTGCAGATGCGCATCGGTGAAAACCCGCGCATCGTCGCCGAAGCCGCCGCACAAAAATTGCTGGAGATAAAGGCCGCATTACCCGCAGGCGTTACCGCCCACCCGCTCTACGACCGCACCCTGCTCGTCGAACGGACGGTGGCGACGGTGGTCAAAAATCTGGCCGAAGGGGCGCTGCTCGTCATCGCCATATTGTTCATCCTGCTCGGCAATTTCCGCGCGGCGCTGATTGCCGCAGCGGTCATCCCCATCGCCATGTTGATGACGCTGACCGGGATGGTGGAGGGTGGGGTTTCGGCCAACCTCATGTCGCTAGGCGCGCTCGATTTCGGACTGATTGTCGATGGCGCGGTCATCATCGTCGAAAATTGCCTGCGCCGCTTGGGGGAGGCGCAGCACCGCCATGGCCGCCTGCTCGACCGCGACGAACGCTTCAAACTGGTCGCCGACGCCAGTGCAGAGGTTATCCGCCCCAGCGTTTTTGGCGTCATCATCATCACCGCCGTTTACCTCCCCATCCTCGCGCTACAGGGGATAGAGGGTAAGACCTTCCACCCGATGGCCATCACCGTCATGCTGGCGCTGAGCGCCGCGCTCCTCCTCTCGCTCAGCTTTGTGCCCGCCGCGATTGCGCTGTTTGTCACCGGCCGGGTGGAGGAAAAGGAGGGGCGGGTGCTGCGCGCGATAAAGCGCATTTATGCACCCTTGCTCGACTGGGCGGTGCCGCGCGGCAAATTGCTCGCCGCATTGGCGTTGCTGCTGGTGGCGGCAAGCGGCATTTTGGCCAGCCGATTGGGGTCGGAGTTTATCCCCAACCTCGACGAAGGGGATATTGCCATGCATGCGCTGCGCATCCCCGGCACCAGCCTGACACAGGCGGTGGAGATGCAAAGCGCGGTTGAAAACAGGCTGCGCCAATTCCCCGAAGTCGCGCGGGTATTTTCCAAAATCGGCACCGCCGACATTGCCAATGACCCGATGCCGCCGTCGGTCGCCGATACCTTCATCATGCTAAAACCGCGTGACCAATGGCCCGACCCGCGCAAAAGCCGCGATGCATTGGTGGCGGAAATGGAACAGGCGGTCGGCGCGATTCCGGGCAATGTTTATGAATTTACCCAGCCGGTGCAGATGCGGATGAACGAGCTTATCGCCGGGGTGCGCGCCGATGTCGCGGTCAAAATATTTGGCGATGATCTGGAAATATTGCGCCGATTGGGCGCGCGCGCACAGACAATCGTTGCACGCGTGCCGGGCGCGGCTGACGTCAAGCTCGAACAGGTCAGCGGCCTGCCCATGCTGCAAATACGCCCGCGCCGCGACATGTTGGCGCGATACGGCCTGCCGCTCAGCCATGTGCAACAGGCGGTGGCAATTGCGACGGGGGGACGGCGCGCGGGCCAGATTTTTGAAGGCGACCGCCGCTTTGCTGTCGTCGTCCGCTTGCCAGAGGGGCTGCGCAATGATCTGGACGCGCTCGGCCGTTTGCCGATCGCACTGCCCGGTGAAATCGGCGGCTTTGTGCCCTTGCGCGAGGTGGCGGACATCGCGCTTGAAAGCGGGCCGAACCAAATCAGCCGCGAAAATGGCCGCCGACGCGCGGTCATCAGCGCCAATGTGCGAGGATCAGATTTGGGCAGCTTCGTCGCCCAATTGCGGCGCGAGATGCGCGCGCTCGACCTGCCAGAGGGCTATTATATCCAATATGGCGGGACGTTTGAGCAATTGGAAAGCGCGGCAAAGCGGCTGCAAATCGTCATCCCGCTTGCCCTCCTCCTCATCTTTGCGATGCTTTTTGCCCTATTCCGGTCGGTGCGCGACAGCCTGATCGTCTTTTCCGGCGTGCCGCTGGCGTTGACCGGCGGTGTGCTGGCACTGGCATTGCGCGGCATCCCGCTTTCCATATCCGCAGGGGTCGGCTTTATCGCGCTGTCGGGCGTCGCGGTGTTGAACGGTGTCGTGATGCTGAGCTTCATTCGGGACTTGCGCGCCAGCGGGATGGAGCGGTTGGCAGCGATCCGCGAAGGGGCGCTGACCCGGTTGCGTCCGGTGATGATGACCGCACTCGTCGCCAGTCTGGGCTTCATCCCCATGGCGTTCAACGTCGGCGCGGGGTCAGAGGTGCAGCGCCCATTGGCGACCACGGTCATCGGCGGCGTGGTTTCGGCAACGCTGCTGACGCTCATCCTCCTCCCCGCGCTTTATGCATGGGGCACAGCCAGCGACGAAACCTAAGGAAAATCGGCAAAATCCCCGCCATGGTGGCGGCGCGCCGCATCGCTGAGCAGCGCATTCCCGGTGAGGCGCGCAAATATTGTCGCCGCATCGGGGCCATGGTCGGCAAAGGCAAAGCCATGGTCACGCGCCAACCGCCCATCGCTCAGTGGATAGTCGGCGTGCGGGGCTACCGCGTGCCAGATGTCAAAGCCTGTCGGCGGATGGTCGATGGCAAAAAGGCATAGCCGCGCCAGATCGGCAAAGCTCACCCCCTGCCCCGGCGCAGCATCCGCCATATCGCCAACCGCATGCCCGATGCGCAGCACGCGGACGGCAAGACCATATTTCTGGGCATAGAGGCGGCACAGCCCCTCCCCCCATAATTTGCTCACCCCATAGCGTGTGTCGGGTGCCGGCAGGCTGCCCTCATCAATCGGCTGGTTGCGTGGGTGGAAGCCAAGCACATGCATGCTGCTGGCAAAGATAATATGGCGCACGCCCGCCGCGCGCGCGGCTTCGAACAGGGTCGTCATCCCTGTCACATTGCTGTCGATGACGCCTTGCCATTGACGCTCCCCATGCCAGCCGCTGCTGCCACCCAAGTGAATGATGGTGGTGACACCGCGCGCCGCACGGCGCATGGCGCGGGCGTCCTGTAATTTGCCGCGCACGAAATCCTCCCGCGCGCCGAGTCGCCAAATCCGCCGCTGGTCGGTCAAGCGCACGATATGCCCCGCCGCTGCCAGCGCCGGGCGCAACATGGTGGCGAGGTGCCCCGCCGCGCCGGTGAGGAGGATGCGCCCGGTCAACCCGCCGCCCGCTGATGCTTGGCGCGCAGCGCATTGCGCGCCAGTTGCAACGGGTTGAGCGCCGCGCCATCCATCCCCCGCGTCATATTGCCCGCATGCCGCCGGACGTGGAGGGTGACCATATCCATGCGCGCAACCTGCAAGCCATTGCGTTCGGCGCGGGCGAACCAGTCCAGATCCTCCCCAAAACGCAGCCGCGGGTCAAAAACGCCGTTACGTGCAAAGGCGCGGACGCGGTACAGCCCAGCCCCGATATAATAAGTAAAACCCTCCGCCGGGCTGCCGACAAAGCCATATGCGCCATCCGCCCCAGCCTCCATCAACTGGGCATGGCCGATAACCACTTCAACATCGGGGCATTGGTCAAGCAGTGCCAGTGATGCCGCCAATTTGCCGCACGGCCAGATATCATCGACATCGATAAAGGCGATGAGGCTGCCCATCGCCGCGCGCAGCCCCATGTTGCGCGCCGCCGCTGGCCCTGCATTGGCGATGGTCAACAGCCGCACCTCCACCGGCAGCGCGGCGATGGCGCCTGCCAGATCATCGGTTGAACCATCATCGATGACAATGATTTCAAGCTTGGGGTATTTCTGCGCCAGAACAGAGGCGATGGCGTCAGCCAGAAAATGCGCGCCATTATAACAAGGGATGATGACCGACAGCAGCGGACAATTATCGGTAAAGGGGGCATCGCACCCCAAATCCTGCGGAGCGGCGATAAAGGCCGACAGCATCGGGGGGATGGCGGCGCGGTCATCCCCCAGCATCAACCGCGCCATGGGGAGCGTGCGCAGCGCATCGGCGATAAAGTCCGCCGTCCCCTCCCCCGCATGGGGCAATTGCGCCATCGTCGTAAAGCTCGCCGCGCCGACCATTTCCGCCCGGTCAATCGGACAAAATTGCGCATCGCCGGGCGCTATGCGCGGCGTCACCACGCCGCGCAGGGGCAGCGATATTGTCGTGCGCGCGCCCAAAAAAATGACTGCTTTTTCACCGCCATCGGCCCCGCCGCCACCCAGAAAATGCGGGTCAAGATGCGCAAAATGGCTGAGGTTATCGGGGTTTAGCTTGGCTGTGCAATAAAGGCTGTGCGCATGATATTGCCCATCCGCATCGCGTGCCACCAAGACATAATCATCCCCGACATAGGCCAGCCCCGCGCCAAGCGCACCCAGCGCACTGGTCGATTTACCAACCCCGCCGCGCCCGGTAATCAACAGCCCGCCCTTTGCCGTGCCGACCACCGCGGCATGCACCAATTGCGCGCCCTGCCCGCGCGCCCACCAATGGAGCAGGGTGCGCAGCGGCGATGCCTGCGTCCAATATGGCAGATTTTGCGCCGACCGCAGCCAATATATCCCCGTTGCACCCCGCGCGTCATAGAGCGCGAGGGAAAATTCGCTCCAGTGAAAGGCGCTCAAAATATCGGGGCTGTGCATCGTCCAGATATCGCCGCGATCCGAAAAACAATGGCGGCCAACCGGCGCGGGCGGCATGGCGATGTCGCTTTCATCGCCCGCCCAAATGTAAAAATGCGCATCCGCCGCGCCCGCAACCGGCGTTTCCAAATGGCTGAGCGCGCCGCACAACATCTGGCACAGCCTGTCGTTGCCAAAGGTGAGGCGGATGGTTTTGCCGAGCAAAACTATGTCGCGGATCACCGGGGCATCGCCGATTGCCGCCATGGTCGCCGCGCGTGCCGCGTCAAAAAAAGCACGCTGCGCATCCTCTGCCATCAGCGGCAGGTCGCTGCGATGGCTGGGGGTCATGCCGCTTGGCCCGTCGGCATCGCGCCGCGCGCGCGCCGCCACAACCAGCGCGCCGCCATGCCGGGGATCGCACCCGACCAGCTGCCCACCACAAAGCGTGCTAGCGATGTTGCCCGTTCCACCGGCAGTTGGCCATGTTCGGGCGGTGCGCTGAGCCGCGCGGCAAACCCGCGCTGTTCCATCCGTTCAACCCAGCAGGGGCCACGCGCGATCAACGATTGTGCCTTGGGCGGCAAATCCACCCCCATCTCACGCTCCAGAAAGCCCAACGCCGCCCCCAAGCGCGCGCGCACCCGCGCCATGCATGCCAATTGGCCGATCGCGTCCCAGTCGATCGCATCGCCATCGGCGCGCAAAATCAGCATCGCATCGGCCACCCAGCGCAATGCGGGCAGCGGATCGGGTTTCAGTCCATGGACCAATATGTGAAACAAAAGGTCGGTGGGCGATGGGCGCAAGGCGGTGACATTGCCCAGCATCAGCGGCTGCGCATGCCCCCAAAATCGGGCATCACCCTGTGCCCGCGCACATTCGGCGACCATCCGCCAGTGAAGGTCTATCTGGTTCCCCGCGCGATCAACCAGCGGCAGCGCGCATTGCATGGCAAGACAATCCCGTGGGCGCGCGCGGGCGAGCGCGGCTACCGCGTAATCGGCGATGCGCCAGCCCGCCCCCTCCAGCACCGCCAGTGCGCGGAACGCCTGCGCGCGTTGCACGACCAGATCAACGTCGGACATGGGCCGGAGGCCGGGGCTGGCATAATAGCAATTGGCAAGCACCACCCCCTTGGTAAACAGGCTGGCGATACCCGCAGCCTGCAACAGGCCCGCCGCATCCTCCGCGCGCTTTAGCGTCTGTTGCACGCTGACCCAGGCATGGCGATGCACCCCCGCCATCCGTCCAAGCAACCGATGTTCCACCCCCAATCGCTGCAAATTGGCGTGGAGCATGGGCAAGAGGCGAAAGCTGCCGCCATCGAGCTGATGTTCAAAATCCACCGCCGCATCCCATGCGGCGAACGCCTGGCGTGCAGCATCACCATCCCCCAATGCGGCGCGCAGCAGCAAAATCTGCGGCGCATCGGGCCAGAGATGATAGCGGGTCATGCGGCGCTCGACGCGCGCCGCCGCGCCAGCGTCTGGCGCAACATCGCCAGCGCCTCTCCCGACGCATCGGGGCGTTGCAGCATCATATTGCCGCCATGCACCCGGCGATAAAGGATGAGCGCGTCGCAATCGGTCATCACCGCGCCTGCGTCTGCCGCGCGCGCGACCCATTCGATAACCTCCCCGCTCGGCAATTTTGGGTCAAAGCCGCCGATGCGGTCAAATATGGCACGACGCACGAGCATCGTCCCTGCCAATCGCCCGGCCATGTCGGGGCCGATGCCGGGCGCACCTTCACCCACCAAGTGGCGGCATTGGCGCACAATGCCAAAGACAATGTCCGCGCCAGTCGCTGCCATATGGTCGAGCCTTACGGCCACACTGTCCAATGGCCAGCCATCATCCGCATCCAGAAAGCCAATGATGTCGCCGCTACTCGCCGCAAGGCCGCGATTGCGCGCCGCGCCCGCCCCTTGGCGCGACTGACGGATGATTTGAACGGGGGGGGCATAGGCGGCACATACATCGGCACATACATCGGCGAAGACATCGGCGCTCCCGTCACTCGATCCATCATCGACGAGGATGATTTCATCCACCACACGGCTTTGGTGCAGCACCGATGTTATCGCATCGGCGATGAAGGCTGCACCATTATGGCATGGCAGGATGATGCTGACCCGCTCCATGGCGAACCCTAGGCCGCAACTTCGCTCGCGCGCGGTTGCGGCCAGCCGCCTTCGTCCACATCATGGACGGGATCGAGCAGCAGCATATCGGCAAGGTCGCTATGGATGCCAAAGATGGGCGGCGCATATGCCATGGCGGGTGCGGCATCGAGCGCCAATGCCGGGCCGGTGCCAACGCGCACCAGATCCTGCGCCGCAAGCTCGGCCAGAAAGCTGCCAAGGCTGGCCTCTGCCTGCCCCGCGTCAATGCCCGTCGCCGCCACCAATCGCGCGGCCATGGCATCGAACGACCAGCCAGCCTCCACCGCTTGCCAGATCAGAGCGCCTGTGCCGCGCGTGTCAAAATAATGGCCATTGCCATGGTGCATGATGATCGCTTCACCGTCGATGGTTTCGCTCACCACCAATGGTGCGTTGGGCCAAATGGCCGCCGCCCGCTGCCAGTCAATCTGCACGCAATATTCCCCCAAAATCGCCCATCACCCATGGGTCGATGGCGCAAATATCAGCGCATATCTTTGTGCAAAGTCAATCGCAGAAACCATCCTGCCGCCGCATACGCCCGCAACGAACCGGCCGCCGGTGCCGTGAAATATTATTACGCGCGCCTTGCACAATCGCGCGTCTGGGCGCATGGGAATCGCCGATTCCCTAGGGGTCTGATTCGAAGTTCGCGCACCTGCGAATCTCGGCACGGCACCGGTGCATACCCCAGCCCGACCACCCGCCATCTGGTATTTTTGGGGGGGAGGTCGGGTGGGGGTGCGGGCCGGTGCGGTCAGCACCGAAACGATAGTTTCGGTTCAAATAAATATTGCGAGGCATAGATGCGACAGATTGACCATTTTATCGCTGGCACCACCCCAAAGGCGACCCGTTTCGGCGATATTTTCGATCCCAACGAAGGGCATGTGCAGGCGCAGGTTGCGCTGGGCGATAAGGATGTTCTGGACGTTGCGGTCGCGGCGGCACAGGCGGCCCAAGGCGCATGGGCGGCGACCAACCCGCAACGCCGCGCGCGCGTGCTGTTCCAGTTCAAGGCGCTGGTCGAAGCGCATATGGACGAACTCGCCCATATGCTGTCCAGCGAACATGGCAAGGTGGTCGCCGATGCCAAGGGCGACATCATGCGCGGGCTCGATGTTGTCGAATTCTGCATGGGCATCCCCCATGCGCTCAAGGGTGAATATACGCTGGGCGCTGGGCCGGGGATCGATGTTTATTCGATGCGCCAGCCGTTGGGCATTACGGTCGGCATCACCCCGTTTAATTTCCCCGCGATGATCCCGCTGTGGATGGGCGCGGTTTCGATCGCCTGTGGCAATGCCTTCATCCTGAAGCCATCCGAACGCGACCCCAGCGTGCCGGTGCGCTTTGCCGAATTATTCATAGAGGCTGGGCTGCCCGCCGGTATTTTTCAGGTTGTCCATGGCGACAAGCAAATGGTCGATGCCATTTTGGACCATCCGGCGATCAGCGCGGTCAGCTTTGTCGGTTCGTCCGACATCGCCCATTATGTCTATGAACGCGGCGTCGCGGCGGGCAAGCGGGTGCAGGCAATGGGCGGGGCCAAAAACCATGGCATCGTCATGCCCGATGCCGATCTGGATCAGGTGGTCGGCGACCTTGCCGGCGCGGCATTCGGCAGCGCGGGTGAACGCTGCATGGCGATCTCGGTGGCTGTGCTGGTGGGTGACGTGGCCGACACCATCGTCTCCAAGGTGGCCGATCGCGCCAAGACCCTGAAGATCAAGAACGGCATGGAACTGGACGCTGAGATGGGCCCCATCGTCACGGCGCAGGCCAAGGAGCGCATC
>CALFXW010000220.1 GCA_937957805.1 uncultured Sphingopyxis sp.
CTTATGTCTCCCGTGATTTCCGAGCCGTGAAATATCCTATTTCACTCGAAATCACGCGCTTATGTCTCCCGTGATTTCCGAGCCGTGAAATATCCTATTTCACTCGAAATCACGCGCTTATGTCTCCCGTGATTTCCGAGCCGTGAAATATCCTATTTCACTCGAAATCACTCTAACAGCCCGCATATTTCCAGTTTCGCCGCCTGCCATTGGCCAGCCAATCGATCGCAGTTGTAATGCGTTCCGCGCGTGTTGCGTCGCGTTTGGCCGATGCAATCCAGTCGATATATTCGCGCTGGGCAGAGGGTGGAAAGCTGTCAAAATGCCCCTTGGCGAGCGGGTTTGCAGCCAATTTCGCAGCAAAGTCAGGCAGTGCATCAATCGAAACCTGCGGGTGTTTGGTGCGTCCGGCAAGGTGCGGCGGTTTCACCCCTTCGTCGATCAGCGCGCATTGGCGGCGCACCCAGGCGATAATGATCGCGCTGTCGGGCAATTGATCGACATGGGTGATGCGCCCCAAATCGCCCATCGCGCCGCGCCGCGTGTCGGCATCCCCCGTCACCATCGCGCCATGCCAGAAACCAAAGGCGACATGCGCTTTGAACGCCGCGAGATTAGCGACCATTTTGCCACGATAGGTAAAGGCGGGCATGCTCCACTTAATCGCCTCCACAACCTCCTCGCTGGCTTGATGCACATCGGCCCGCAACCGCTGCAAAATCGGCACGGCAAAGGGCGCCGCGCCCGCGATATAGGCGTCGATGCGCGCGCCGTCGCCGGATCTTTCATCGGACATGCGGGTGCCCCCGTCAAAGCTCGCACCCAGCATAACCCGTATCAATGCCGCCGCAAAGCGTCAGTCGCCCCCGCCGCCATCCCCGCTATCGCTGTCACCATAATCAAAATCGGGCCAATCGCCGCCGCTGTCGTCACCGCCAGCATCGGACGCGCTATCACCGCCATTTTTGCGCGCGGCCTTGACCAATTGCCACACCACCAGACCGCCACCGACGATCAAAACCACGGTTACAACGTCCATGCCATACCCCCTTGAATCACATCCTATGTGCGGGGTGCTATGCGCTGACGCTTTGATTTAGCGCAAGAAAATCACTCCACCGTCACCGACTTCGCCAAATTGCGCGGCTGATCCACATCCGTGCCCTTGGCGCAGGCCACGTGATACGCCAGCAATTGCACCGGCACGGCATAAACCAGCGGTGCGATGAGCGGGTGGACGCGGGGCATTTCGATTTTGGCCATCGTCCCCTCCCCCGCTTCGGCCAGCCCCGCTGCATCCGAAATCAGCACGATTTTGCCGCCGCGCGCGCGCACTTCCTGCATGTTGGAGACGGTTTTTTCGAACAAAGGCCCGCTGGGCGCAAGGACGATGACCGGCACCGCTTCGTCAATCAGTGCAATCGGGCCATGCTTCATCTCTCCGCTCGCATAACCCTCTGCATGGATATAGCTGATTTCCTTGAGCTTCAGCGCCCCTTCGAGCGCCAGCGGATAATCCGGCCCGCGCCCGAGATAGAGCACATCGCGCGCCGGGGCGATGTGGTGCGCCATTGCCGCAATATCGCCATCATGCGCCAGCGCGGCGTTGAGCGCGGCGGGCGCTTCGGTAAGGTGGCGGACAATTTCCTGTTCCTCGGCGCGGGTCATTTTGCCCTTTGCCACCGCCAGATGGGCGGCAAGCGCGGCGAGCACCGCCAATTGACAGGTAAATGCCTTTGTCGATGCAACGCCGATTTCGGGGCCGGCATGGGTGGGGAGGAGCAAATCCGCCTCCCGCGCCATGCTCGACGTCGGCACATTGACGACAACCGCGATTTTCTGGCCATGCGCCTTACAATGTTTGAGCGCGGCGAGCGTGTCCGCCGTCTCCCCCGACTGGCTGATGAACAGCGCCAATCCGCCCGGTTGCAGCACCGGGTCGCGATAGCGAAATTCGGATGCAACATCCAGATCGACGGGGACGCGGGCAAAGCTTTCAAACCAATATTTGGCGACCATCCCCGCGTAAAAACTGGTGCCGCACGCAACGATGGTGATGCGGTCGATGGCGGAGAGGTCAAAATCCATTTGCGGCAGCGCGACCATCGCCTCCACCGGCCGGATGTAGGAGGAGAGGGTCTGGGCAACCACCGTTGGCTGCTCAAAAATCTCCTTTTGCATATAGTGGCGATAGGGGCCTTTTTCGATGGCCGCCGCCGTCACCCCCGATGTGACAATTTCACGAGCCACAGGCTGATTGTCAGCATCAAAAATCTGCACCGTATCGCGGGTCAAAATCGCCCAGTCGCCTTCTTCCAGATAGGCGATTTTCTGTGTCAGCGGGGCGAGCGCGAGCGCATCTGAACCCAGATAATTCTCACCCTCACCATAGCCAATAACAAGCGGCGAGCCCAATCGCGCGCCGATGAGCATATCGGCCGACTGGCGAAAGGCGATGGCGAGCGCAAAGGCACCGCGCAAACGCGGCAGCACCGCCTGCACCGCAGCGGCGGGTTCGACCCCTGCTTCGACCTGTTCAGACACGAGGTGCGCAACCACTTCGGTGTCGGTTTCGCTTTCAAAATGGCGACCCCGTGCGATTAATTCATCGCGCAGGCTTTTGAAATTTTCGATGATGCCATTGTGGACGAGCGCGACATGCCCCGTCGCATGCGGGTGCGCGTTGCTGGTTGTCGGCGCACCGTGCGTTGCCCAGCGGGTATGCGCGATGCCGATATGCCCGGCGGCGGGGTTGGCGGCGACTTCGCGCACCAGATTGCCAAGTTTCCCCTCCGCGCGGCGGCGCACCAGATCGCCGCCATCAACGGTGCAGATGCCCGCCGAATCATACCCGCGATACTCCATGCGTTTCAGCCCATCGATCAGCCGATCCGCGACGGGTGCATTGCCCACAATTCCGATAATTCCGCACATATTTCCTGCTTCCTATGGTGCTTTGTAAGGGACCCGGATTCCTGGCATTTCAGCGGGGAAGTCCTTTGTATTTCGTGTGACCAGGATGCGACCGGTAACCTGCGCGGACGCGAGGATGATTGCGTCGGGTGATTTCAGCGATTTGCGTTGATGGCGAATGGCCGCTGCCCGCCTGCCGATTTCTTCGTCGATCTCGCTCATGGCAAACAGGCGTAGAAATTCTTCGGTTTCGGCGGTTGCCTCATCCGGCACGCCGGACATCACTTCGATCCATGTCATTCGACTGATCCACGCGCGGGTTACACTGCGAAGTTCAGCCCAAGCGACTGGTCGGTTGTGCAGCATATCGATAACGATGTTGGTATCAAAAAAACGTTCGCTCACGCGACACTGCGTTTCTTTTTGGATGGAGCGATATCGGCTACGTCAGGCCATTCGCCACGCAATTGCCGTTCATATTCCAGTCCATCGACGGTCGAACCATGCCGCTCCCAAAGGCCGAAATATTTCTCGAAGCCTTCCTTGCCGCAAACCTCAAGATAGTTGGACACCGCTTCGCGTAAGACGGCAGCACGCGACCGCCCCTGCTCCACCGCCAGCCGGTCGAGCCGTTCGATATCATCATCTGCAAGGTCGAGGAGGATTCGCGCCATGATATATTGATATCATATCATGATATCATGTCAATCCAGCATCTGCCTAATCTCAGCCTCTAGTGGCTTCAGAGCACCATTAAAGCTTCCTACCATCGCCGTCATGACCGCATCTGGCGCAATATTGGCAAAATTCAGATGGACGTGTGCCCGTTCACCCAACAGGAATAGAAATGTTAATTGGGTTCGACCGTTGCCTTCACGAAATGGGTGGATGGCATTTAGTTCGGCTATAAATTTGGCGGCAGCACCCACAAATTCCGTCACCGCGCATCCGGTATGAAACGCAGCCCCATTTAGGCAGGCAAACAAGGCGGACATCTGCCCGGCGATATGTTCGGGATAGCAAAACATCGCACCGCGCTTGGCGATACGCACTGTTCGATATTCGCCCGCCCAGTCATAGACTGCGTCAAATAAATGCCGATGAACTGCACGATAATGTGCAACGTCAAACGACCCAATGGGCAGCGCCTCCTCTGCCTTGGCGCTCACCGATTCATGTTCAAACGCCTCGAGCACAGCGGCGTCGTGCAAATCCAGCTTGTTTCTAAGAATGGAGGTGCCAGCATAGCAATATGGATCGTCGAAACTGTCGTAACGTGGCGTCTCATTCATTTGGCAAGTGCGCTATAGGCCATGGCGATTGCCGCCTGACGCTGCGCCGAATTCAGGCCACGTCGATCGGCATCAGCCTGACGATTTCGGGCGGATTCTGACAGAGTCAGCCCCTCAACCGCGCTAATCGCGGCCATTGCCTGACGACCAAGAACAAAGGGCTGGCGCATGCCCATATTATGTCATGCTGCGCGCAAATCGGCAAGTTGCCCCGTCAAATCACCAGCGCAAATTGGCAAAGGGCAAAACGTCATATCTATCGTAGAACGCTCGGAACAATTTTTGTTCTTCGGCATGCGCGGCGCCGCGCCCATGGATGCGCCAGCCAATCATCAAGCGCTCCGGCTGGGGTAGCTGCCAGACAAGGCGACCGCCCCAATGCGCCACGGCTTTTCCTTGACCGAAGCGCGCAAAGGCTCGGATGCGCGTGCGCAAACTTTGATCGGTTTTGCCGATATAGACGATATCGCTGCCATCCACCCAGTTGGATTCCAGAACATCTGCCGTTACGGTTGGATCGCGCCCTTTATGCCAGCCACCGCAGCTTTTGTTCGCCCAGCGCGCTGGCCGACCCGCATCATATGCAACCGCATAAACGCCCGCTTGAGCGGGGATTGCAGGCGAACTATCTGCGGCGAGTAACGACATCCAGCCTATGAAGCCCGATTCTCCGAGGTCAATGCGATGCATCCTATCACCCCTTTAGTAGCATCACGCCGCCGCCTTGCCCGGCTCCACCCGCAACTCCATCCCCAATTCCTTGAGCACTGCCAAAACCGTTGCCAAAGTCGGGTTGCCGGTTGGCGATAGGCTGGAATATAGCGCTGCCCGACTCAACCCTGTCGCGCGCGCAAGCCCGCTCGTCCCACGCGCCCTCGCAACCGTGCCCAGTGCGGTGGCTACATCCGCCGCATCGCCCGATTTCAACGCATCGCTGATATACAGCGCTGCCTCCGCATCATCGCGGATATATTCAGCCGGGTCGAAGGGTGCGGTTGCTATTTTCACCTTGACCATAACATCCATCCTCTATCATCTTGCGCGCTACGCTTATGTCACGCGATTGACTGGCTTTGTCGCCCCCGATCAGCAACAGGATCAAAACATCCGCTTCAAAGGTAAAGTAGATGCGATAACCGGGGCCAAAGACGATCCGCAGTTCATGCAGCCCGCCACCCAGCGACTTTACATCGCCCAAATTACCACCTGCGACCCGTTCAATGCGTCGGGCGATGGCATGCCCAATCCCCTAAGCGAATTGGGACAAAATGTCAATTATAATATACAATATTATCGCCCAGCCTTCTTCGCCGTCATCGCTGCGCGGAACCGTGCGGCCCAGCCCGGTTTTGCCACCTGTTCGGCGCGGACGAGGCACAGGTCACCCGCCGCGACATCGCGCGTAACCGCGCTGCCTGCGCCCACTATCGCGCCTGCGCCAATCGTCACCGGGGCGACCAGCGCGCTGTTGCTGCCGATAAACGCCCCCTCGCCAATCACCGTTTGATATTTGAAATAACCGTCATAGTTGCAGGTGATGGTGCCCGCGCCGATGTTTGCGCCTGCCCCCACATCCGCATCGCCGATATAGGATAGATGATTGGCCTTTGCCCCCGCACCCAGCGTCGCCTTCTTTACCTCGACGAAATTGCCAACCTTGGCCTTCGCGGCCAATTTTGTGCCGGGGCGCAGGCGGGCAAAGGGGCCGATTTCGCACCCCGGCCCAATGTCCGCCCCCTCCAAATGACAATTGCTGCGGATGGTAACACCATCGGCAACGGTAACGCCGGGGCCGAACCACACATTGGGTTCGACCGTCACGTCCCGGCCAAGGATTGTGTCATGCGCGAACCAGATGGTTTCGGGCGCAATCAGGCTTGCCCCCTCTGCCATCGCGCGCGCGCGGCGGCGCTGTTGCCATGCCCCCTCGACCCCCGCCAATTCGGCCCGGCTGTTGACGCCCGCCACTTCGGCGGGGTCGGCGACTTCGATCACCGCGCTTTCCTGCCCGGGCAGCATGATGATGTCGGGCAGATAATATTCACCCGCCGCATTATCATTGCCGATTTTGCCGAGCAGCGCGAATAAATCTGCCGAGCGCACCGCCATCAGCCCCGAATTGCACAGCCGCACCGCGCGTTCGGCGGCGTCCGCATCCTTATATTCCACCATTTTCTGGATGACGCCGCGTTCATCGGCGACAATCCGGCCATAGGCACCGGCATCATCGGGCCGAAAGCCGAGCACGACGGCGCGCGGCTCCTCCCCCACGTTCAGGCGATAGAGCATGGCGCGCATCGTTTCTGCGCTGACCATCGGCACATCGCCATAGAGGATGAGGATGTCGCCCGCGAACCCGTGCAGCGCATCCTTTGCCTGTAACACCGCATGGCCGGTGCCCAATTGCTCGCTTTGCACCGCAATTGCGACGTCGCGGCCCGCAACGCTTGCCTCTATCTGTTCGCGCCGCGCCCCGACGACGACGACGACCCGCTGCGCCCCGATGCTGGCGACACTGTCGAGCAGATGGTGGAGCATCGGCTTGCCAGCAATCGGGTGCAGCACCTTATGCAGGTCGGAGAGCATGCGCGTCCCCTGCCCGGCGGCAAGGATGATGGCGGCAATCGGGCGGTGGTGTGCGCTGTCGGCGGGGGCGGTTTCAGTCATGGCTTTGTCCTAGCCATCCGCCATTTCCTCCACAAGTGGCGGACGAGCAGTATCGGCGGCATCCGCAAGAGGTGGGAGCGTATGTAAAAGACGGCCTGTGTCACCGGGCAACTGGGCCTGCCCATCGCATCGCGCGCCAGCAGGCGGCGGATGAACAGGCGATCGGTCAGGCGCAGCGGGGCGCCATCGCCATAAAGCGCCGCCGACAGGCGCAGGGCACGGGACACCGCAGCGGCCACGCCGAAATCCTCCGCCCGCAAGAGCAATTGCGCCTGCCACGCGCCATCAAACGCCGCCGCATCGCCCGACAGGCAATGAAAATCCCACAAATTGCGCACGCCCCCCGCCAGATCGCCATCGGCCAACATATGCACCGCGCAATGGATCAGCCGGTCAATGGGGTCGAGCGTCATGACCCCATCGGCCACCGGCTGCGCCCGTTCGATCAGCGCGCCTGCATCAATATGGTGGCGCGCGGTCAGCGGCAGGATATTGTGATGGACATCGATCATCCGGTCGCGCGCGCCATGGATCAGCGGGGGCAATTCGTGCATCCATTGCCGGTAATAAGCCTGGTCATAGGGGTCGTTTTTGACCCAATCCCAACCGGCCGACAGCAGCGCCGCCTCCACATCCGCCATCCGCGCGCGCGGCACCAAAATGTCGAGGTCGCCAATATGCCGCCCCGCCGCCGCCGACAGGTTGCGCGCGGCATAGCCGCTACCCTTTAGCAAAATCACCGGCACGCCAATGGGGCTGAGCGCGCGGTGCGCCATCTCCACCTCCCAAAGGGCATGGCGCTGCATCTGGTCGGCATGCGCGCATTCGGCGGCGAACAATGCGGCAATACTGGGCGGCAGCGCCCCCCCTCCCTGTCCGCCCGCCAGCCGATGGGCCAGCGTGGCGAGCAGCATTTCACCGCGCGCAACGCTCACCAACGCAGACCATTGGTCGCCATTTAGCGTGGCAATGCTCTGCGGCGTCCGCAACGCCGCGACCAGATGGCGCATCGCGTTCATCGCGCCGCTCGCCCAGAATTTTCCGCCCACAGCGCTTCGACCATGTCGATCGCCTGTTCGCCGCTTTGATAACCCACG
The DNA here is from genome assembly GCA_937957805.1 of uncultured Sphingopyxis sp. Taxonomy (GTDB): domain Bacteria; phylum Pseudomonadota; class Alphaproteobacteria; order Sphingomonadales; family Sphingomonadaceae; genus Sphingopyxis. Next base: position 7,970 of record CALFXW010000220.1, read on the forward strand.
GCAACGGCGGGCAGCGCGCGCACCAACTGGCTGAGTGCGGTAAAGCCCGGCTCACCCAGGGCGACATAATTGGTCGAGCTTTCGGTCAGGCGGAAAAAAGCTTCGGATGGCGGAACGGCACGCAGCCCATTGTCGCTGCCATATGCCGGAAAGAGGAGGAGCGCGGGGGCGCCCCCTGCATTCATGCGCGCTATGGCATCGGCGCGCGGGCGCATATGACAAATGTCGCCCTTGGGCGTGCCCGGAATGCGCGGGCCAAAACGCGATGGACAGGCGCGCGCGCGCAGCACATCAATCGCTTCGTTTTTCAGGCTGATGAGGCGTGGAAAGGGCAAGATATTGCCATTTTCCACGTCGAGCAGGGCAAATTCATCCCCCAAAAGCCGCCAATCCCCCTCCCCCAACAGCGCGGCAAGCGTCGATTTGCCCGAACCCGACGCCCCCACCATCAACAGCACCCGCCCGTCGCGTTCGACCGCGCTGGCGTGGAGCAGCATATGTGTGCGCCAACCCATCGCCACCTGCAAATTCATCGCCATTTCGGCGGCGAGCAGGCCCTGCGACAGCGGCAGCGGCAGCGCGTCGGGGATGGTGAAATCGCCGCCGATGCTGACCGCCGGACGCAGCCAACGCCGCCATGGCCACGCCGCGCCGATACGCGCGGTCAGCGTTGCGATACCGTCATCGGGTGCGGGATAGTCGGCATAGAGGCGGCGCAAATCGGCAATCGGCCCTGCCCAATCGGAAAAAATCCGCAAGGGCACCGGCCCGACACGCAGCGCAAATTCGTGGGTCATGGTGCTGTCACCCGACATGAAACAAGCCCGAGCGCCGCCAATTGCTGCAATTGTGCATCGAGCGCGGCGAGCGCGTCGCCCGTGGCCGACAGGTCAAAATCTGCCGCTAATTTGTGCAGCAATGTCGGCGCATCCATGGCCGTGCCTTGCAGCGCGGCCAATATTTCGCGCAGCGGCGACCCCAGCAAATGGGTTTGCCCTGACCAGCGGTCATAAACCGCGCTTAAACTATCAAGTTCCACCCATGCCAGCCGGGCGGCATCCCCGCCGTGCCAGCACGCAGGCGCCCCCGGCCCCACGGCCTAGCGCGGCATCTGGATCGATGCGTAACAGGTAAAGCCGTTCTGTCCGGCGCGCAGGCGGCGGATATAGTTGATATAGGCTTGGCCCTGTTCATAGCCAGTGCCGGGCAGCGAGCGCCCCTGCAAAGCCTGACGCACTTCTTCGCCGGTAAAGGCGCGGCTGGCAGGGGGAAAGGCCCCCGCCGTTCCGGCGGGAACGACCGAGCCGTCGAGCGCGATATAATTGCCGCTGCGCACCGGATCGGGCACGGGGATCGAACAATTGAGCACCGATGCGGCGGTTTGCGCATAGGCGGGTCGCACGGTCACCGCCGCGACGATACCCACCGCGCCCAATTGCAAGGCGCGGCGGCGCGTGGCCGCCCCTTCACCCGTTGCAATTTGCCCATTTTCAGCGGGGTTTAGGCCATTTTCCGGCGCATTATCGTCCATGGCTCGTCCCCCGTCCGGCTGCCTATTTGCCTTATCCATGGCATGCCATCGCGCAATCGCGGCAATTTTTCAACCGCGATAACCATGAATGGGAGCCAATGGGCCTTCGTCAAAAATCAAATTGGGCGCGCAGTGCCGCCGCATCCGCTCCATAATCGCGGTCCAAACCGGCGGGCAGACGCGAATCGTCGATGGAAAGCCGCGCATAGCTGGCGAGCAGGCGGATATAGGGGGTCAAAACCCAGGTCACCGCCGCGCCATAGCTTTGCTGCCGCCCGCCGATGATGCCCGCATCATTCAGGTCGAGCATATCATAGCGCAGGTTGAGTTCGACCGCGCCCATGCCGCCATTGCCAACCCCGGCGCTGGGGGTCACCCGGTCAAATGCGCCGCGCCGGTAATTGCGCTTGTCATCGGTCAGAAACAGCCCCGCCTCTATATAATAGCCGCCAAAGACAGGATCGGCGGTGAGCGGGCGGCGCGCGCGCATCCACGCGCCCTCCGCCGCAAAGTGGAAGCGCCCGTGGACAAGCGCGAATTCCGCGCCCCAATTCCGCTCCCCATTGGCGGTGAAATTGCCGGTATCAACCAACCGCACATCGGTCACATGGGTAAAGGGGCGCGCACGGTATCGGGCGAGCGCACTGCCATCGTTAAAATCGCGCGCATGGGCCGACAGCCCAAAATGCAATTGTGTGTCGCCAATCTGCGGCGCGTAAACGATGCGCCCATCGACGCTCCAGCCATTATTGGCCGCATTGGTGAGCGCGCTGATATCATCCGAAAACAGCCCGGCCTGCACCAAAATCGGCCCGCGCGCATATTCCGCTGCCAGCCCCAAGCGCCGTTCAAAACCAAATGCCTGCGTAAAGGCCGCGCGTTCGGTGAAGCTGGTGAAAATATCGCCGGTCATTTCATCCAGCCCGGCAAAATATTTCTGGTGGCCCGCCGTCACCTGTATATTGCCGCGCCGATAGCGCAAATAGGCGTCGAGCACCGCGACATCATTGTCGGCGAAATCCGCCTCCACCCGATAGGAAAAGCCGCCCGGCATCGTGCCGTCTGCGCCCAGTTGCACGCGCCGCACCTCACTCGCAAAGCCAAGGCCAACATTATTGGCGGCGGTGGGGACGTTCACCCCACCCACGTCAATCTGCATCCGCCCGCGTGGCTTGAAGCTCCAGCCATCTGCGCCCTGCATTTCAGGGGCGCCGCGCCATGCCACATTGTTGGGCGCGGATGGGCTGGGGCTGGCGGGAGCCGGAGCCGGTGTTGCCACTGGCGGCGGGACGCTGAGCGCATCCAATCGCGCCGAAAGCTGGTTAACCTGCCCGCGCAACGCCTCCACCTGCGCACGCAGCGCGGCGGCTTCCTCCGCATTGAGCGCCTGCGCCGATGCGGCTGTTGCCTGACCCAGAAACGCGCTCGACGCCAAGAGGGGAATAAATATGGTTGGGCAGCGCATGATGTTCCTTTCCGGCGGCACGCAGATCGGGTTGGCAAGGGCGTTGCGCGCGCCCCTAGTCGCCTAGTCGCCATCTGTCACCGGCTAATTGATTCAGGGCAAATTGCGCCGATTGCGCTTGCACCGATGCGCCCAGCGCTTATGGCAAGCGCCATGTCGTTGACGTAAAGGGAAACAAGCCATGACCATCCGCTTTGACAATCGTGTTGCCATCGTCACCGGGGCCGGTGGCGGCATTGGCCGTGCCTATGCGCTCGAACTCGCGCGGCGCGGGGCAAGGGTCGTGGTCAATGATCTGGGCGGCGCGCGCGATGGCACCGGCCATTCGGATGCGGCGGCACAGGTTGTCGCGGAAATAGAGGCATTGGGCGGCGAAGCCATCGCCAACGGCGGCAGCGTCACCGAATTTGACGCAATGGCGCAGATGGTCGCCGACGCCATGGCCAAATGGGGGCGGGTCGACATCCTCATCAACAATGCAGGGATTTTGCGCGACAAAAGCTTCACCAAAATGGACCCGGCGGATTTTGAACTGGTGGTCAAAGTGCATCTGATCGGCTCTGCCTTTGCCACCAAGGCGGTGTGGGATGTGATGCGCGAACAAAATTATGGCCGCATCTTGATGACCAGCAGTTCGACCGGCCTTTATGGCAATTTCGGGCAGGCCAATTATGGCGCGGCCAAATTGGGGCTGGTCGGCCTAACCAAAACACTGGCGATAGAGGGGGCGAAGAATAATATCCGCGTCAATAATATCGCACCGATTGCCGCCACCCGCATGACGGAGGATATTTTCCCCGAAGCCGCCTTTGCCCTGTTTTCCCCCGAATTGGTTGCACCCGCCGGCCTGTTTCTGGTGAGCGATGATGCGCCGACCAACGTCACGCTGGGCGCGGGTGGCGGCATTGTCCATGGCGCCAATGTCACCATGACCCATGGGGCCAAATTGCCCGATGACGAACGCACGCCCGAAGCGGTTGCGGCGCTTTACGCCGAAATCACCGACCGTGCGGGCGAAAGCGTGCCGCAAACCGGCGCGGAACAATCGGGGCTCGTCATGCGGTTGCTGCAGGGGTGATGTTGCAGGGCCAATTCAGCGTATTGCATATATAATACACCTATGCTACGCCCCACTCCATGGCACGGGGGAAAATAGGGGTAGACCATGTATAGCGAACAAGATCTGACCAATGCGGTCGCTGCCGGTGTGTTAAGCGCCGATGCAGCGGACGCGCTGCGCCGCCATGTGGCGCGGCAGCAATCCACCCACGGCGCGGATGAGGAACATGTCCGCCTGCTTACCGGTTTCAATGATATTTTCGTCACCATCGCCGCTGCCATCTTGCTCGGCGCGCTGGCGTGGATCGGCCAAAGCATCTGGCTGCCGCTCGCGGGCGCGCTGGTCGCGGTTGCCGCATGGGGGTTGGCCGAATATTTCACCCGCGTGCGGCGCATGGCGTTGCCGTCCATCGGCCTGTTGCTCGCCTTTGTCGGCGGGGTGGCGGCCAGTCCGATTGGCCTGATGGTGCAATATAGCGAAAGCTGGTTCGGGCCCAACCCCAATGAACGGGTGCAGGCGGTCATTATGGCTGGCATCGCCATCACCACCGCCGCTGCCGCCTATGCGCATTGGCGGCGTTTCATGGTGCCGATAACGCTGGCAGCAGGCGCCGCCGCGCTGGTCGCCACCGTCATCGCGCTGATTGCCGCCGCGGTCGGCCCGGAAAATCTGGGACAAAATGCGATATTGTCGCTGGTGCTGGTCGGCGGGCTTGCCGTCTTTGCGCTCGCCATGCATTGGGACCGCAGCGATACGACGCGCGAAACGCGGCGCAGCGATGTCGCTTTCTGGCTGCATTTAATTGCCGCGCCGATGATTGCCCATCCGCTCTTCACCCTGCTCGGCATCAATGGCGATGCGACGATAGGGGTTGGCGCGGCGATCGGCGTGTTGGCGCTCTACACCGGCTTTGCCTTTATCGCATTGGCGATTGACCGGCGGGCGATGCTGGTATCCGCGCTTGCCTATGTCCTTTATGCGATGACCGAATTGTTCCGCACCTTTGGCGCGGTCGAACTGCAATTTGCGCTGACGGCATTGGTTATTGGTTCGGCGCTGTTGCTGCTTTCGGCATTCTGGCAGCCGGCACGGCGCATGGTGCTGTCCTTCACGCCAGAGGGGCTGCGCACGATGGTGCCCGACGCCCATCTGGTCGCGCACAGCGGGTGAGGACTTTTTCGAAATTCGCTGACGTGCGAATTTCGGTGCTGCTCCGGCCCGCTCCCCCACCCGACCTCCCACGGAATCGTATCTTATGGGAGGCCGGGTGGGGGAGCGGGCTGGTGCCGTGCCATCCGAAACGATCGTTTCGGATGAGAAGCCGCGCGGGGCAGCAATGCTCCGCCCCTTTTTATACCGCCTTGATCAGCCGTCGTTCGACAGGTGCCAATATATTGGCGAGCAATTGCCCGCGTTTCAGCGTCTGCCCGCCCTCCCCCACCAAGGCCCACATGCCCTGACGCTGGCGCAGGTCGGGGCATTTCATGATGCGGATTTCGGGGCGTTCGGCGGTGCGGCGAAAGGCCGAAAAAATTGCCGCATCGCGGGTAAAATCCATCGCATAATCGCGCCAATGGCCTGCCGCGACCATCCGGCCATATAGGTCGAGTATTGCCGCCAATTCCCGCCGGTCGAACCCCACCTGATGCTGGGGTGACGGCGTGGGAAAGGGGGTGACAATGCCCATGCGCGCCTGCTTGGCCCCCTAAGTCGCCTTGCGCGCACGGACACGGCGCAGCGGCGGGGGCGCACCATCATCCTCGCTGACCGTTGTGCTGCGGGCATTGTCGCGGTCCGCCATCAAGGCGGCGATGCGTTTTTGCATGTCCGCCAACTGGCATTGCAACAGTTCGAGTTTCTGGCTGTTGGGGTCAAATTGGTCGCAGCAAGGCGTGCCATAGGGGACGAAATCCTGCGTCTCCGGCTTCACCTCCACCAAGGTCGGCTTGGCAGGGATGCCGACCATCGTCGCACCTGCTGGCACATCCTTGTTCACCACCGCATTGGCCCCGATGCGCGCGCCATCGCCAACCAGCACCGGCCCCAAAATCGCCGCGCCGAGCGAGATGATGACCCCATCACCAATCGTCGGGTGCCTTTTACCCCCTTGCCCATTGGTGGGGTTGGTGCCGCCCAGCGTCGCCCCCTGATAAATGGTGACATTATTACCGATCACCGATGTTTCGCCGATGACGACAAAGCCGTGGTCGATGAACAGATTGCGCCCGATTTTCGCGCCGGGGTGAATGTCGATAAGGGTGAAGCTGCGCGCAAAATGGTTGACCGCGCGAGCAAGGAAAAACAAATCCGCCTCATACAGCCAGTGCGCAATGCGGTGCAGCCCCAGCGCCCAGACACCGGGGTAGAGCATGATTTCCCACAGCGAACGCGGCGCGGGGTCGCGCGCCTTGATGGAGGAGAGGTAGGAGAGAAAATTATCGATCATGGGTTTGCCCCCTTTTGTCGATGGTCGGGCGGGCACAGCCTGCCCCCCGCGAACCGCGCCCCCTGCATTATGCAGTATTGGGGCGGCTATGCGCCATAACAAGCATGGACTGAAAGCATTTTTCAATCAATAATGCCCCATTGATTGAAAGAGCGATTTTATGCAGGCCTATCTGCCGACCTTCAAACAGTTGCAATATCTGGTGGCGCTGCACGCGCACGGCCATTTTGGTCGCGCGGCAGAGGCAAGCTTTGTCACCCAATCGACGCTGTCGGCGGGGATCCGTGAATTGGAAAACCTGCTTGGGCTGATGCTGGTCGAACGCACCCGCCGCGTCGTGCGTTTTACCCCGCTGGGCGAAGCGATTGTCGAACGTGCGCACCGCATCTTGCGGGAGGCGGAGGCGCTGACCGAACTCGCCGCCGCCGCTGGCACCCCCCTGGTCGGCGCATTGCGGATGAGCGTTATTCCCACCATCGCGCCCTTTCTGCTGCCCTCGCTGCTGCCGCGCCTGCGTCGGGAGCGGCCCGACCTCAAGCTCTATCTGCGCGAAGAAACCAGTCAGGCGGCGTGCGACAGCCTGCACCAGGGGCAGGTCGATTGTGTTTTATTGGCGCTGCCCTTTGCCTGTGGCGATGTTGAAACTGCCCTTTTGTTCGACGACCCGATATTGCTCGCCGTGCCCCAAGCGCTGGACAGCAATTTGCCCGAAATTGTCGCCCCCGAAGCGATTGATGCCAGCCAGATGTTGTTGCTGGAGGATGGGCATTGCCTGAAAGACCATGCGCTCGCCGTCTGCAACCGCCCCGATTTGCGTGGGTCAGCGCAGATGCTCGGCACATCGCTCCATACATTGGTGCAGATGGTGGACAATGGCATCGGCGTTACCATGGTGCCGCAAATGGCGCTCGATGCCGGACTGCTCGATGGCACACGCATCCACGCGCACAGCATCGCAACGAAGAGCGAGGGGCGGCAGATTGCGCTGATCTGGCGCCGCAACAGCCCGCGCAGCAGCGAATTTGAACTGCTGGCCGATATTTTGCGCAAACATCATCGTGTGCTTACCCCCCAAACATAGGGTTCAACCTTGGGCAAAAGGTTGCAATTCACAACCCGGCGCGGCATCATCCGTGCCAATACCGCCCCCTTGCCACTTGAAACGGGTCAAAAATCGGGGTGAGAATTGCCGGAGGGGGCTTGGATGAACAGCGTCGTTGCGACTGAAACAGCACCGGATATTTTGCCGGATATTTTGGACATCGCCATCATCGGCGCGGGGATTTCGGGGATCGGCATGGCCGCGCACCTCATCGCCAAATGTCCGGGCAAAAAATATGCGATCATCGAACGGCGCGAAAATCTGGGCGGAACATGGGATTTATTCCGCTATCCCGGCATCCGTTCGGACAGCGACATGCACACGCTGGGCTTTGTTTTTGAACCATGGCGGCACGAAAAATCGATCGCCGATGGGCCATCCATCCTCGAATATCTGAACCGCATCGTCGATGAACGGGGGATCAGGCAGAATATCCGCTTTGGGGCCAAGGTGCTTGGCGCGGATTGGCATGCAGCCGATGGCTGCTGGCATTTGTCGATGGCGGGGGCGGATGGCCAATCATCCGTGCTTCGCGCACGCTGGCTCTACCTTGGTTCGGGCTATTATGATTATGACAGCCCCTATGAAGCGCCGATTGCCGGCAAAGCCGATTTTGCAGGACAGATAATCCACCCGCAATTCTGGCCCCAAAACCTCGATTATAGTGGCAAGCGCGTCGTCGTTATCGGTTCGGGGGCAACCGCGGTCACCATCGTCCCGTCCTTGGCCGCTGGCGGCGCTGCCCATGTCACCATGCTGCAACGCACGCCCACATGGTACGCGACGCGCCCGGCAAAGGATGGCATTGCCAATTTCCTGCGCCGTATCCTGCCGGACAAAATGGCCTATGCCATCACCCGAACCAAAAATGTCGTCATGCAGGACATTATTTTCAAACGCGCGCGCAAACGGCCCGACAAGGTTGCAGCCTTTTTGACCAAGAAGACGCAAGCGGCATTGGGCGATAAATATGTCGCGGCGGATTTTACCCCGCCCTATGCGCCGTGGGATCAGCGCCTGTGTCTCGTCCCCGATAGCGATTTGTTCAACGCCATCCGCGCGGACAAGGCAGATGTGGTGACCGCCACCATCGACAAGATCGACGCCAGCGGCATCCAATTGAGTGACGGGCGGCATCTGGAAGCCGACATCATCGTCACTGCCACCGGCCTCTCGCTCGCGGTGGCGGGCAAGATTGCGCTGTCGATGGACGGGGTGCCAATCACCCTTGCCGACCATTTTTATTACAAGGGGGCGATGTTCTCCAACATTCCGAATTTCTCTGCCGTATTTGGCTATTTGAACGCCAGTTGGACGCTGCGCGCCGACCTTATTTCCGAATATGTCTGCAAGGTTCTGAACCATATGGACGCGGTCGGGGCCAATGTTGCCACCCCCGCGCTGGCGGACGATCATGGGATGGCGGAGGATGATATTTTCGACTTCTCCTCCGGCTATATCCAGCGCGGCCGCCACCTGATGCCGCGCAACGCGGTTGATCTGCCATGGCGGCTCAATCAGGATTATCGGCAAGACAAGGCGGATCTGGCGCGATTGCCGATTGCCGATGGCGTCATCAGCTTCACCCATGTCGGGGCAGGTGCTGCCAATGACAGCCCGCCGCCAGAGGCTATCGCTGCCGAGTGATCAGCCGAGCATGGGGTGACCCTTTAGCGCACCAATCAGGTGCGCTGACAGCGCACGCACCCGCGCTGGGCGCAGGCGCGACGGCGGGGTCAACAGGCGCAATGTCATGGGCGTACTGTGCCATTCGGGCAATATCGGCACCAAAGTCCCGCGCGCCAAATCATCGCGCAGCAGGAACATGGGCAGTTGGCCGATGGCAAGTCCGGCGCGCAGCAAGGGCAACATCGCCTCTCCATTATTGGTGCGCAACGGACCATTGGGCTGGACGATATGGGTGCCATGCACCGGGTGGGAGAGGGTGATCGGCGTGTCACGGCGCGCATGCCCATAGCCGAGCACGCGGTGCGCCGCGAGGTCGCGCGGCAATTCGCGCGCCAATTCACGCGGATGCGTCGGCGAGCCATGGCGCGCCAGATAATCGGGCGCGGCAACCATTTGTAGCGTAACCGGCGCGATCATCTGACTGCGCAGGCTGGAATCCACATGCGCCGCGATGCGCAGCGCAATATCGATGCCGTCAGCCACCAGATCGGCGCGCGCATCCGAAAGAATAAGGTCGATATCGACCGCAGGATGCGTTGTCAGAAAATCGGCCAGGGGCTCGGCCAAGCAGCTCATCCCCAAGGACAAGGGCGCGGTCAGCCGGATGGGGCCGGACAGGTCGCGCGCATCCTCCATCGCCAATTCTTGCGCCGCCACCCCGGCGGCCACCATAGTGCGGGCCTGTTCGACCAACGCCTCCCCCGCGAGCGTCAGGCTGATCTGGCGCGACGTGCGATGAAACAGCGCCATGCCGATCCGCGCCTCCAGCCGCGCCACCCCTTTGGACAAAGTGGCGGGCGACAGGCCGATCGCGGTCGCAGCCGCACGAAAGCCACCATGTTCGGCCACCGCCGCGAAATGGGCCCAGCCTTCAAAATCGGGAATCGCCATGGCAATTGTTTATTATTAGAAACGATAAAATTCCATACTGGTCATTTCAGAAACAATGGCTTTGCCACATGATGTGCGCATGGGCACGGCATCACGTCGCGCCGTCCAGGAAATATATATGATTGACCATCGCCCCTTTGCATCGCTCGGCCATGCTGATCATGGCTGGCTAAAGGCAGCGCATCATTTCAGCTTTGCCGCCTATCATGACCCGGCGCGCATCCACTGGGGTGCGCTGCGCGTATGGAATGATGACAGCATTGCGGCGCACAGCGGCTTTGCCCCGCACCCGCACGCCGACATGGAAATCATCACCTTTGTCCATGCCGGGGCGATTTCCCATCGCGACTCGCTGGGCAATGACGGGCGCATCGGTGCTGGCGAAGTGCAGGTCATGCATGCCGGCACGGGCATCACCCATAGTGAGATGAACCGCGAGGGGACAGAAACGCGCCTGTTCCAGATCTGGATTTTACCCGATGCCAAGGGCGGCCCGGCGGGTTGGGAACAGCGCCAATTTGCCAACCTTGCGGCGGGCGGCGGCTTTGTCACGCTGGCGAGCGGCATGGCGGGGGACAGCGCCGATGCGCTGTCGCTGCGCGCCGACGCGCGGGTAATGGGGGCGCGGGTTGCGGCGGGTGATATTATCGAACATCGACTGGGCGCAGGACGCCACGCCTATCTCGTCGCCATCGACGGGCGCATCCGCATCGATGGGGTGGAAGCAGCGCCGCGCGACGGCATCGCCATCAAAGACCATCCCACAATCCGCATCGAAGCGCTGGAAGACACCCAAATCATCCTCGTCGAAACACGTTAAAATATTATCTGGAAAGGATATTCTGCATGACCAAGATTTTGATCCTTTATTATTCGAGCTATGGCCACCTCTCTGAAATGGCCGAAGCACTGGCGGACGGCGTGCGCGCGGGCGGCGGCGAACCGACCATCCGCCGCGTGCCCGAAACAGTTTCGCCCGAAGTGGTTGCAGCCGCGCATTTTCAGGTGAATGAGGCGCATGGTATCGCCAGTGTAGCCGAACTGACCGAATATGACGGCTTCATCGTTGGTTCCCCGACCCGCTTTGGCCGGATCGCCGGGCAAATGGCGGCGTTTTGGGATGGTGCGGGCAAACTATGGGCGACAGGCGCATTGCATGGCCGGGTCGGTGCCGCTTTCACCAGCACCGCCACCCAGCATGGTGGGCAGGAAACCACCCTGTTCAACATCATCACCAACTTACTGCATTTCGGCATGACCATAGTCGGGCTGGATTATGGATATGCCGGTCAATCGGGGGTGGATGAAGTGCGCGGCGGCGCACCCTATGGCGCAACCACCATTGCCGATGGTGACGGCAGCCGCCGCCCCAGTGCGGCTGAACTGGGCGGCGCGCGTTATCTGGGTGAAAAAGTCGCGCGCATTGCCACCAAATTGCGCGACTAAGCCCCACCCTTTCCCATGCGCCCGCTTTGACGACGAGGCGGGCGCGTGAACCCGCAGCGCGGCCCAAAGCAATCGCCGCTGCACTGGAAACTTCCACCTCGCATGTCTTGAGAGCATCGGTTAAAAACGCGCCCAACTATCAGGAGCGAAGATGTGGGCGACCCAGTGTTGGCGGCACGGGCGGACGCCACACTCGCCAGCTTGGAGGGGAACGATGTCGAAGCTGCGTTGCTGATACGCATTTATCGTCGGTTCGACGTTGCATCGGCGGGCTATTGGCGTGGAACGACAGCATCGGACGAAGCACATGACGCCAAATTTGCGCAGCTACATGCCGCCGTGGATTCTTGTCGCATTGTGCGCCTGCGATATCGGGACTTGGAAGGCAGCGTCACCGAACGCAGCATATTGCCCCTCGCGCTGGTACACCCGCCGCAGGGGGTGAAATTACTCGCTTGGTGCGAAATGCGGCGTGATTTTCGCCAATTTTTTGTGCGCCAAATTGACGAAATATTGGTTGGACAAGGCAATTTTCGCAGCGAGCGATTGCGCCTGTTGGCGCAATTAGTCGGCAGTTTTACAGCGGAATAATCGCGGCCAAAATATTTCCACCATTGCCGCCAATCGGTATAGGCGCAGCGATGGACATGATCGGCGATATCGCGCTGCTGTTTCGCGACAGTGAGGCTTTGGTTATCGACAAGCCGATGGGCTTGGCCGTCGATCCGCCGCGCGATGGCAGCGACAGTGTCACCGCGCGCGCAGCGGCTTGGGGGTTGGGATATTCCGAAATCCCCGCCCCCATCCACCGGCTCGACCGGGACACATCAGGCTGCCTCATCCTCGCGCGGAGCATCAAGGCACATCGCCGCCTGTCGCGCGCCTTTGCCGAAGGGCGGGTGGAAAAACTCTATTATGCCATAGTCGCGGGCCAACCCGATGCGGCAGAGGGGCGCATCGACATGCCGCTGGGCAAGAAATCGAGCGCTGCGGCGGGTTGGCGCATCGTCCCCGACCAACGTGGCAAGGCGAGCGTGACGCACTGGCGCCTCGTCGAAAGCCGGGGCGGATACAGCCTGCTTGCGCTCACCCCCGAAACCGGGCGCACCCACCAATTGCGTGTCCATCTGGCCAGCGGGCTTGGCCTGCCAATCATTGGCGATGCTGTTTACGGCAGGGCTGATACGCGCGGGATGATGCTGCACGCTGCGTCCATTCGCCTGCCGCGCGCGACCAAGGAAGATATTGCAGCGCGCGCGCCCATGCCGGAACGGTTTGCGGCGCTGGGCTTTGGTGATCCCCATGGCTGATCATGGGCATTGGCCGATCCCCGAAACGGCGATCAGCGAACGTTTTTTGACTGCGGGTGGCCCCGGCGGACAGCATGTCAACAAGGTGGCGACCGCCTGTCAATTGCGCGTCGATGTCCATGCCCTGCGCTTGAGCGAGCCTGTACTGGCGCGGCTGCGCGCGTTGGCGGGGACGCGGCTCACCCAATCGGGTGAGCTTATCATCACCGCATCGCGCTTTCGCAGTCAGGAATCGAACCGGATCGATGCCCGGACGCGCGCCGCCGCGCTCATCGCCCGGGCACATGAACGGCGCGCCAAACGCATCGCCACCCGGCCGGGCAAGGCGGCAAAGGCGCGGCGGGTCGATGCCAAGAAAGCGCGCGGTGCGGTCAAATCAACGCGCGGCCGGGTTCCCACAGAGGGTTAACGGCGCTACACCCGCGCCTATGTTTGATCTCGCCTTTACCCGGAATGACCCGGCGCAGACATGGGCCGAAATATGCGATGCCGCCGATGCGATTACCGCGGGCGAAGCGGACGCGATTGCCAATATGGCCAATGTAGCCGCCATTTTGTGGCAGGCGCTGGACGAGGTAAATTGGGCGGGCTTTTACCGTTTTGACGGGCGCGAACTGGTGCTCGGCCCCTTTCAGGGCAAGGCCGCGTGCATCCGCATCCCGCTCGACAAGGGGGTGTGCGGGCGCGCAGCGGCCAGCCGCACCAGCCAATGCGTTGCCGATGTCCACGCCTTTCCCGGCCATATCGCCTGCGATGCGGCAAGCCGGTCCGAACTGGTTGTGCCGATAGGTGATGGCGATCGGCTGATCGGCGTCATCGACATCGACAGCCCCCTGCCCGGCCGTTTTTCCGCCGCCGACCAAGCAGGGGCAGAGGCGCTGGCGGCGCGTATCGCCGGCCGTTTGGGCTGAATTTTCGCCCTGTCCCGCGCGCGCCCACGCGCGGTTAATATGTGCACCATCATGGGACAGTATCGGCTGGGGGCGCTGCCTCGCCTTGGCAAAGAATATTTGCTAACGCTCCATAAACCATATTGCCAAACGGGCGAGTTTCGCCAGCGGAGGAAAAAATGCGCAAGATAATGCTGGCGGGGATCGCTGCTCTGGGTGTCATCGGTGCAACACAGGCCAGCGCGCAAACAACCACGCGCAGCGAACGGCGCGTCATCGTCGTCCATGGCAATGATGGCGAAGATGCACAGGTCTACCAAAATGCGGCGGACCGTTACCCCGCCGAATCGGACTATCGCGGCCGGTGGAACGGCGAATGGCAGGGCCAATGGGAAGCGCCCGACGGGCAAGTTTATCACGGCACCTATCGCGGCCAATATGATGGTGATGCGCGCGAAGGCGACCGGCATGGCGAAATGCGCCGTCACCACGCCGAAGATCGCGGCGTATATCGCGGCGCGCGCGACCAATGGTCGGACGCTGACTGGAACCGTTTTTGCACCCGTGATGATGGGGTCGGCGGCGCGCTGCTCGGCAGCGTAATCGGCGGCATAGCCGGTAACCGCATCGCCGGGCGCGGCGACCGCACGGTCGGCACGATCATCGGCGGCGTTGTCGGCGCAGCAGCCGGTGCAGCCATCGACCGCAGCGAAGACCGCCGCCAATGCCAGGGCTGGTGGAGCAATGGCGGCGAGCGTTATTATCAGAGCTATCGCGGCGGCGAATATGGCCGCTACGAAGGCTATGGCCGCTACGAAGGCGGCTATTATGGTTACGCCCCCGGCGCGACGACGACAATCGTCATCCCCGGTCAGCCGATCATCATCGAAGAAACCGAAACCACCTATGAAACAGTGGCGGTTGCAACGCGCGCACGGGTTGCCCCGCGTCGCCCGGCCCGCCGCGCCGCGCGACCGGCTGTGCGCCGCCCGCGCTGCACCTGCCGGTAATCTTTTTTTGGACGCTGACGGGGCGACCGCTTAACGCAGCTTGCGCCCCGTCCAGACCACACGGCCAATCAGCGCCAGTTCGTTCAGCGCGACCCCGCCTTCATCCGGATAGGCGGGGTTGTCGCTCAATATGGCGACCATGCCGCCGCCGGCAACAACAAAGCCAACGATAGCAGCGGTTACGCGACCTTTGCGACCCTTTTGACCCATGAGGTTGCCTACTTTGCCGAGTACTTTATTGCGTGTCCAGGTAGGGCTGCCAACAAAACCTTTTTTGTAGGGCACATCACCTTCATCCTCGCCTACTCTTTTTTGGAGTGAGCCGTTTTCTTTGTCGGCGCCTGATCCTGCATAATTAACATCTTTTGGCGTAGATTCGGCGTCGGAAAGGTCTGAAGGTTCGGCAGATTTTTCCTGACCATCCGAGTCTTGATTGCGGGCTTCTGGGTCGGTGTCGCGGTTTGCTGCAACGATTTTATCAAACTCGTTGTCATACACGCCCTGAGATCGGAAGAGCGTCGTGT
>CALFXW010000221.1 GCA_937957805.1 uncultured Sphingopyxis sp.
AGACTGAATCATAAAACCGCCGCAATGGGAATCCCGTTTATGGGTTCACGACCTAACTACAGCGCGACATTGAAGATGGATCCCGCTTTGCTGCGGCTTCCATCCCTGTGAAGGGGAGGAATAGACACCGCCCCATTTTCAGCCATAGGCGGTGGCGATGGGGTCATCGCTGGGTTGCAAAACATATGGCCCGACAGATGCGGCGCGTGGGTGAGGGGCGGGCGAGGGCTGCGGCTCGATACCGTTGAGCGCGTCCCACATCGTGCGCGCTGCATGATCCCAGTCATGCAACTGAAAGCCCGCGCGCGCGCGTTCTTCCCACATGTGTCGCCAATCCCCGTCGGTCGCCATGCGCAATATGGCGTCGCGCCACGCGTGCGTGTCATAGGGGCATAAATGCAGCGCGCATCCCTGACTTGCCTCCCCCAGCGCGCCAGCGTCGGATGCAATGACCGCCTTGCCGAACGCCAGCGCCTCTGAAACCGGCAAGCCCCACCCCTCATAAAGCGACGGGTAAATGCAAAAAAGAGCATTGCGATATAGGGCGGCAAGCGTTGCATCCGAAACATCGGTGCGGAACAAAAACTTGCCCGAAATCCGGTCATTCAGGGCCAAATCATCCATCAGGCCGTCCACAGCCGTGCCGCCCATACCCACCGAACATATGGTAGGCAATTTGTCGAAATCAGCATGTCTGGCGATCATATTATAGACATTATATAGTATACGATGGTTTTTTCGGCGATCTATTGTAGATGCAAATAATATATATGGGGTGTCAGGACATTCAAATGTCGGGTCAATGTCCAATTTTACTGTAATCGGCAGACTGAAGCCGAGCCTTAACACATCAATTTTGGGCGGCCCATATTCTATAGATTTTACAAAATCCAAAACATCATTTTTTGTGCATTCAGAATTGCAAAAAACCAGACTGGAAAATCGGAATAGATCCGAAAAATATTCGGTCATTTTTGCTTTGTCACCCGGCCCGCAATACTCCGGATGGGTGACGGGGATCAGGTCGTGGCAGAAGCCGATCAGTTCGCAGCCCTTTTCGCGGGTCACCATCGAAAATAATCTGCGGTAATCCAAATTCGCATCAATGCCGACGGAGATGAATTTGTCCCCCCGGGCGAGCTTTGCCAGCGGGAATGCGGGGCGGCGCGGTCGGCGGTGCTTCATGCGGCGCCGCAGGACACGGAAATTGTCCAGCGCGGCGTCCATACGCCGATAGTCGCGCGCCAGCGTCTGGAACATTGCCTTCGCACCTTCGCGCAGCGCATTGCCCAATATCGTCAGGGCGGCGGGGGTGTCGGGCGAATCCTGTCGGGCGGCCTGATCGGCCATCGCATTGGCGGGCACTTCATATAATTCGCCGCCGACAAATATGCAGTAACGCAGATCCATGCCGCGCCGTTCAAGCGCGGCAAATAATTCCCGCTCCACGCGGATGACGCCGACAGGCGGACGCGTCCAGAAATAGGATGCGGTAACATGCAGCCAGACCGTCACTAGTTGAGATTCCCCTGCAGATATGCAGCGTTGCAGCTATCGATGACTCGACCATTTTCGAGCCGTATCACTTGGTCACAGCGCGAAATTGTCGTTAGTCGATGGGCAATCATGATGATCGTTTTTTTGCCCGCGAGGTCTGTCAGCGCGTCCATAACCGCTGCTTCGGTGTCATTGTCCAATGCGCTCGTCGCCTCGTCAAAAACCAGCAGATCGGGGTTGTGATAGAGCGCCCGGGCGATACCGACACGTTGGCGCTGGCCGCCCGAAAGCGTGATGCCGCGTTCCCCCACCTGTGTCGCATAAGCTTGGGGCAGCTGCGTCACGATGAAGTCATCGATATGCGCCATGCGCGCAACTTCGGCCACACGGCCATGGTCGATCGCTGCCCAGTCCAAGCCAAAGGCGATATTTTCTGCCACGCTGCTGGCGCTGAGAAAGATATCCTGCGGCACATAGCCGATCCGGCGCTGCCACGCGGCCCGGTTGGCATCGGTAATCGCCACACCGTCGACCAATATCGCGCCGCCATCATGCACCAGCAGCCCCAGAATGACATCAACCAACGTCGTTTTACCTGCGCCGGTGGCACCGATGATGCCAAGGCTTTGCCCGGCCGCAAGGTTGAAGCTGATATCGCATAGCCCCGCTGGCCATTGGTCGTCGGCCCCGCGTCGAGGGTAGCTGTAATGCACATGTTCCACCTGCAAGCGGGTCTGGAGCATTGGCGCATCGCCGCTGGTCGCGCCCGGCATGTCGTCGGCACAGCGCTTTACGTCGGCGTACAGCCGGTCAACAACCGGTGCGGCGAAGCGCATATTATTCAGATTCTGATAGATATTCTGCAGCGCGGGCAGGATGCGGTACCCAGCAAAGGCATAAAGCCCCAGCATGGAGAGCACACCAGCATCGCCTGGCTGTTTGCGCATGGTGAGGATGAGGGCGAGCAGGATGATGCCGCCAAAAGCGGTCGCCTCCACCACGATCCGCGGCATCTGCCCCACCGTCGTATTGAATATGATGTTGCGCGCGGCGATGCGCGATGCGGCCCAGAACCGCTCAAGATAGCGGCTTTCCAGCCCCATCATCTTGATCGGCTTTATCCCCGCAAAGGCTTCGCCCGCGACTTCAAAGCGCCTGCGGTTGGCCGCCATCCGTTCGGCACCGCTACGTGCGATGCGCTTGCGGCTGGCCCAATAAATTGTCGCATATAGGGTGGTGATGACCAACATCGCGCCAATTGCGGTTGCCGGATCCAGATAGATCACCAGCAGCAACAGCGCGGCGAGCACGAAAAAGCTGCTCAATATCTGTGCCATGGGGGTCAGTGCGCTGTCGACGAAGAGGTCAACCTCGCTCAACACCATGTTCGACATCTCCCCGCTGTAGCGCGTCACGAAGAAAATATATGGCTGGTGCAGATAAAGCGAAAAAAGCCGGCAACTTATGTCCAGCCGGCAACTGTGGATAAAGCCGTTCAGACTGTAGAGCGTTATGGCGCGAACCAGCGCCGCCATCAGCAACAGGGTAAAGGCGGTGATGCCCAATGCCATCAGCAACGCATCATAAGAGCCAAAGTCACCCAGCCGATAAATTGCCGACATCAAGGCGTTGGTCTCTATATGTGTCGGGCTTTCGAGCGCTCTCAGAAAGGGCAGGATCGAAACGACCCCGGCAAGTTCAAAAAAACTGGCCAATATAAGGATGCATAATATCAACCAGGCTTGGCGCTGTTTGCGCGGCGACAATATGGCATAGGCATCCACCCAACGCCGCAGCATAGGCATTGCAGGCAGTGTTGCGCTGGCCATTTTGCCTAAGATGCCTCCCCAGCGCACTGCTACAAAGCGATATTTTATAGTCTATTCAGCGCGGATGCGGTGCGGTAGGGACAGGCGAACAACGCGTCAAGCATTACACGATACAGCTGGACGGGCCCAAAATAGAGGCGTGCCTTTTCATTATGGCCCCGGCGAATTTTCTGACAATTTTTGGTGGACTGGGGCTGTGGCTGGTCTGTCAGTTGATATGGCATCGTCATTATCGCCCGGATGCGCAGGGGGAAGGGGGCGCGCGGCGTGAACGGCGCATGCAATTTGCCGGGCGGGCGTTCCGTCTGGCGATCCTGCTGGCTGTGGCTGCCCTGCTTGGACAGGTGTTGAGCGGGGTGACGGCGATCCTGCTCGCTGTCTTGGCCGCTACCATCTGGGCCATATGCGAAACGCTGATATTGATGGGGTGGAAATATCTCAACGTGTCGGTGCTGCGGCTGAGCCGGCATATGTCGTTCATCACCGCGCAGCAGGGTGCTGGGCGCAACATAGCCCGTGCGACACGTTCCTATCTGCCGCTCGATGTGCCGGTCGTGCTCATCCTTGGTGGCGCAGCGACGATGGCGCTGGCCGTTTCCGCCCCGTCGAGCCTGGCGATATTGTCCGCAGCCATGGCACTGGCGGCGGCGCTCGCGCTGCTTTACGCGGCGACCGCACGGGACGGGGTGGCGGTTGCACCTGCGGAAATGCCGTTTCTGGCGCTCGATGATGCATTGCCCGCTGCAACGCTGACGCATGCCGATCGCCGTCCATTTGTTGCGCTGCGCGCCAAAAAGCCAGAGGCGCTCAGCCATATATTGCTGGTGCTCAACGAATCGGTGGGCGACGATGTCACCTGCCATGGCGGGATTGATCTGGCCGACGCGATATGCGCGGCCAGCCCCGATGCGTCGGCATGGCTGCGGCCTGTCAATCCTGTGACGCCCAGCAGCTGCACCGACATTGCGCTGCCGTGCATATTTACCGGCTGTGCACCCGACGAGAGCGCGGCGAAATTGCACAGCCTGCCGATGCTGTTCGATCTCGCCAAGGCGCGGGGCATGACGACGTTATTTTATTCCGCATCGACATTGCGCTGGGCCAATTTCGAAGCCTTTTTTGGCGCGGGCGAACCAGCGGGTGCCATTGACGATCTCGCCACCCCGGAAAGCACCGGCCTGCCTTTTGCGCATGAATTGGGCTGCGACGACCACCAAATGGCCAGCCTGCTTTGCGACCGCATCCGGGCGGCAGATGGGCCGCTGTTCATTGTGCTCTACACCTATGCGCTCCACCTCCCCTTTCAGAGCGAAAGCCCCTTGCCCATCCCCGACCATATCAGCGACCGGCGCAGCCGTGCGGCTTTTCTGGTCGAACAGGCGCACCGGATGGTCTTTGACGCTTTGCACCAAAGCGGGCGTTATGATGACACGCTGATCATCTCCATCGGCGATCATGGGGAGGGGTCGGGGGCGGACACTGCCGCGCGCGGCGGTGTCTCCTCACGTCTGACGCGGCTCACCAATCAGATCACCCGCCCGCTGTTTGTGATAAAGCCGCCCGCGCGGCTGGATGCCGCCCGCCGTGCCTGTCTGGACATAAATATGGCCCGGCTCGTTTCAACCATAGATATCGCGCCGACGATTGCATCGCTGCTCGAACTTGATCTGGTGGGGGGCGATGGCGGCGTTGGGCGATATGATGGCTATGACCTCACCACCCAATTGGTACCGACCGACCGCATCCATTATAGTTTGACGGTGAACGCATGGCGCACATGGCCGCAGGCGGCGGTGATGATCGCCGGGCCAGATATGCGCCTGTGCATTGATTACCAAAATGGGCGTGCATTATGCAGCGATGGCGCGGGACAGCCGCTGTCGGACGATCTGCGCCCCGCTGCGGACGCGCTGCTGCACGCGGCAATGGCAAAGCCGGTTGTGCGCACGCTTGTCGCGCGCGTATTTCGCGACAAATTGCGCCATCGCAGCCAAATATCGACGCACCAATTTGTCGCCGTGCCGTCCGATGTCACGCGTCCAGTGGGCACGGCTGGCGGCTACGACCAATTTTTTGGCCATGATATTTTCGATGCGGATGATCCGGCTGGACGCCTGCACTTTAACGGACGGCGGCATGATGCGGCTGGTTTCTGGTTGCAGCGCCGCGACCGTGGCATCCTCTTATACGGTCCTTATGTCAGCCTGAATCCGGGCCGATACGCAGCAAGTTTCATTTTCGCGCCCGGCGCGCGCATATGCCCGCTGGTGATCGACGTTTGCGCGACGGGGCAGGGCGATATTGCGGCCGCCCAAATCGACCAGCTAGTCGACGGTCGGGTCGCGTCCCTCACCTTTCAGATTGATACGCTGGCACAGGGGCTGGAGGTTCGCTTGCGCAAACAACATGCTGGTCGCGCCATCTGCCATGGCCTGTTCATCACCCAGCTGGAGTGATTTCGAATGACTCACCGCGCGGATAACCAGATGATGGCGATGATGCCCGCTGCGATGCGATACCATGCAAAGGGGGCGAATCCACGACGCGACACGATGCCGACGAACCATTTGATCACCACCATTGCGACGATGAAACTGGTGACAAAGCCGATGCTGATGAGGCCGATCGGCAAATCGCCGCTGACCAACGCCTGCCGGTTGTCGAACAGTTCGAGCGTGGTTGCCCCCATCATCGTCGGGATGGCGAGGAAAAAGGAAAATTCTGCTGCTGTCCGCCGTTCCACCCCCAGGCACAGCGCGCCCATGATTGTCGCACCCGACCGGCTGACCCCCGGCACCATCGACAGGCATTGGATGATGCCGATGCCCAGCGCCTTGGCGGGCGCAATATCGGCAATCCCCTTGGTTTCCGATGGTTGCACCAGCCGTTCGATCACCAAAATCGCAATCCCGCCGATCAACAGCGCCCAGCCGACGATGATCGGCGAACCCAGCATGATGTCGATGATGTCCTTGATGGCAAGGCCCAGCAGCGCGGCGGGCATGAAGGCGAGCAAGATATTGACGATGAAGCGCAGCGACATGGGTTCGCGCCGCAACAATCCTTGCGCCACCGCCCAGAATGTCCGCCAATATAGCACGACCACCGCCAGAATCGCGCCCAATTGGATGATGATGTTGAACATCGCCCATTGCGCGGCATCATAACCGAGCAGTTCCGACGCGAGGATGAGGTGCCCGGTCGAGGACACCGGCAGAAATTCGGTCAGCCCCTCGACAATGCCGAGCAGGATGGCGGTGAGGATGAGCGACATGTGATCAGGCTTCCCGCGCGGCGATGGCGGTAAACCGGCCCTGTCGGCGATATCGCGCCAGCCATGTGGGGGCCGCGCTGGCGATGGGGGTTGGCGATATACCAAGGTCGCGCAGCGTCCGCGCGCCCGGTGCAACCAGATTATCCTTGGCCAGCATCGCCCATTGGTCGGCGGTGATCGGCGCGCCGGGCAACCAGCCGGTCGCCTTTGCAATCAGCGCCGACAGCGCATTGGGCAGGTCGATGAGCGAGGGATTATGCCCGATTTGCTCGCCAATCCATTGCCAGAGCGCATGCATGGTCAAAATATCCGCCCCGCCCAGTTCAAAATCGCCCGCAGGCGCGCCGGTTGCCACTGCGGCAATCGCGGCGCCAACATCCCCCACGAACACCGGCTGGACGCGCGTTTCAGGGCCAAAGACAGGCACGGCGGGCAGCGCGCGCAACAGGGTCGCAAAGCGGTTGGTCAGCGCATCCTCTGCCCCGAAAATCAACGACGGGCGCAAAATAGTCGCATCGGGCATGGCCGCGCGCACCGCTGCTTCGCCCGCCGCCTTGGCCCGGCCATAGGCCGACGCACTCGCAGCATCGGCACCGATGGCCGAAATATGGATGAGCCGCGCGCCAACATGCGCTGCCGCCGCCGCGACATGGCCCGCACCATCGCCCATGATGCGCGCCATGTCGGCAAAACTGCCCGCCAGGTTGATGAGGATGTCGCTGCCCCACGCCGCGCGCAGCACTTGATTGGCGTTGCGCACATCCGCGCCAACCAATTGCACCTGACCCAGATTGCCAAGGGCGCGCAGGTTGTGCGCGCGCGCCGGGTGGCGCTGGGCGATGCGCAGCCTTGCGCCTGCCTGCAGCAATTGTTCCGCCGCCGCGCGCCCGACAAAACCGCCGCCACCGAAAATGGTGATGATCTGGCCTTCTAGCGGGCGGGCCAAGGGGCGGGCCAATGCGGGGGGGGAGGGTGGGGACATGATGATACTCACGCGTTGCACAAACTATGCGCGCCGCATTGCCCCGTGGCTGTGCGCGGCGCAAGGGGGCATTGTTCGGCAAAATAGGGGGGATGGGCGTTGACATCCCAGCGATGCTGGCTAAAGCAGCGCGCCTACCCCGTGCCCAGATGGCGGAATTGGTAGACGCACCAGCTTCAGGTGCTGGCGCTCGCAAGGGCGTGGAGGTTCGAGTCCTCTTCTGGGCACCATCGCTTCCTCCGGACATGTCCATAAATGTCCGGAGAAGTCCCCAAAATCAAAGGTTTTTGACGGTTGGCGCGTCCACCCGCATCCGGTCAAATTCGTTGCAATTGACGGTATCCGACGGTATTTTTGACGGTATCGAAACCGACAAAAAGGTGGCGTCATGCTTACCGATCTGGCCGTCCGAAAGGCAGTTGCACGCGACAAGCCCTACAAGCTTTCCGATGGGGGCGGGCTATACCTGCTGGTCACAAAGGCCGGTCAGCGATGCTGGCGCGTCGATTATCGTTTCGGGGAGAAGCGGGCTACCGCAGCCCTTGGGGTCTATCCCACCGTTTCGCTGGCCGAGGCGCGTGCCAAGCGGCTGGAAATCAAGAAGCAGATTGCCGATGGCATGAACCCGTCGGCCAAGCGCAAGATCGACAAGATTACCGGGCCGCTGGCCAACGTGAACAGCTTTCAGGCCGTTGCCGAGGAATGGCTCGACAAGGCCCGCCGCGAAGGCCGCGCTGAAGTCACCTTGGGCAAGCTGAAATGGCTGCTGGAGTTCGCCCACCCCATAATCGGCGCGCGCAAGATTGGTGAGATCAAAGCGCCCGAATTGCTGGCGGTCTTGCGCGCGGTTGAGAAGCGCGGGCATTACGAAACCGCGCGGCGGCTACGGAGCACCTGCGGGCAGGTATTCCGCTATGCCATCGCCACCGGGCGCGCCGACCGGGACATTTCGGCTGACCTGCGAGGCGCGATCACCGTGCCCAAAGTCACGCATCGCGCGGCCATTACCTCCCCGATGGAGGCGGGTGTGCTGCTTCGGGCAATAGACGCCTATTCGGGCTATCCGGTCACCCATGCTGCTCTGCGCCTCGCCCCTCACGTCTTCGTGCGTCCTGGCGAGCTCAGGCACGCCGAATGGACCGAATTTGACCTGACCAAGAACGTCTGGACCATCCCCGCCGAGAAAACCAAGATGCGCGTCGCCCACCGCGTGCCGCTGACCCGGCAGGTGCTCGCCATCCTGGAGGAACTGCGCGAGATCAGCGGCAACCGCCGCTACCTCTTCCCGGCTCAAGGCAAGCGGGATCGTCCCATGTGCGAAAACACGATCAATCTCGCCCTGCGGCGCATGGGGTTCGACAGCAAGACGATGACCGCCCACGGCTTCCGCGCAATGGCCAGCACGCTGCTGAACGAGCAGGGCCAATGGAATCCCGATGCCATTGAACGGCAGCTTGGGCACGCCGAGACTGATGACGTCCGCCGCGCCTATGCGCGCGGCGAGCATTGGGAAGAGCGGCTGGCCATGATGAAAAGCTGGTCCGACTATCTTGATCAGCTCCGATCAGGCGCGAAGATCCTGCAGGGAAGCTTCCGCAAGCCGCCTAGCGCCGCGATTTCTGGATAAGGCGACGCAGGCTGGCGACAGTGATCAGCGTTGATGCGCCGATCTTCACGGCATCAACCTCGCCCGCCGCGATCAGCTCATACAGCTTCGAACGGCCTATGCCCGTCAGTTGCACGGCAACCGGGATACGCACCGTCAAGGGCTCCAGCGGCAATTGCGGCGTTTCCGGCATGGTGGCGGTTTTGGAAAGGGCGCGGGGCATGAACTTCGCTTTCGTCAGATGGGTTCCATGCGCGCCATATTGCCC
>CALFXW010000222.1 GCA_937957805.1 uncultured Sphingopyxis sp.
GGTTGCCGTGCGGCCCGCAGCAACCCCTGCCCCCGCCGCAACGCGCCCGACGCCAACACCTGCGCCTGCGCCAGCACGTGCGCGCACAACCCCTGCACCCACACCCGCCCCCTCCGCCGCAAGCCCTGCGAACAATGCTGAGCGGCGCGCGCGCGTCGCGGCCATCGAAGTGCCGACCGACGGGGATGCCGGGGAAAATGCCTATATCTACGGCTATCGGCTGTGGGACGCGCATTTTTACCCTGAGGCGCAGACCCAATTGCAGCGGGTGATCGAACAATATCCCAATCACCGCCGCGCCAGCTTTGCCGGCAACCTCTTGGGCCGCGCCTATCTCGACAATGGGCAGCCCAGCCTTGCCGTCCAGGCATTATATAATAATTATCGCGACCGGCCGCGCGGCGAACGTGCCGCCGACAGCGTCTATTATATGGGCATGGCGCTGATCCGCCTTAACCGGCGGGAGGATGCGTGCCGCACCTTTGACGAATTCACCCGCGTCTATGGCAATGATGCGTCGCAAAATCTGCAAAATCAGGTCGCGGCGGGACGGCGGCAAGCTGGCTGCTGAACCGCCACCGGGCGCGGACTTTTTGCGCGATGCGGTCGCGCAATTGGTCGGCCAATCGGCGGCAGATGGCGCGCAATTCGGCATTGCGGTGTCTGGCGGGGCGGATAGTCTGGCGCTCCTCCTCCTCGCCCACGCGACATTTCCGGGACGGGTGGCGGCGGCAACCATCGACCATGGCCTGCGCAGCGACAGCGCGGCAGAGGCGCAATTTGTCGCCCAAATCTGTGCGGCGCGCGCCATCCCCCATGATATTTTGCGCCCGGCAGAGCCAATTTCCGGATCGCTGCAGGCCGCCGCACGCCTTGCGCGGTACGCGCTGCTGGACGATTGGCGGGCCGCGCGCAGCATCGACTGGCTGATGACCGCCCACCATGCCGATGACCAGTTGGAAACGCTGGTGATGCGGCTTGCGCGGGCGAGCGGGGTGGGCGGATTGGCCGGCGTGCGCGCGCGGCAGGGGCATGTGCTGCGCCCGCTCCTCCACCTGCGCCGCGCCGCGCTCCACCAATATGTGACAGCGGCGGGGCTGAACCCGGTCGATGACCCGTCGAACCGCGATGACCGGTTTGACCGGGCACGCATCCGTAAAGCTTTGGCTAATCAGGATTTTCTGGATCCGACGGCGGTGGCGACAAGTGCCAGCGCGCTCGCCCATGCCGATGATGCGCTGCGCTGGGCAACCGCGCGGCTCATCACCGAACGGATGCGCCGCGACGGGGACAATCGCCATGTCGATGCAGCGGGGCTGCCGCATGAATTTGTCCGCCGTATCCTCATCGATATGCTCGGCCAAATGGGGGTCGATGCGCCGCGCGGAGAGGCAATCGAACGCGCGATTGCCGCTATCCATGGTGGCGAACAGGCGATGATCGGCAATGTCATTTTGCGACAGGATGGTGACGGGCGCATCACCCTCTCCCCCGCACCCCCACGCAAAGGGAGTTAGGGGGTGGGCGATAAATTCCACCCCGTAACGGGGAGGGGGGCGATGGCTGGCGCGCAGCGGTGGTGGAGGGGTCGATGGATTCCGACCCTCGCCGGAATGACGGATTGGAAAAGCGACGCGAATCCCCTGCTTGACGCAGCGATTTTGTTCGCATAATGTTCCAGCATATTTGAGGAGGAATATATGATCGGCTATGTAACATTGGGCACCAATGACCTGCCGCGCGCCGCGAAATTTTACGACGCCATCGCCGCTGAACTTGGGGTCGGGCGCTTTATGGAATTTGAAAATTTCATCGCTTGGGGCGGTACAGAGGGTGCGGGCATCGGCCTCACCAAACCCTTTGACGGCAATGCGGCGAGCGTTGGCAATGGCGTGATGGTCGCCTTGGAAGCCAAGGACCGCGAACAGGTGCAGCGCCTCTATGAAATTGCGCTTGCCAATGGCGGAAGCTGCGAAGGGGAACCGGGGGCGCGCGGCGATAATTTCTACGCCGGCTATTTCCGCGACCCTGACGGTAACAAGCTCAACGCCTTTTTGATGACCGGCCCGCTGTAAGCAGGATCGACCCCAATCGATCGCATATCACGCCAACCAAGGCCCCTCCCCCATTGGGGGAGGGTTGGGTGGGGGTGTCGTCATTGCGAGGAGCCGCAACTGTTCAAGCGCATCGCCTGTCCATGGATGCTGAAATAAATTCAGCATGACGAAAATCGAGAGGCCGTTCCTATCTCGATTTCCTTGCGGGCGGGATTTCCGGGCCGTGAAATGTTCCATTACACTTGAAATCCCTCGAGCTTGTGGGCGGGATTTCCGGGCCGTGAAATGTTCCATTACACTTGAAATCCCTCAAGCTTGTGGGCGGGACTTCCGGGCCGTGAAATGTTCCATTACACTTGAAATCCCTGAAGGCTCGATACGAACGGAGTGGGGTGCCATCCTTAACCCGTTCGTGTCGAGCGAGGTTGAGACCCGAGCGAAGTCGAGACACGGGCACCCAGCGCTATCGAGCATGATGGCGCATCGTGCGGTTCGGAAATCCCGGTCGAGAAATACGTCGAGACACGGTTGCTAACGCACGTCCCCGCACCCAATCCTCCCCCAATGGGAGCGGGCATTGGCGGCCTGCGCCCCGGTCACCGACAATGCTTGGAATCGTGTGGCGCTTGGGCTAGTCGCAATCGACATCATCTAGTCGCTGTCCACGCCCCAATCCGCAGGATTTACCATGCCCCGAACGCCCGCCGCCTATAAACGCATCCTCCTAAAACTGTCGGGGGAGGTGCTGATGGGCGAACAGGGTTTTGGCATCGACCCGGTGACCGTCGCATCGCTGGCGCAGGAGGTAAAGGCGGCCAAGGAAAGCGGGCTTGAAATCTGCCTCGTCATCGGGGGCGGCAATATATTTCGCGGCGTGGCAGGCGCTGCAAAGGGCATGGATCGCGCGCAGGCCGATTATATGGGCATGCTGGCGACAGTCATGAACGCGCTCGCCATGCAGAACGCGCTCGAACAGATAAATGTCGATACACGCGTCCAATCGGCGATCCGCATGGACACGGTGTGCGAACCGGTGATTCGCCGCCGCGCCGAACGCCATTTGGCCAAGGGCAGGGTGGTGATTTTTGCCGCTGGCGTCGGCAGCCCATATTTCACGACCGATTCGGGGGCGGCGCTGCGGGCAGCGGAAATGAATTGCGATGCGCTGTTCAAAGGGACGTCGGTGGATGGCGTTTATGACAGTGACCCAAAGAAAAATGCAGCCGCAAAACGTTATGATAGCGTAACTTACGACAAGGTCTTGTCGGAAAATCTAAAGGTTATGGACGCCAGTGCGGTCGCATTGTGCCGCGACAGCAGCATCCCGATCATCGTTTTCAACATTCGCGAAGCGGGCAATTTGGCGCAGGTTTTGGCCGGACGTGGCACATCGACGTTGGTCACCGCTTGACGGTTTTTGACCTGATGGTTTTGGAGAATAAAGATGGCAAAATATGACAAGGCCGACATTGAACGGCGGATGGCGGGCGCGGTAGAGGCGCTGAAGCACGACCTTGCCGGACTGCGCACGGGCCGCGCCAATGCCGCGATGCTCGATCCGGTGACGGTGGAGGTTTATGGCAGCCACATGCCGATCAACCAATTGTCGTCGATTACCGCGCCCGAACCGCGCATGCTGTCGGTGCAGGTGTGGGATAAATCCAATGTCGGGCCGGTGGACAAGGCGATACGTTCGGCTGGCCTTGGCCTCAACCCGATTGTCGATGGCCAGACTTTGCGTCTGCCGATCCCCGACATGACGCAGGAACGGCGCAAGGAATTGTCCAAGCTTGCGGGCCAATATGCCGAAAAGGCGCGCGTTGCGGTGCGTAATGTCCGACGCGATGGCAATGATGCCCTGAAAGTCGATGAAAATAAAAAGGAAATAAGCGAGGATGATCGCAAACGCCATGAAGGCGATGTGCAAAAAATGACCGACAAGACGATCGGCGATATTGATGCGGCTGCTGCTGCCAAGGAAAAGGAAATTTTGGGGCAATGACCTGCGCCCCGCCGATGGGGGAGGCACGGCACCGATGAGCGCCGCCGTCCCCCGCCATATTGCGATTATCATGGACGGCAACGGCCGCTGGGCAAAAAAGCGTTTTTTGCCGCGCGTCGCCGGGCACAAGGCCGGGGTGGATACGGTGCGCAGCATCGCGCGGGCGGCGCGCGACATGGGGCTGGAAGCGATGACGCTGTACGCCTTTTCCAGCGAAAATTGGAAACGGCCGGAGGAGGAGGTGGGGGCGCTGATGGGGTTGATGAAGCAATTCATCGCCTCTGACCTCGACGAATTTGTCGCCAACAATGTGCAACTGCATATTTTGGGCGATTTGACGCAGTTTGCGCCCGACATTCGCGCGATGGTGGCCGATGCGGTGGCGCGCACCGCGGCGAACACTGGCACCAAGCTTGCGGTGGCATTGGGCTATGGCGCGCAGGATGAAATTGTCCGCGCCGCGCGGGCGCTCGCCGAAAGGGGCGGGGCGGCGGCGATTACGCCCGAGGCGATGGAGCGCGAATTATACACCGCGCCGCTGCCGCCGCTCGACCTTATCATCCGCACATCGGGCGAACAGCGCCTGTCCAATTTCCTGTTGTGGCAGGCGGCCTATGCCGAATTTTGGTTTACCGATGTCTTGTGGCCCGATTTCACGGCGGAACATCTGATGGATGCCATCGCTGCCTTTGCCCGGCGCGAACGGCGCTATGGGGGACTTTGATGGCGGACGTGTCCAAAATATGCCCACCCCTTACCCCTCCCGCAGGCGGGAGGGGGCGCAATCTTCCGTCCGTTCCTATCTCGACACGCTCGATACGAACGGGCGATACGAACGGGGTGGGCGTGTTTCTCAAAATCTGTTCGTATCCAGCGAACTTAGACCGTTCGTGTCGAGCGAAGTCGAGACACGAGACCAGGGTCCAACCTATCAAGGCGGGGGCTGCGGCCCATGACTGAAACAACATCATCCAAAAAATCCGACCTCGGTGTGCGAACGGTTTCCGCCATCGTCATGCTTGCCATATTGGGCGGCGCATTATGGGCGGGTGCCTATGCGTGGTTGGCGCTGATTGGCGTTGTCATCCCGGTTCTGATTTGGGAGTTTTGGGGGCTGGTGCGCGGCATCAGTTCGCATGTGGGCGTGCGCGCTGTGTGGATGGCCTTTGGCGTCCTCTATATCCTCGGCGCGGCATTCATGCTGTTGCTGCTACGCCTTTACCCCGGCACGGACTGGACCGATGTGGCGCTGCCAGTCGCGTTGGTGATTGCGACGGATTGCGGGGCCTATTTTGCCGGACGCACGATCGGCGGCCCCAAAATCGCCCCGGCGATCAGCCCCAGCAAGACCTGGGCGGGCCTTATCGGTGGGATGGCGGCGTCGGCAATTGTCCTGCTGCTGTGGACGCGATGGACACTCGAACGCGATGGCGTTGGTTATATGTTCGATATGCGCGATTTTCTGGGCACCATATTTGTCGGCGCGCTGGCGGCGATTGTTGCCCAGTCCGGCGATTTTTTCGAAAGCTGGATGAAGCGCCGCGCCGGGGTCAAGGATAGTTCGAACCTGATTCCGGGCCATGGCGGCTTGCTCGACCGGGTCGATGGGCTGCTCGCGCTTTGTTGGGGGCTGGCGATTTTCGGCCTTGGCGCGGGGGCGGTTTTTTGACCCGCAGCCTTTCCATTTTTGGTGCGACAGGTTCGATTGGCCAATCGACCATTGACTTGGTTCGCCGTTCGCGCGGCGACTGGCAGGTCAAGGCGCTGAGCGCGCAGACCAATGTGGCCGCGCTCGCCGCGCTGGCGATTGAACTCGACGCCGAAGTCGCGGTGATCGGGGATGCGACCCTCGCGGGGGATTTGCGCAAGGCTTTGGCGGGCAGCGGGGTTGTCGCTGCGGCGGGGGAGCGCGCACTGGTGGAGGCGGCACACCACGCCGCCGATGTCACCATGGCAGCGATTGTCGGCAGCGCTGGCCTCGCCCCGACGATGGCGGCGATAGAAAGCGGGCGTACCGTCGCGCTCGCCAACAAGGAATCGCTCGTCGTCGCGGGCGAACTGATGATGGCAGCGGCGCGCGCGTCTGGTGCCACTATCTTGCCGGTCGATAGCGAACATAATGCGATATTTCAGTGCCTTAGCGCGGGCAAGCCGGACGCGGTGCGCAAAATCACCCTGACCGCGAGCGGCGGGCCGTTTCGCACCGCGACCATGGCGGAAATGGAAGCGGCCACCCCTGCGCAGGCCATCGCCCACCCCAATTGGTCGATGGGGGCAAAAATCAGCGTCGATTCGGCAACGATGTTCAACAAGGGGTTGGAACTCATCGAGGCCTATCACCTCTTTCCCGTTGGGCTCGACCGGCTCGATATATTGGTTCATCCGCAGTCGGTGGTGCATTCGATGGTCGAATATATCGATGGATCGACCATCGCCCAATTGGGACCGAGCGATATGCGCGTGCCAATAGCATCCGCGCTGGCGTGGCCCGAACGCATGGCGACCCCGTGCCCGCCGCTCGACCTTGCGGCGCTGGGGCGGCTGGATTTTGCCGCGCCTGATGAGGATAGGTTCCCCGCAACGCGTCTTTGCCGACAGGCGATCGCAGAAGGCGGCGCGCGGCCCGCGCAGCTCAATGCGGCGAATGAAGTTGCGGTCGCCGCATTCCTGAACGGCAGAATCCGCTTTACCGCGATTGCAGCGCTGGTATCAGCCGCGCTCGATGCTTTTGCCCCTATTGCGCCACAATCGCTTCACGACCTGTTCACGCTCGATGACGAATGTCGTCGACGTGCGGAGGAACTGGTTCTGACCCATGCTTGAATCGCCATCTATCCTGTTGACGCTGGCCGCCTTTGTGGCGCTGCTGGCGCCGCTTATTTTCCTGCATGAAATGGGCCACTACCTCGTCGGGCGCTGGTGCGGGATAAAGGCGGACGTATTTTCCATCGGCTTTGGCAGGGAAGTGGCCGGCTGGACCGACCGGCGCGGGACGCGTTGGAAAATTGGCTGGATGCCCTTGGGCGGCTATGTCCAGTTCGCCGGCGATGGCGATGCCATGTCCACCCCGCACGAAGCGGGGGCGGGGGAGCCGGAGGGGAGCTTTGCCGCCGCCCGCCTATGGAAACGCGCGCTGACCGTTGCGGCTGGCCCGGCGGCTAATTTCATCATCGCCATCATCATTCTTGCCGGTTTTGCGCTTGCCTATGGCCGGGTGGCGACACCGCCGGTTGCCGCGTCGGTGATTGCGGGAACGCCTGCGGCATCAGCGGGGATATTGGCTGGTGACCGCATTTTGCGGCTCGATGGCCGGACGATGGAGGTGTTTCAGGATATTCCGATGGCGGTGATGCACCGGCCGGGGCAGAATATCGCCGTCGATATCGAACGCGGCGGGCGGGTGATGACCGTCGATTTGCGCCCGCAACTGGTCAGTGAAACCGACCAATGGGGCAATAAGATGGAACGTGCCATCA
Organism: uncultured Sphingopyxis sp.; assembly: GCA_937957805.1. Classification (GTDB taxonomy): domain Bacteria; phylum Pseudomonadota; class Alphaproteobacteria; order Sphingomonadales; family Sphingomonadaceae; genus Sphingopyxis. Next base: position 7,536 of record CALFXW010000222.1, read on the forward strand.
TCGGCATTTTTCCGCCCGCGCCGGTGCGTGCCGATGTATCCTTGGCTGAGGCGCCGTTGGTCGGCGCGAAATTGGCGTGGGAATTGACCCGCCAGATGGCAGAGGTTGTCGGGCAATTATTCACCGGCCAGCGCAGCGTCAAAGATTTGGGCGGGCCGATTAAAATCGCACAGGCATCGGGCGAACAGGCATCATTGGGCTTTGCGCCTTTTCTGTTTTTTGCGGCGCTGATTTCGCTCAATCTGGGTTTCGTCAATTTATTGCCGATGCCGATGCTGGATGGTGGTCATTTGCTGTTTCAGGCGATAGAGGCGGTGCGCCGTCGCCCGGTCAACGTCGAAACCCAGCAATGGGCGTTTCGTCTGGGTTTCATGGCGATGATTTTGTTGATGCTGATTGTCACCTTCAATGATCTGGGATCATTGGGTTTGTGGGAAAAATTGGCTGGTTTAACGGGCTGACTTGATTGGCTGCCGCCCTTAGGGCAGAGGGTGCAGCCGGCAGGGCGCAAAAATTGGCGAATGGGGCGTTCCGACCCCGTTGCTTGGAAGGGAATTATTTGGTGAAATCACCCCGTCGGCTGTTCGCCAAGGCGTGCGTAAGCTTGATGACTAGCACAATGCTCGTCGGTCAGATTGGCGCTGTCCATGCCCAGACCGTGCCTGTTGCGGCGGTCCCGGCCGCCGCCGCGCCAGCGGCTACGCCTGCACCTGCGACGCCTGAAGCGCGCGTCATCCGCGCGATCAGCGTGGTCGGTAATCAGCGGCTCGAAGGCGACACGGTGCGCACCTATGCGCAATTGCGCGTCGGCCAGGCTTATACGCGGGCGACGCTCGACAATGCGTTGCGCGCCCTGTCGCAGACTGAGCTTTTCTCCCAATTCCAGATTACCGATAATGATGGTGCGCTGGTCATTCAGGTAACCGAAAATCCGGTGGTCAACCGCGTGATTTTGGAGGGGAACCGCCGCCTCGACAATGACAAGATTGTCCCCGAACTGCGGCTCGCCGCGCGGCAGATTTATACGCGCAGCCGGGTGCGCGCCGACGTTGCCCGCATTTTGGAACTCTATCGGCGGCAGGGCCGCTATGCAGCGAGTGTTGACCCGCAGCTCGTCCGGCTCGACCAGAATCGCGTGGATGTCGTCTATGAAATTACCGAGGGGGACCGCAGCCGCGTCCGTCAGATCAACATCATCGGCAATAATGCTTTCACCGATGGCGAATTAAAGGGGGAGATGGCGACCAAGGAACGTCGTCTGACGACCTTTTTATCGTCGAACACCACCTATGATCCTGACCGTCTGGCCTATGACCAGCAGAAATTGCGCCAATTTTACCTGACGCAGGGCTATGCCGATTTCCGCGTCGTTTCTGCCGTCGCCGAACTGACCAGCGACCGGCAGGATTTCATCATCACCTATGTGGTGGAAGAGGGTGAGCGCTATAAATTCGGCACCGTCGGCGTTGAAAGCGACCTGCGCGACTTTACCCCTGATACGTTGCAGCGCCTGCTGCCGATGGCGCAGGGGCAATGGTATAATGCCAAACAGGTCGAAGACACCGTCGAAAGCCTGCAACAGACGGCCGGATTGCTCGGCTATGCCTTTGCAGAGGTGCGCCCGCGCTTTGTCCGCAACCGCGAAACCCGCACGATGGACATTGTTTTCCAGGTGCAGGAAAGCCCGCGCGCCTATGTCGAACGGGTTGATGTGAACGGCAACACGTTGACGTCGGACAAGGTGGTGCGCCGCGAATTCCGCCTGAACGAAGGCGATGCATTCAACAGCTTCCTCGTGCGCCGTTCGCAAGACCGGATTAATTCGCTCGGTTATTTTCAGGATAATCTGGAAATTGAACAGACGCCGGGGTCAACGCCCGACCGGATTATTCTGGCGGCTAATGTCGAAGAAAAGCCAACGGGCGAATTGTCGCTCTCTGCAGGTTTC
>CALFXW010000223.1 GCA_937957805.1 uncultured Sphingopyxis sp.
ACCAGTTCGAGAACTATTACAAGGATCTGTGCCTCAGGCTCAAGAACCGCGACCTGGATATGTCCATCGTGGTGAACATGCTGCTTACCGGCTTCGACGCCACGACGCTCAACACCCTGTGGGCAGACAAGAACCTGAAGGCGCATGGCTTGATCCAGGCCTATTCGCGCACGAACCGCATCCTCAATTCGGTCAAGACCTATGGCAACATTGTGTCGTTCCGCAATCTGGAGAAGGAAACCAACGACGCGCTGGCTTTGTTTGGCAACAAGGACGCCAAGGGCATCGTGTTGCTCAAGCCCTATGCGGAATATTATGGGGAGTACGAAAAGCGGGTCGCCGAACTGCTTAGCACATACCCGCTCGGCCAGCCGATCATTGGGGAAACTGCGCAAAAAGCCTTTATCAAACTGTTCGGCTCGATCCTGCGTTTGCGCAATATTCTGACCGCGTTCGATGATTTTGCAGGCAACGAAATCCTCAGCCAGCGCGAGTTTCAGGACTATCAGAGCCTGTATCTCAACCTCTATGCCGAATTTCGCAGCGTGTCCGACGCGGACAAAGAGGCGATCAACGACGACGTTGTGTTCGAAATCGAACTGATCAAGCAGGTCGAGATCAACGTCGATTATATCCTGCTGCTGGTCGAGCGTTACCTTTCATCGAAGGGAACCGGTGACGACAAGGAAATTCTGGCGACCATCGAGCGCGCCATCAATTCCAGCCCATCGCTCAGAAACAAGAAGGACCTGATTGAGCGGTTCGTCGATTCAGTTTCGTCATCAGCTAAGGTCGATGCGCAGTGGCAAGCGTTTGTTGCGGCCAGGAAAGCGGAAGAACTCGAACGGATAATTGCGGACGAAGGCCTCAACGCAGAGGCGACACATGGCTTCATCGACAATGCATTCCGCGATGGCTCGATCCCTTCAACAGGAATCGCGATCACGAAAATCCTGCCGCCAGTGTCCAGATTCTCCAAGGGCAACGGCCATGCCGTAAAGAAGCAGGCGGTGCTGGATAAGCTGGCCGCCTTCTTTGATCGATATTTCGGGCTGTCATAACGTGACGGTGGGGCAACTGACAGTTCGCGGAAGGGGCGGAAATGCGTGAGGCTGAATTTCGGGCTTGGTTGGATAAGCGGATCTGGAAGGGTACGCCCCTCAGCGACAAGGCAAAATACAGCCGCATACGCCGTTCAATCCGCGTAGAGCGCGGCCTTGGCGGACTCGGTTTCGCGCAGGCTACTCTGGAAGGGGTCTTTGAAGCGGACGCGTGGGACACCCTGCTTTCGCGCCTTGTTGACCTTCGCGACAATCCGGCTGCTGACCCTGCCGCCGTCAAGTCCGTGGTTCCTCAGGCGCATAATCCCGCTGGTCAACTCGGCAATTTGCTCGCTACTGTTACGCAGTACGGCTATTTTCTGGAAGGGCGTGAACCGAACTACGGCGAAAGCAACGATATTTCGGAAGACGAAGACCAAGATGCAGATCAATTGCTAACTGCGGAGTCAGTCGACGCGACACTGAAAGCATATGATGAAAATCCGTCTGCCTTCATGCAGAAGCACGGATTCGCATCGAACTTTGACTATGTCGTGTTCCGCCCGGGCGAAGAGGCCCGTTATCCGGCAAAGGCCATCTTCCTCGTTGCCTACAGCGGAATACCCGGCAATCCGGACATCACGGTGAAAGGCCAGCGCGACACCTTCCGCGATACTGAAGGCGGACCAATCCATTCGGAATTTCGCCGTCTGGGCTATGCGGTGGCGAACCGTAGGAATACCACCGCGCCAGCCGCGCAAGCAGAAGAGGAGGAAATTGCCCCCAACGAAGGGCCGTTCTGGTTTGTTGGCGCGGCCTTCGGTCGCAAGCAAGACCAGTTCGACCGGTTTATTCGTGAAGGCATCTGGGAAATCGATGCGCCGCAACCATGGGACCAGGAAAAGGTTCTGCGCATGCGTCCCGGCCAGCGCATCGCGATCAAATCCACCTATGTCCGCTGGTATAATCTCCCCTTCAACAATCGCGACCGTGCCGTGTCCTGCATGGCGATCAAGGCGATTGGCACTATTGCGGAAAACATGGGTGACGGCGCGCGCATCCGCGTGGACTGGGAGACGGGTTTCGAACAGCGCGAGTGGTATCACTACACCTATCAGCCGACGATCTGGGAGGTTTATCCGCGCAAGGAAATGGCGCGTCGCCTGATCGCCTTCGCGTTTGAAGGGGCTGATCAGGATTACGACTGGTTTCTTGCCAACCTGTCCAACTGGAAGGACATGGCCGAAGCGCCTGTGCCTGAGGTTGACGACGCGCCTGACCCCAGAAAGCGTAACCCGATCAACCTGATCCTTTACGGGCCTCCGGGCACCGGTAAGACCTATCGCACAATGGCCGAAGCCGTGCGGTTGGCACTCGGGCTGGATGAGACCGACCCTATCCTGACAGATGTGGGACGGCGGGCGGACCTTCGCACCGAATATGACCGGCTTATCGCGCTTGGTCAGATTGGCTTTGCCACCTTTCACCAGAACTATGGGTATGAGGATTTCGTCGCAGGGCTGCGACCAAAGGCAATGAAATCAGGTGTCGGGTTTGAACTGATCCCCACCCCTGGCGTATTACGGAAGATTGCCAGCATTGCCGCCGACAGCGATGAAGAGCACGTTCTCATCATAGATGAGATAAACCGGGCAAATGTGTCCAAGGTGTTCGGGGAGCTGATCACCTTGATCGAGCATGACAAGCGCAAGGGCATGGCCAATGGTCTGGCAGTTACCTTGCCGTATTCCGGCGAGTCATTTTCCGTGCCCGCCAACCTTCACATCATCGGCACCATGAACACCGCCGACCGCTCTATCGCACTTCTCGACACGGCATTGCGGCGACGGTTTAATTTCCGTGAAATGGCTCCGCAACCAGAACTGCTACCCGTCATCGATGGCATCGACCTGAAGGCAGTGCTGACCGCCATCAACCAGCGGATCGAATATCTGATCGACCGGGAACACCGCATCGGCCACGCCTTTTTCATCGGTTGCGAGACAGCCAAACAGGTCCACGCCGCCATGCGCGACAAGGTTATTCCGCTGTTGCAGGAATACTTCTTCGAGGACTGGAGCCGTATCCATGGGGTGCTCGGTGATGGTTTCATCGGATCCGTTACCCTGAAGTGCCCACTTGGCGAGGGTGAGGATCGCAAGAGCTGGTTCGTGCGCTTGGAAAAGCAGCCGGACGGAAGCGATCGTTTTCCTCATGATGCATTCGCGAAGTTGATCGGCAAGGTTGCAGGCGTTGCGGCAGAGTCCCGCGAATGATCGGCGAACTGGCCAGCCATCTCCTTCCCGGTGTGCCTGTCGAGCGGGTTGCCACTGCGCTCGGCGCGGCGGCAGGCCAAGAGTTGGCCTCGGGCAAGTTTGGCAGTCCCGAAAGCAGCTCGGCTCTGGCGGTCAATGGCTTCGGCCCCTTTCTCGAAAGTCCGGGCACTTTGCCGCCGTTTCCGTGCCTGGATGATCTAGATTGGCCCGCGCTGACCGTCGATATTGAGAGTCAGATGCGTTTCCCTTGGGCGGGTGGCCGTCACCCTTGGCTAGATGCGGCTGTCGAAACTGCGACACAACTGATCGGCGTTGAATCGAAGCGATTCGAGCCTTTCCGCGATTCCAAGCTGGCAAAGCTGTCGACCAAATACTCTTCGCACCAGTGGGATGAGGGTATGGAGCCGTGGTGCGCGATGCGTGACCACTTGCTGGCGGAACCAGCGGCCTTTCGTCATCTCGATGCGGCGCAACTGGTGAAGCACGGCTTTGGTTTGGTGACCGAGGCAAAGCGACGGGGAAAGTCGCCGGTCCTCCTCTACCTCTTTGCTGAGCCTACGGAAGGCCGCGCCATTAGAGCCCAGGCATTTGCTGACCACCGATTCGAAATCGCCAGGTTCGTCAGAGGGGTAACCGGTTCAACAGTCCGATTCGCCGCTTGCTCATGGCGTGAATGGCTGACCAGCTTCCCGCCAAGCCTGTCCGATCATGCTGATCGCGTCGTTGCCCGGTTCCACCCGTGATGCAGCGCCCATATCAACCGACCACCATTGGGTTCGTCGTGCAGGGCGAAAGGCAGGGTAGCCCCAGATTTAATCTATGTGATGGAGAACAATAGATGTCCGCACTCACCACTCCTTCTCACGCCGACCTTAGAAACCGGATTGAGCAGCTCGCCATTTCTGCGGACGCCAAGTCTATTCTGATCGGCATGGCTGACATCTCGGCCAAGGCCGGTGACACTGTCATTGCCATAGGGCGGCATGTTCTGGGGTTCATATTCGATTTGTTCAGGCAGTTTCCGAACAGCAGTTTTGGCCTGATCGCAGGCTTTGTCATAGGATCGCTCATTGGAGCCATTCCATTTTTTGGCGCTGCTCTGGCAGCGGTATTCACCCCGCTTCTGATGGCGCTCGGTCTCGCCAGAGGCGCAGTCGCTGATCTTGGCAATGCCGCGATCCGTGACAGAATGACAGAATTCGAGCATCGGCTTCGTGCCATGGTGCCTGAAGCAGCGGCATGATCGTGCAAGCCGAACTGGAAGCCCGATTTTCTAGCGTGACCTGCGTTGTCGCTGATCCTTTGCGCTTCAAGCTGCGGCTTGGCATCGGAGAAGACGCTTACACGTCGCTCCGGGTGAAAAAATCGCTGCAAGAAGTCTGGGACGTGGGCGGCATGGCTGCGACCGGCGCTACAGTTGCTGCGTCACCAATGGTGGCGGGTACATTCTTTGCATCGAAAGGCCTGCTTGCCGCCATTGGCTTGGGTGCTGCGGCTGCAACGCCAGTGGGATGGGTGGCCGCTGCGGCAATTGCCTCTGGCGGAGCATATTATGGCGTGACGCGCCTGTTCCGGAGCTATTCGGGCAGCCGTGTCGATGTCATTCCCCATTTTCTCAACACGCCAATGGACTTACTGGCCGCAAGTCTGTTTGACCTGATAGGTGGCCTTGCCGCTCGAATTTCAGCCATCGACGGCCAGATCGATGATGTCGAGAAAGCTACGATTGCGCGGCATTTCATTGAGGATTGGGGCCTTGATACCGGCTACGTGACACATGCGCTGGAGGTGATTTTTCAGGGCGTAGATGCTGCCCGGGTCAAGGATATTGCAAAGGCAATCGCATCATTTCAGGCGGACAATCCCGACTGTAATCCGCAAGCCATGCAGGCGGAGTTGATGGCCTTCCTGCGCGAGGTTGCCGAGGCTGATGGCAAAATGGATGAACGCGAAGAACTCGCCCTGGATGCCGTTGCCCGCGTGCTGGAGAAAGAAAGCGCCTTCAGCCTGCAAAAGGCCGGTCAGACTGTCTCGGGATGGGCCAAGGATGCGGCACAATCAGCGGGCAGCCTTGCCAGCAAGCTCCCCTCCTTGAACCTGAAAAGAGGCCAGTGACACACCTCTGCGCCCACGAATGGGGCCGGGTTGCTGTTCACAACGGCACCGGTCCAGCACCTGAACGGGCGTTTACCCGTAGTCAGGCGAATGCCCTGTTGCTGGCCGCTCGATCTCACCCGTTGGCGAACCGTTCCGGGACCAATATTCTTGTAGATCGCTATACCGAGATATGGGCGCAGCAGGTTGTCGGCGTGATTGCCGCGCCGGGGTGCAGCTATGAGATTCTGCCGAAGATCGATGCTACGTCAGATGAGAATGATGAAACTATCCGCACCCGCCTTGTTTCCATGCTCGACGTCGCGCTTGGTCTCAAACTCGGCGATGGACAGGCTCTGGCTATGGCACGCCAAAAGGAAACCCTGCTTGATATCCTGATCCGCCTGTTTGCTGATCGCCTGTTGGCTGAGGCGAGGCGCGGCCTGCCCCGCGCCTATATGGCGCAGGAAGAGAATCTCGCCGCGTTGCGTGGGCGGCTAGATGTCATTCGGCAGTTTACGCACAATGCGGTACGACCGGACCGACTGGCCTGCCGTTTTGATACACTGATGCCGGATACGCCGTTGCTGCGTGTCATGAAGGCCTGCGTGCTCATGTTGCGCCGCCACGCGCGCGTACTGGAGACGCAGCGCCGCCTTGATGAGTTGCGATTTCTCCTAGCCGAGGTGAGTGACGTTCCGGTCAATGGTCTGCCTTGGGCGCAAGTGCGGATAGATCGGACCAATCGTCGCTGGGAGACGCTCTACGGGCTGGCAAAGCTGTTTTTGAAACGTGAATGGCAACGCACCAACCACGACGCAAAGGCGGGCCAGGGAATCACCCTGTTGTTCGCCATGAACGACTTGTTCGAGGCCTACATCGCCGCACTTGCGCGGCGTGCGCTGCTGGGTAGCGATCTGACGGTCCATTCGCAGGGCGGATTGCGCTACTGTCTGATGGAGGAGGGTGAAGGCGGAAAAGAACGCTTCCAGACGACACCGGACATTCTCATCAAGCGGAATGGGCAGGTCGTGATGGTGATCGATACCAAATGGAAGCTGATCGGCCGAAATCCAGAAGACAAGAAGCGCGGCGTTTCGCAGTCCGATGTCTACCAGATGATGGCTTATGCTCGTCTTTACCAGTGCAGGGAGGTGATGCTGCTCTATCCTCATCACGCCAGACTTGGCAGTGAGGCGCTGGATGCCGGTTACGGCATGATGGAAGGCGATGAACGCCTGCGGATTGCAAGCGTTGATCTTGTGGCTGGCAAGGGAGCGGTTGTGCAACAACTGGAGGGGCTGATTGCACCTTCCACAGGCACGTCATTGGCTGCGGCTTGATTCGGTTTTTCACCGCTCTCAGGCAGGAAATCGTCGGCAGGCCGCAGAATAAATTTTGGTGTCGCGGATTGATCCGAAATAGATCGTCCGCAGCGATTTGAGTCCTCATCGAGGACCAACGCCGATGCCAAGACGGTATTTTCGACGGTATCGAAAATCGAAAAGTCGCAATAAAGCATTGCGATATAACGCTTTGTCGACACATCACGGTCCCTCTTCTGGCACCATTTCCCTGTTCGTCGATGGCTATCTGTGGTTGCAAAAACCGCAGAAAAGCTATAGTTTCAGCCCCGCATTGGTTGTGGCTGTTCGCTGTTGTTCGCCCATAGCCATGCAAAATTGGGGGCCTTTTTGGGGGCCTTTTTTGCAAGGGGTTGGACCGATGGCGTTGAGCGACATTGCAGTGCGGACCGCCAAGCCACGTGACCGCGAATATAAGCTGTCAGATTCCGGTGGCCTGTATCTGCTGGACCATTTTTCGGGTGTTAGAAACCGTCCGGGGGACGGTTTCCCCGAAAGATGCCAAGCGATAGCGCGGCAGGCGCAATAGTCGAACATGGCCGGGGGCCATTTGCCCGGAAAAGCCCGAGAGGCAAAGCCCAGCGACCGCCAAATATCGTGTGAAGTCTGAGCGAAGCTTGACATGCGCGCGCGATGCTCGTTGGAAATTATCCGCAAGTTCAGCGGGCAATTTCAGGTGCAAGGGCAACATAGCGTGCAAAGTTTCGACATTTTGATTGTTGGTGGCGGGCATGGCGGGGCGCAGGCGGCGATTGCGTTGCGGCAGGGCGGTTTTGCGGGATCTATCGCCATTGTCGGTGCAGAAATGCATCTGCCATACCAACGTCCGCCGCTGTCCAAAGAATATTTTGCCGGCGAGAAAACCACCGAGCAATTGCACATCCGCCCGCCCGCATTTTGGGGTGACCGCCAGATCGACATGATTTTGGGGGCAGAGGTTGTGGCGATTGACGCACCTGCCCATCAGGTCAGCCTGCACGACGGGCGCACCATCGGCTATGGGCGGTTGATCTGGGCAGGGGGCGGCGCACCGCGCCCATTGCCCATCCCCGGCGGCGCGCTCGATACCGGTTTTGCCAATGTCCATGGCGTGCGCAATCTGGCCGATGCCGATGCGATGATAGCGGCGGCTGGCGCGCACGACCGCTTTGTCATCATTGGTGGCGGCTATATCGGGCTGGAGGCGGCATCAGGCCTTGCCAAAGCGGGCAAATCGGTGGTGCTGCTGGAGGCGCTCGACCGGGTGCTGGCGCGCGTGGCGGGCGAAGCGCTCAGCCGTTTTTACGAAAGCGAACATCGCGCGCATGGCGTCGATGTGCGTCTGGGCGTGCAGATAGAGGCGATCATCGGCGATGATGCGTGCGCGACCGGCGTCAGGCTGGCCGATGGCACAATCATCCCCGCAGACCATATTTTGGTCGGCATTGGCATCATCCCGTCGGTCGAGCCCCTGATTGCGGCGGGGGCAGCAGGGGCGTTGGGCGGGGTGCGGGTCGATGCGCATGGCGCGACGAGCCTTGCCGATATTTGGGCGATTGGCGATTGCGCAGCGCATGAAAATGGCTTTGCCGACGGCGCGTTGATGCGGCTCGAATCGGTGCAAAATGCCAATGATATGGCCAATATGGTGGCAAAGGGGCTGCTCGGCGACCCGCAAGCCTATGCCGCCGTGCCGTGGTTTTGGTCGAACCAATATGATCTGAAATTGCAGACGGTGGGGCTGTCCACCGGCTATGATGCCACGCTGGTACGCGGGGACATGGATGCCCGCAGTTTTTCGGTGATTTATTTGAAACAGGGACGGGTCATCGCGCTCGACTGTGTCAATGCGATGAAGGATTATGTGCAGGGCAAGGCGCTGGTGGTGGCGCGCGCCGCCATCGACCCCAATTTGCTGACCAACAGCGCGGTGCCGCTCAAAGAAATGCTGAATTAAAGGGATATTGCATGGCCGATTATGACCCCGCGCAGAGCCAACCGCCCGGTTACCTCCCGCCCGACGTCTGGACATGGGATGCACCGAGCGGCGGGCAGTTCGCCAACATCAACCGACCCGTTTCGGGCGCGACGCATGATGCGGGACTGCCGGTCGGCAAGCACCCGATCCAGCTATATTCGCTGGGCACCCCCAATGGGGTAAAGGTGACCATCTGCCTCGAAGAATTGGTCGAACTGAGGCATGACGGCGCGGAATATGATGCGTGGCTGATCAACATCATGGGCGGCGACCAGTTTTCGAGCGGCTTTGTCGCGGTCAACCCCAACAGCAAAATCCCCGCGATGGTGGACCAAAGCGCCGCACCCCATGTGCGCCTGTTCGAATCGGGTTCGATGTTATTTTATCTGGCCGAAAAATTCGGTGCATTTTTGCCGACCAGTGGTGCGGGTCGGGCGCGGGTGATGAACTGGCTGATGTGGCAGATGGGCAGCGCGCCCTATGTCGGCGGCGGGCTGGGTCATTTTTACGCCTATGCGCCCTTCAAGATGGAATATCCGATCAACCGTTTCGCGATGGAGGTGAAGCGGCAATTGCATGTGCTCGACAGCCATTTGGCCAATAATGAATATATGGCGGGGGATGATTATAGCATCGCCGACATGGCGATCTGGCCATGGTATGGCGGCCTGATGCGCGAGATTTATGGCGTGCAGAAATTCCTGTCGGTGGATGAATATCGCCACCTCGACCGCTGGGTCGAACAAGTGGGCGCGCGCCCGGCGGTGCAGCGCGGGCGGATGGTCAACCGCCGCTTTGGCGCGCCTGACAGCCAGCTCCACGAACGGCATGATGCGCGCGATTTTGCGCATAACCGGGCCGATATGGTCGAAGCGCGCGGCGGCGAATGGATGCGTTTTGACTAACCAGCCCGGGCGAGCAATGCCTGCGCGGCTTTCAAATGCGGCGCATCGACCATCCGCCCGCCGATTTGCAGCGTCCCGGCATCTGGGTTGGCGGCAAAGGCGCTGACAATTTCGCGGGCATGCGCGATTTCCTCCGCGTTCGGGCTGAAGGCGGCATTGATGGCCGCGACTTGCGCCGGGTGGATGGCGAGGCTGCCGGTAAAACCGTCGCGTCGCGCGCGGGAGAGGTAGGCGGCAAAACCATCCGCATCGGTGAATTGCGGATAGACGGTTTCAATCGCGGCCACGGCGGCGGCATGCGCGCCGAACAGGCACAGGCTTCGCGCCATTTCGACAGGCGGGGTAAAGCGGCCATCCACATCCCGCCCCGTCACCGCGCCCATGGCGGCGGGCAAATCCTCCGCCCCCCAAGTGAGGCCGATGAGCCGGCCCGCAACATGTCGGTAACTGCCCAGTTCGAACATCGCCGCCGGGGTTTCAGTGGCAATCGGCAATATGGGGGGCAGGGCGGCGCCAGCGCCCGCACCCAAAATATCGCGCATCATATTGTCGAGTGTGGCGATGCTGTTCGCCCCTTCTGCTTTGGGAAAGACGATGGCATCGGGCCGGTACGGCAAAATCGCCGCCAGATCATCGCCCGCCATTCCCGATGACAGCGGGTTGACCCGAACAAAGCTGGGGCAGGGGCGCGCGCCCGACAGAAATGCCGCCACTGCTTCGCGCGCGATAGTTTTCTGGCTGAGCGCCACCGAATCTTCGATATCGAGTATGATGGCATCGGCCCTGCTCGCCGCCGCCTTGGCAAAGCGTTCGGGCCGGTCGGCGGGAACGAACAATAAGGATCGCAGCTTCATTGCGCCCGCCCTTTGAGCAGGGCTGCACGTTCGCACAGGCACACCACTTCGCCGCGCTGGTTGATTGCCTGATGGCGAAAGGTCACAATCCCCGCGCCGGGGCGCGATGCCGATGGTTTGAGCGCGATAACCTCACTCGTCGCATAGAGCGTATCGCCGATGAAAACCGGCTTGGGCATCGTCAATTTGTCATAGCCCAGATTGGCGATCAGCGTGCCCAGCGTCGTGTCGCCGACGCTCAGCCCGACCATCAGCGAAAATGTGAAGGTGCCGTTGACGAGGATCTGGCCAAATTCGGACGCGCGCGCCGCCTCTGCATCCAGGTGCAGCGGCTGGGGGTTATGCGTCATGGTGGTGAACAGCAGATTGTCCGTCTCTGTCACCGTGCGGCGAATGTCGTGGGTGATTTTGTCGCCAATCTGCCACTGATCGAAGAATTTGCCTGCCATTATTCGCTCCTACCCCTCTCCCATGGGGAGAGGGTTGTGAAGACTTGGCAGCGTGCTGCCTAGTCGTCGCTGGGTGAGGGGTGCGGCCTTTCCGACAGGGCGCAACCCCTCACCAACTTCGCCGTTGGCGGATGGGGCAACACCGGATTGGAGCGGGAACTCCTGCTCTACACCGGCCAGCCGATCCCCGTCTCGCGCCGGTTCTCGTACAAGGTCTGGTCCAACGCCGAAGCCTTGCGCTCGGAAACCACCGACGATCTCCGCGCCATTGGCGGCGATTTCAAGGAGGTCGTGCTGACGAACACTGAGGTGACCGCCAAGGTGTACAACCGCGGTCTGGTGATGGTCCTCGACAAGGACGAGATCGCCGACGGCGTCATGTCCGAACAGCTGGCCGTTCAATACCTCACGGCTCGCATCAAGCTGAACCAGATCCGCCGGGCATCCGCCCTGTTGATCGCCAGCGCCACCAACACCGCCCGCACGATTCGCATTACCGCCAACGACACCCCGCGCTTTGTGGCGCAAGACCCGCTGGTGATCAAAAAAGGGGAAACGATTCAGTTTGTGATTACCAATGCCGGCGAGCATCGGGAACAGCACCCCGTACGCCTTGGTGGTCTCCTTGTTCAGGTCGCTCGCGATCCGGATCCCGATCTTGTGCTGGTTCGCCCAAGCCTCCTGCGCAAACGGGCTGTCCACGCTCACACCGATCACATCCGCATTCAGCCCGGTGTACTGGCCGAGCCCGGCCGTGATGT
>CALFXW010000224.1 GCA_937957805.1 uncultured Sphingopyxis sp.
TTCCGGGCCGTCGGCCGATTTTGGCGTGCCCATGCTCAATGGCGTGAAGCAGGCGGTCGATGAAATCAATGCCGTGGGCGGCTATCTGGGACGCCCGATTCAACTGGTGGTCAAGGACGACCAGGCCAACCCCGATGTCGGCCTGAAGGTGTCGCAGGAACTGCTCAAGGAAAACGTGGTCGCCACGATTGGCTTTTGCAACACTGGCGTTGCAGCCAAGTCGCTGGAGGTTTTCCAGACCAACAAGCTGCCGCTGATCATCACCTGCGCCACCGGCACGCCGCTTACCGCCAAGTACCCTGGCCCGGAGAGCTACATCTTTCGCACCTCGGCGAAGGACGCGATCCAGGCGCCCTTCGTGATCGACAAGGGGCTGGGGCTGGTTGACTTTGCGTTGCTTCCGCACCTGGATCACGAGCAACACCCGGAAAGCTCTATGGCTAAGGTGGAACGGATGGCCGCCGAGGTGCCAGTGCCGACCGCGCCGGAAGCGCCTGTGGTGGCCGCGTCAGCCGCCACGGGCGCCGCCTCGGTCGCCAGCGCCCCCACCAGCGCGCCGGCTGAGGCTCCGATGGCTGGCCAGCCCCCGATCTTCAGCCCTTGGGCCTAGCCCCCGGCCTGAGCGCTGAGCGCGCCGAGCCGCAAGGCGCCACAACTGTCGGGATGCAATCGGCACGCTGACACCGTGCGCAACCAAGACCAACTGGGTTGGCGGGCACCCCGTCGCCGCCCGTCCCTGTCGCCCCCGTTGCCATTGCCAAGCCATAGTCCCCCTGCATCGATGGCGCGCTGATTGAGGTGGCAAAGCGTTCTTCCAACCCCAGCACCACGGCAAAGCGTGCAGGCGTTGCTGCGGCATCGCGCGCCTGCCCCTCTATATTGCGCGCCCAGCTAAGCCAGCGTGAACCATCCTCCAGCATCACGCGGTCATGCACCAGCATGTGCGGACGTTCGAAGGCTTCGAAAATCCGCCAGCGCGCACAGCCAATCGCGCCATCGACCATCGGCGAACCGCTGGCACCGGCATAACGTTTGCTCACCTGTCCAGCGCGGTCGATGCGTAGCATGAAAAAAGGCAAACCGCGCGCGCCAACGCGCTGCAAGGTGGTCAGCCGGTGTGCCAATTGTTCAAAGCTGACACCAAATCGCCGTTCGAGCAGGGGAAGGTCATAACCACTCCCCTCTGCACCGCGTAAAATCCGGCCATAGGGCATCATCAAAGCGGCGGCGAAATAATGCGCGAGATGCCGTTTGAAGAGGCGCAGCGCCGCGCGGTCGGGCAGCTTTGCGCCTGCCGCCAATGCCTCCAGCTGGTCGCGCACCTCCAACTGCCCCAGCATGACGGCCGCCTGAAAACAGCGCGAGGAGGGGGAGAGGAGTTCGGACAATTGCAATTGCCGGGCGTGGAGGTCGAGCCGGCGCAGGCTGCCGGGCATGACGTCGGCCGGCAGGATGCGCAGCGCAATCTGGTGGCGCGCGCGCAGTCGGTCGGCGATCGCACCATATAGATCAGGGTTGGTCAGGCGCAGCTCGTCCGCCAACGCCTCTGCCGCCGCATCCAGATCAGCAAAATGGTTCGACCAGCGTTCGATTTCGAGCCGCACCAGCTTGACCGTTTCCACCTCGGCCTTGCCGACTGCCCCCGCGCCATCGCCCACCATCTGCGCGCGGTCATATATACGCGCAAAGGCAGCGGCGAGCATTGGGGCATGCTGCAACCACCCCTCCACATCATCAGGTGCGATGCCCAGATCGGCAAACATCGGGTCACCCAGCCGCCGCCGGAGCGCCGCTGCGCCGCCCACGCCATGGTCGTCATTAAGGCGCGCGGGGTCGAAACCAAAGCGTTCGGCCAGCCGGACGATCAGCGCCGCACTGAGCGGTCGTTGGCCATTTTCGATGAGATTGAGGTAAGAGGGGGAGATGTCGAGCGCCCCTGCCATCGCCGCCTGCGTCAGCCCACTCGCTCGCCGCAACTGGCGCAACGCCCCGCCCGCATAGATTCGTTGTTCGGCCATAGGATTGTAAATATATTTACAATGTTACAAAATCAATCGCCATTTCTGGCAAGGATTGACGAGATAAATTGACAAAATTCTGTCGCTGATCCCCTTTTGCCGGTTAGCCCTTGGGCCAAGGCGCACCCCATGGTCGGGGCGCGATGCGAAAAGCCAAAAAGGGAAAAGCCATGTTGTACAAGGATGCCGCCAGCCAATCGCGCGATTTCATCGCGGCGCAAGGGACGCCGTGGCAAGCGATTGACGGCGAAGGCGTCACCCGCATGCGCGCGCAAAATCGTTTTCAAACCGGGCTGGACATTGCCCGCCACACCGCCAGCGTCATGCGCGCCGACATGGCCGCATATGATGGCGACCCTGCCAAATATACGCAGAGCCTTGGCTGCTGGCATGGATTTATCGCACAGCAAAAAATGATTGCGGTCAAAAAGCATTTTGGCACCGTCAAAGGACGCTATATCTATTTGTCGGGTTGGATGATTGCCGCTTTGCGTAGCGAATTTGGCCCGCTGCCCGACCAATCGATGCACGAAAAAACCAGCGTTCCGGCGCTGATTGCAGAAATTTACACATTCCTGCGGCAGGCCGATGCGCGCGAACTGGGCGGCCTGTTCCGCGAACTTGACGCCGCGCGCGCGGCGGGGGATGAGGTTAAGGCGCAACAGATTTTGCACGCCATTGACGCGCATGAAAGCCATGTCGTCCCCATCATTGCCGACATTGACGCCGGTTTCGGCAATGCCGAAGCGACATATTTGCTCGCCAAAAAGATGATAGAGGCGGGCGCATGCGCATTGCAGATTGAAAATCAGGTCTCCGACGAAAAGCAATGCGGGCATCAGGATGGCAAGGTCACCGTCCCGCATGAGGATTTCCTGCAGAAAATCCGCGCCATCCGCTATGCCTTTATGGAATTGGGGGTTCCCGACGGCATCATCGTTGCGCGCACCGACAGTCTAGGCGCGGGGCTGACCAAACAAATCGCCTTCACGCGGGAACCGGGCGATCTGGGCGACCAATATAACAGCTTCCTCGATTGTGAACCGGTCGAGGGCGCGGGCAATCCGGGCGATGTCCTCATCAACCGTGATGGTCAATTGCTGCGGCCCAAGCGGCTGCCGTCCAACCTCTATCAATTCCGCCCCGGCACGGGCGAAGACAGGTGCGTGCTCGACTGCATCACCAGCCTGCAAAATGGGGCCGACCTCATCTGGATCGAAACCGAAAAGCCACATATCGAACAAATTGCCGGAATGGTTGATCGTATCCGCGCGGTCGTCCCCAATGCCAAGCTTGCCTATAATAATTCGCCCAGTTTCAACTGGACGCTCAATTTCCGGCAGCAGGTTTATGACGCTTGGGCCACCGAAGGACGCGACATCAGCGCCTATGACCGCGCCAAGCTGATGGGGGCGCAATATGACGAAACCCCGCTGGGGGTCGAAGCGGACGCGCGTATCCAAAGCTTTCAGCGTGACGCAGCGGCGCGGGCAGGGATTTTCCACCACCTCATCACCCTGCCGACATACCATACTGCCGCATTGTCGACCGACAATCTGGCGGCGGAATATTTCGGCGATGCCGGGATGCTGGGCTATGTTGCGGGCGTGCAGCGCAAGGAAATTCGCCAGGGCATCGCCTGCGTCAAGCATCAGAATATGTCAGGCAGCGACATTGGCGATGACCATAAGGAATATTTCGCCGGTGAAGCGGCGCTGAAAGCCGCAGGCAAAGACAATACTATGAATCAGTTTGCCGCCTGACGGCGGCGGGGAATCAGTTTGCCGCCGGAAGGTATCGAGAAGTTTGAAAGGAAACGAAAATGTCTGAACCCGCCCGTTCCAGAGCTGTCCTGTCGACCGCCGATTTTGAACTGCTGCGCGAAGCGGTGCTCCATTATCTGACAGTCATCAAGGATCAGCCCGAATCGATCAAATTTTCGCAGCTGTACCATCGTCTTGGCAGCGCGATGGGGCGTTAGGCCAAGCGGCTGAGATCCAATGTCTGAGCCAGTTTCCTGAGCCAAATTTCCTGGGGAGGAAAGGTTCGCCCGTCACAGCAATGTGGCGGGCGAATTTCTTTGTGGCGCGCTTGGCGCTATGGTGAGCGCGATGACCCAGCATCCCCCATCATCAGCCGTTGAAATCATCCCGCCCGCGCTGTTGCTGTCCGCCTATGCGCAGGGGATTTTCCCGATGGCGGATGATGCGGCGGATGATGCGATATATTGGATAGAGCCGGAGCGACGTGCGATTTTGCCGCTCGACGCGCTCCACCTTTCGCGCAAATTGCGCCGTAAAATCGCTTCCGACCATTTTTCGGTCACGAGCGACCGGGCGTTCGGCGCGGTCATGGATTTATGTGCCAAGAGCGCACCAGACCGCCCCAGCACATGGATCAACCCCGCCATCCACGCATCCTACCGCGCGCTGCATGCCATGGGCCATGCCCATAGTGTGGAGGTGTGGCAGGGCGACGCACTGGTGGGCGGCCTTTACGGTGTGTCGTTGGGGCACGCCTTCTTCGGCGAATCGATGGTCAGCAGGGCGCGGGATGCTTCAAAGGTCGCGCTGGCGCATCTGGTTGCGCGGCTGCGTTTCGGCGGATTTGTCCTGCTCGATTGTCAGTTCATGACCGACCATTTGCGCAGCATGGGCGCGATTGAAATATCGCAGCGCGCCTACCTCAGCCTGCTTCAATCCGCAGCTTTGGGCGGCGAATCGACGGCTGGTGTCGCTGGGGTGGCGGCTGGCGCAACAGGCGGCGTTGCCGCATCGGGGGATTGGGGCGCGCTCGATGGGGCATTGGCATCTGCCGGGGCGGGGCCGGCAGCGCGCGTCGCCGGGGCAGGAACATCGCCGCTTGGCACCGGGCGCTCGCCGGGCCAGCTCATCGTACAGCTCCTCACAAACACGTCGTAAATCGGGTGTTGGATGATGTTGCGTTCGGGCCGGTTCTTGAACAGCCAGCCCGAAAAATTGCGCTGCCAGCGATTGTTGGACAGGTTGAGGACGTCGAGCTGGACAAACGCGCCAACCTCTGCCGGCCATTCCCATTGCGCGGTGCGTTCACACGCGCGCAACCGCACCACCGCGCGCCCGATGCGCAGCGATTCGCCCGGTTTCAACGTCACATCGCGCACCAAACCATTGCGCTTGTTGAGGAGGCCGAGCACCGCCACCCGCGCAGCCATGGGGGTAACCCCCACCATGCTGGCATCGACATTGCGCGAAGCAGGCAGGGGGCGGTTGGCATTCGCCTCTGCATCCGTGTTGGCGCGCTGGCGATTGCAACCGCCAAGCAGCATCGCACCGATCATCGCTGTGCCCAACAGCTGCGTGGACGCTCGGCGCTGTGGCATCAACCCTCTGGCGTCCAGGCCTGATAATCGCCGGTTGCAGCGGCACGCCGCCCCCCGCGTTCGAGCGCACCGGCCGGGCGATATGCATCGCTGCTGCCGGTCAAATTGGGGCTGGCGGGCATCTGCCACGCCCGGATTGGCGGCAGGCTGTCGGCTGGCAGCGCATCATGGGTGCGATGCAGCCAGCCATGCCATTCCGCCGGTACATTGCTGGCGTCATTCGACCCTGCATAAATGACCCAGCGGCGCCCATCGCGCCCTTCAAAATAGCGGTTGCCGTCCGCATCCTCGCCGGCTTTGCGCCCGCGCAACATGGTGTGCAGCGCGGTGCCGATGGTCGCACCGTTCCACCAAGTGAAGATTTTGCCAAATAAGCCCATGCGCCGCCGCTTAGCCAGATAGGGGGCTGGGGGCAAGTATGCGATTAGCGCCGGACATGATCGCCCTGCCAGCGCACCACCGCACTTTCATTTATGCCCAGCCGTGCCGCTGTGCCGCCCGCCAGTTCGAGCACGGCGATAACCTCCCCCCCGCTGGCAACGGGTTCGAGTGATTGGGGGATGGTATTTTCGGCAATACGGTCAATCGTGCCGTCCGCCTTTACAAACAACATGTCGAGCGGGATCAGCGTATTCTTCATCCAGAAAGACGCGATTTTTGCCTGATCAAAGGGGAAAATCATCCCCGCATCCGCAGCCAGATGGTCGCGGAACATCAGCCCATATTCCTGTTGTTCGCTGCTTGCCGCCACATCGACCGTAAAGCGGTGGACATTTTGGCCCATGGTGATGGTCAGCGGCACGCGTTCCAGGCCGGTTTGCGGACTTTCAGCGCCCGCGGTCATCGCCGCGCCGCTGTTCGAGCTGGAACAGGCGCCCAGCACCAGCATCAACCCAAAAACTGCCCCGCGCAGCGCCCGTCCAGCCATCACCATCCTCCTCAACACTTTAATCGGGCGCTGTCTCGCTGATTTCGGCATTTGGCGCAAGGCGTAGCAGGCAACGCACCCAACGCGCATCATGCCCCGCGCGCAGCATCGCGGCAAACTGCCGGTCACGCTGCCTTGGGTCGGTAACCTGTTCACCCGCGAAGGGGCCAAAGCGCCGCCGCCGGGCAAAGGCGATCGCCGCTGCCCATGCTGCGTCGGCATCTGCGCGTGCATCATCACGCGTTGGTTCATCAATCCCCGCCGCACGCAAGGCTGCATCGACCCGCCGGTTGCCATATCCCCGGCCCAGCAACGAACGTGCCTTCATCCCCGCAAAGGCGGCATCATCGACATAGCCCAATGCCACCAGCCGGTCGGCGATCGCGATAATATCCACCTCCTCCCCCTCTGCGATGCCGCGTTCGCGCAGCTTGCGGTCGAGGTAGGCGATCAATTTGGCGCGGCTGGTCGCAAAGCGCGCAACATAGGCGAGCGCCATTTCCGACAGGCGCGCTCCATCTAATGGCCGCAAAGAGGATGGTTTTCGCCGCACTGCCTCACTCATGCCATAGTCACGTCGGATTTAATATCCCGATGGAATGTGCGATGTTTGCGGCCGTTATGGCGCGAATAAAAGCGCATCGATAATGGGGCCCACCTGCGTATATTGGCGGGGCGGACACCCGATTTAGGATGAGGAGCGCCAAATTGGCAGCATTTAGCGATGGGGCGGTTGAAACCACGCTCCGCCCCACCCCGACCGATGACGGCAGTACGCGGCGCTATGCCGATTTTGTGACGGTGGGCGACGCGCTCGACTATGCGGCAAAGGGCGCGCGCGGGCTTAATTTCCATGACCATCGCGGGACTTTGGCCCGCCCCTACCCCTATGCCGAATTGCGCGCCGATGCATTGGCCAGCGCGCATCGCCTGATTGCCGCCGGGGTAAAGCCGGGGGATCGTATCGCATTGGTTGCGGAAACCAGCGCCGAATTTGCCCAGCTATTCTTTGGGGCCATTTATGCTGGCGCTTGGCCGGTACCACTGCCGCTGCCGACCAGTTTTGGTGGCAAAGATGCCTATGTCGACCAGATCATCGTCCAGTTGCAAAGCTGTGACCCATCGATGCTATTCTATCCCGCCATCATCAGCGCGATGGGCGCTGCGGCGGCAGCAGCTCAAGGGGTTAATGGACTGATTTGGGAAGATTTTTTGAATTCAGACGCGCCAGAAGTCACCTTGCCTGCGGCGAAAGGGGATGATGTCGCCTACCTCCAATATAGCAGCGGATCGACCCGTTTTCCGCATGGTGTTGCGGTGACTCACCATGCGTTGCTCAACAATCTGGCCGCGCACAGCCACGGCATGCATATCGGCGATGGCGACCGCTGTGTTTCCTGGCTGCCCTGGTATCATGACATGGGGCTGGTCGGCTGCCTCCTTTCCCCCGTCGCCAACCAGGTGTCGGTCGATTATCTGAAGACGGAGGATTTTGCCCGTCGCCCGCTGGCTTGGCTCGATCTTATCAGCCGGAACAAGGAAAACACCCTCTCTTATTCGCCGACCTTCGGCTATGAGATTTGCGCCCGCCGCGTGTCGAGCCAGACACATGCCGCCGAACGTTTTGACCTGTCGCGTTGGCGGGTGGCGGGTAATGGCGCGGACATGATCCGCCCCGATGTCATGCAGCGTTTTGTCGATGTTTTTGCGCAAAGCGGCTTTAACGCCAGTGCATTTTTGCCGAGCTATGGCCTGGCCGAGGCAACATTGGCGGTCAGCATCATGCCGCCGGGCGAAGGTATTGTCGTTGAACTGGTCGAAGAAAGCGAATTGTCGGGCGGGGTCAATGCCGAACACCGCCCGCAACGATACCGCGCCATCGTCAATTGCGGCAAAGCGGCGCGCGACATGGCAATCGAAGTACGGGCCGAGGATGGCTCACTGATGGCCGATGGACAGATTGGCAAAATCTGGTGCGCTGGCCCATCCTTGATGGTCGGCTATTACAAGGATGAGGCGGCAACCCGCGCCTGCATGGCCGACGGTTGGCTCGACACGGGGGATATGGGTTATTTATCCGATGGTTACATCTATGTCGTTGGCCGCGCCAAGGATATGATCATCATCAACGGCAAGAACCATTGGCCGCAGGATATCGAATGGGCGGTTGAACAACTGCCGGGGTTCAAACCGGGCGACATCGCCGCCTTTGCCATTACCACCGACACGGGTGAGGAATCGCCCGCCGTGCTCGTCCATTGTCGCACCAGCGATGCGGGCGAACGCCAACGTTTGCGCGCCGAAATAAAGGAAAGGGTGCGTTCAATCACCGGCATGCAATGCATCGTCGAACTGGTACCGCCACGCACGCTGCCGCGCACATCGTCGGGCAAGCTCAGTCGATCCAAGGCCAGATCGCTCTATTTATCGGGTGAAATCAAACCCTTCGCTGATGCTGCCTGATTTTTGGGGAAGGGCGCATCGTCGGGCTTCGGCGTAACATAATTACGCCTTACCCCCTTCAAAATATGTCAAAAATTGCCAGCAAAATAACCAAACGCTAACCGCTTGGCTGTTAGATGAACGGCTATGTCATCGAACCAGACCAAGCAGATCGACCATATCCACGTTCCCTGGCGCACCGTCATTTTTGGCGGCGACTTGCCGCAGGTTGATATTTCTGCGCTGCGCCGGGCGCAGGTGCGGGCAGTCATTCGTCTGGGCTGGGTGCAAATTGGCACCTTTGTGGCCGCCGGATTTGCCATTTTGGCCAATAGCTACGGCACCATGCCGCTGTGGGCGATGGCACTAGTAATGACCGCAATCCTGTTGCTGAATGGCCTGCGCTATTCCAACCGGCACAAGCGCGGTGAGGATTGGATTGCCGGGACGCGCGGTTTTGCGGTGCGTGAATTGATGACGGGCGGCGCGCTCGCCCTGTCGCTGACCACCCCTTTGCTCTGGGCCGGGTCACAGGGTCAATGGCAGCTGGTGTCGAGCAATTGGTTGATTTTGTGCGCTGCCATTGCGCTTTACGGCTTTGCTAGTTCGTCGGTACCGATGTTGTTTGTCGCGGTGATGCCGCTGACCGGCGCGCTTTCCGCGCTCGCCTTTTTGCTGACCGGCAATTTGATCGGCGCGGTGGCATCCGCCATTTTCACAGCGATTTCGACTGCCAACATATTGCGCGCCGGGCGTGATTATATCCAGTTTGAGCTAACGACGCGGCAGGCAGCCGAACGCGGGGAAACCGTGTCGATGCTGCTGCGCGAGTTTGAGGATACGACCGCCGACTGGTTGTGGCAGATCGACGCCAATCGTCGCATCATTCATGCATCCCCCCGCTTTGCCCATGCCGCAGGTGTGGAGGCGGAGGCGCTGGAGGGCACGGGCTTCATCAAGCTGCTGGCCGGGGACAGCTGGGAAAGCAGTGATCCTGACCCCGCGATCCGCGATCTTGCCAACAAGCTGAGCCATAGGGAGGCTTTTTCGGGCCTTACCATCCCTTATCAACGTGGAGAAATGACGCGCTGGTGGGAAATTTCTGCTTCCCCGCTCGTCGATGGTTCGGGCAGTTTCATCGGCTTTCGCGGGGTTGGATCGGATGTAACCGAACAGCGCGCCTCTGCCGAACGCATTGCGCATCTGGCGCGCTTTGACGGGCTGACGGGTCTGCCCAACCGGCTCATGCTCAATGAAACGCTGGCTGGCGCACTGGAACAAGCGGCCACATGGCGGCGGCGCTGCGCCTTTTTGATGATCGACCTCGACCGGTTCAAAGCGGTCAATGATACGCTGGGCCACCCGATCGGCGACCGCATGTTGGCGCAGGTCGCATCGCGACTAAAGGCATTGTGCGGCGAAAATATCATCGCTGGGCGCTTGGGCGGCGATGAATTTGCTGTCGTCATCCGTGAGGTTGATTCGGTGGAATCGGTGGATCGCCTTGGCACCCGCATCATCGAAGTTATTTCCCGACCATATGAAATTGACCAGCACACGCTCTATGTCGGTGCATCCATCGGCTATGCGATCGGCCCGCGCGACGGCGCGAGCGTCGAGAAACTGACGCGCAATGCCGACCTTGCCATGTACCGATCCAAGGATCGCGGCGGCGGGCTGTGCAATAATTATGAGCCAAGCCTGCATGATCAGGCGCGCGAACGACGCGAAATTGAAATAGAGCTGCGATCCGCGCTCGAACGCAATGAATTTCTGCTAAATTATCAGCCAGTTGTCCATTCTGATGGGCATGTGGACGGGTTTGAGGCGCTGTTGCGCTGGAACAACCGCAAGCTGGGCCCGGTATCGCCGGTCAAGTTCGTGCCGGTGGCGGAGGATAGCCGCCTGATCGGCCCGATCGGCGAATGGGTGCTACAAACCGCCTGCCGCGAAGCCGCCAATTGGCCCGATTCAACCAAAGTCGCGGTCAATGTTTCGGCAGAACAATTAAGCTCTCCCGGCTTTGTTTCATCGGTGATCAATGCACTTTCGCATAGCGGCATCCGCCCCGGCCGATTGGAACTGGAAGTCACCGAAAGCGTCTTTTTGCGTGAAGTTTCGGGGGCGATGGCAACGCTCGACCAAGTGCGCGGACTGGGTATCAAATTGGTGCTCGACGATTTTGGTACCGGCTATAGCTCGCTAGGCTATTTGCGCATGGGCCAGTTTACAACGATCAAGGTGGATCGCAGCTTTGTGAAGGGCGCCTTGACCGGCAACCGCGAATCCATTGCGATTATTCGTGCGGTGGTGGCGCTCGCCGACAGTCTCGACATGTCCACAACCGCCGAAGGTGTCGAAACGCAAGACGAAGCCGACGCCATCGTCGCGCTTGGTTGCAAGAAGCTGCAAGGATACCACTTTGGGCGTCCGATGCCTGCTGAGGATGCGCGCGCGATTTTCGGTGCCTATAACCTCAATCGCGCGGTCGGTTGAATTCGCTTCGGCTTGAATGCACGCGGTGCAGCAGGCGCGGCGCAGTCGGTCTTAGGCCATAACCAGAGCGTGACCCACTGCCCTGGTGCGGACACTGGCTATGTGCCGCAACGCGGGCAAGTGCGTTACCGCCTTTGCGGGTCGCCGACTATCATGCCGGGCAGGGCCGGCGGCAGGTGGCCGCCTATCGGTCGGGCGAGCAGGCGCGCGGGGTCAAAGGGGCCGGGCAGTCGCCAGCCAGCCGTCGCTGCCGTGTCAAATCCGAAAAAACGGCTGTAATAGGGCGCGTCACCCACCAGCATCAGCGCGCCGCCCGCAGCATCCCCCGCGATTGCCAGCATATGCGCCATCATCTGTTTACCCATGCCGCCGCGTTGCGCCACCGGCGACACCGCAACCGGCCCGACCATGACGAGCGGGTGGCGGCTGCCATCATCCCCCGCCAGCGCGACTGCCCAGCTTTGCAATACGCCGACCAGCGCAGCCCCGTCCCATGCGCTGAAACTAAGCTTGGCCAGCGGGCGCAGCCCTGCGCGCACGCGATAGGCGGTGCGGGCGAAACGGTCGGTGCCAAATGCTTGGTCGAGTAGATTTTCAATATCCGCATCAGCAGCGCAGTTCAGGGGTTTCAACTCGACCAATATCATCCACTCCGTTAAGGGGAGCCGCCTTTACGAAAGGGGGGGGCGATTGTCGAATCGCCCGACCGCAATTTTTGTGGAATATGGTGCACCGATGAACCCAGCCGATTGCCTGACGCTCGAAGTCCATGATCTGGAGGTTGCGGTGCTGACCGGTGTTTATTCAGAGGAAACCCACCTGCCGCAACCGCTCAGGATCAGCGTTACGGCTGAACTGGATGTGGCCGACCATTATGCCCCCGAAACCCCGCTCAGCGCCTCCAAATCCTATATGGATTTAAAACATGCGGCGAGCGATGGTTTGCCCCCCGGCGTCCATTTCACGCTGATAGAGGCGGTCGCCGACCATATTATCGATACGATATTGTTACAGGATTGCGCGGTGCGCCGCGTCAGTGTGCGCATCGTCAAACTGGCGATTGCCGAAGGGGGTGAAAGCATTGGGATCACGCTGACGCGCGGGCGGCGGCCATGACGCGGCCATTGGCGCTGATCACGGGCGGTTTGCACCGCATCGGCGCGGCAATTGGCGCGGCGCTGGCGGGGGCGGGATATGACCTTGCGCTCCATTCGGGGCATGGCGGGGATATGGATGGTGGGTTGCGCACCGCGGCAGATGCAGCGGGCGCGCAGATTTTTCTGGTCACCGCTGATCTGGCGCGGCGCGGCGCGGCGGACGAGCTGTTTGACGAAGTGGTAAAGCTTGCAGGGCGGGCGCCCATCGCGCTGGTCAATAATGCGGCGATGTTTGGCGATGGCGACGGTTGGGCAATGACCGAAGATGCGCTGCACGATCATATGGCGGTCAATATGGTCGCCCCCGTGCGTTTGACACAGCGTATGGCAATCGCTGCGCGGGATGGGGCAACGCGCGCCAGCATCGTCCATATCCTTGACCAGCGGGTCTTTCAGCCGGTGGCCGATCAGGCGGCCTATACCATGGCGAAACAGGCGCTGTGGCAGGCGTTAAGGACACAGGCACGCAGCCTTGCCCCCCATGCGCGGGTCAATGGCGTTGCGCCGGGGCTGACGCTGCCCGCGCCCGATTATGCGCCCGGGCAGATGGAACGGATGGCAGCCAAAATGCCGCTCGAACGGCTGGCCAGCCCGACAGATATTGCCGATGCGGTGCTGTTCCTGCTGCGCGCCGACAACATCACTGGACAGAGTATCTGCGTCGATGGTGGTGCCAATCTGGTCGGCTGGCCGCGCGATTTCGCCTTTCTTTGACCCTATTTCTTCAGCCCAATCTCACGCAGCCGCTCTTGCAAATAATCATCGGCGGTAATGGGTTCCGGGTAGCGATTGGGGTGGGTGGCATCGATGCATCCGGGCAGGGTTTCGATCAGAAAATCGGAACGAAAATGCAGGAAATAGGGCATGGAATAACGCGAAATGCCCGCCCGTTCGCTGCTGGGGTTGCGCACGCGGTGGGTGGTTGATGGCAGGCGGTGGTTGGTCAGCCGTTGCAACATATCGCCCACATTGACGCTGATGGCACCGGGTGGCGGTGCGACCGGCAACCACTGTCCATCACGGTCGAGGATTTCCAAACCCGCCTCCTCCGCGCCAAGCAGCAGGGTGATGGTATTTATATCCTCATGCGCTTCGGCGCGGATACCGTCGGGCGACCCCGCAACCGGCGGGTAATGGAGCAAGCGCAGCACGCTGTTCCCATCCTTTATCGTGGGGGCAAACCAGTCGCCCCCTAGCCCGAGATAATGGCCGAGCGCGGCGAGGAGCAGCCCGCCCACACGGTCCAGTTCGGCAAACATGCGCGCATAAACCGCTTGAAAATCCGCCGGTTGGTCGGGCCAAAGATTATTGGGCTGTTGCGCCAGCAGCGGGTGTCCGGCGGGTAAATCGCGCCCGATGTGCCAAAACTCCTTCAGATCGACATGCTTTGCACCCTTGGCAATTTCGGTACCAAAGGGGGTGTAGCCGCGCGCGCCCGACAATTCGGGGCGGTGAAAGCGGCGCTTATACCCCTCATCCATCGCGAAAAATTGCGCGCTATATTCCCAAGCCCGCGCAATCAAATCTGCGTCGATGTCATGACCCGTAATCAGCGCAAAACCATAGCGGGCGAAACTGTCGCCAAAATCCTGCGCGAATTGGGCGGGACCAAGATCGCAGATTGAAATAACCGGAACGGCGTTGGTCATGGGTGCCAATTTCCCTCTATTACCCCCAAACTTCCCCCATAGTATTTGCGGGGCAAAAGGCATAGGGGAAAGCGCCATGACGCACCGCGCCCCCACCCTCATCACCCTATGCTTATTGGCCGGGCTTGGTGGGTGCAGCGGCGATGCGCCGGGCGGCGGTGCGCGCGCCATCGCCAATGATCCCACAAGGTCGGTTGAACCGGCCAGCCTTGCTGCCGCCATGCGCCGATTGCCCGAGTTTTCGACCAGCCGAACCTTGTTTGACCGCGCGGGGTTGACGGCGATGCTCGCCAATCCGACATCGCACCTCACCCTGCTCGTCCCGCGCGACAGTGCATTTGCCCAATGGGATGCCGGTGCGCGTGCCGCCATTTTGGCGCAAGAAGGCGCGGCAACCGCTCGGCAGATGCGCGCACTGATGCTGCCGACGACAATTAGGGCCGAGGAATTGCGCACCCGCATATTGGCGGGCGGCGGCAGCTTCACCGCGACCAGCATGGCAGGAACGCCGCTGACATTTTCCATCGAAAATGGCATTTTCATGGTCACTATGCCCGGCGGCAGCGCGTCGATGGGCAGCGCCGAACTCGCCACCGCCAATGGTGCCATTTATATATTGGACCGCCTCCCCGCTGCCCCCGCCGCCCCTGTCTCTGCTATCCAAGGAAATTGACCCATGGCCTATTGGCTGATGAAATCGGAACCCGACGCCTATAGCTGGGATGATTTGGTGGAGGAGGGGGAGGGGACTTGGGACGGCGTGCGCAACCATGCCGCTGCCATCCACCTCAAAACCATGGCGGTTGGTGACCAAGCCTTTTTCTATCATAGCAATATCGGCAAGGAAATTATCGGCGTGGTGACCATTAGCGCCACCGCCCACCCCGACCCGACCGAGCCGGAGGGAACACGCTGGGTTGCGGTCAAGGTAAAGCCGCTGCGCCGCGTTGAACGGCCTGTGTCGCTCGCCCAGATAAAGGGGGATGACCGGCTGGTCGATATGGCGATGCGCCGTCAGTCGCGCCTGTCGGTGTCGCCGGTAACCGCAGGGGAATGGGCGATCATCATGGAAATGGCGCAAACTAGACCGTAACCTCATAATGGAGCGCCGATATGCACAGAAATTTGCTCCGAAACGGCGCAGAAATTGTCAGTTTTCACAGTAAATCGCTGATATTTTGTTCGAAATTGGCGGCTATTGTCTTTGTTATGGCGCCAATATACCCCTAGTCTTCCTATATCGCGCCAGGATGGCGCGAACTGGGGGAGGCTGACCATGTCCGGGGACCGCAGCGCCTTTGACCTGTTTTCCGGAAATGCGGGCGATCCGCCCAGCATCGCGCCGATGCGTAAGATGGCACTGTCGGGCGCCGACGCCCCGTCGCTGGCATTGTCGCGCGCGGCGGCCGTGTGTGATCTGACGATTGTGCCTGCGCGGCTGGATGATGCGGGGCAGGCCATGGTCGATGGGCTGTTGCTGTGGCACGAATGGACGGCAGAAGATGGTGTGGGCCAGCTGCACCATTTGGCGCGCCGCGTGCGGGCGGATGCACTGCCACTGATCCTCTGTGTGCCGCTATCGGCGATCGATGATGCCGCGGCCCTCTTCGATAATGATCATGTCACATTGGTGTCGGAACCGGATGCGGCACAATGCGCCACCGCCATCGCTGCCAAATTGCGCGACATTGGCGGGACGGTTCAAATGCGCGAAGGCGAAGCGCAGGACGCACAGATTAGCCAGTTGCAGGAGGAGGTGGGGCGGATCAGCCGGATGCTCGCCCGCCTGACCGGCGATGGCGCGCTGACCCCGCCGCCGTCCAGTCCGTTCATAGAGGGGCAGATGCGCAGCCCTGCGCGCGACTGGACAGCGCCCGCGCAACTTTTCACCGCCCCGATTTCGCCCCACCAGATCCGGCAGATCATCCGCGAACGGCGGCTGCGCGATGCATATTTCGTCGGGGAATTATTTGCCGATCCGGCGTGGGACATGCTGCTCGACCTTTATGCGGCGCGGCTCGAACATTTGCGGGTGTCGGTGTCGAGCCTGTGTATCGCAGCAGCGGTGCCCGCGACGACGGCTCTGCGCTGGATCCGCACGATGACGGAGGCGGGTATATTGGAACGGACCGAGGATCCGCACGATGGCCGCCGTATTCACGTCGCACTGTCCGCGCGCAGCGAAGCGGCGATGCACCAATATTTCGCGCGGGTTGTGGCCGAACAACGGCTTTAGCGGCCGGATTCGGATGGCTGCATGATTACGTATATAAAGGGGATAAACCCCGAATTGTATTCCCACTAAGAAATTTGGTTCCGATACCGTAGAGGAATTTCACAAATGATAAAGCGAACATTTAGTAGCGCCGACAGTCGTGAAATTGGTATTTACATTTATTTTCCAGATTACGATGATAAAGAAGATGAATTTAACTGCAAATACGGGACATTCGGCTTTAATAATGACATTTCTCTATCGGCAATAGGTATCGACTCATTTCAATCTATTTTTAATGCATTAATGCAACTTGATTATTTTGTTAGAAATTCTAGTGAATATTTGGAGTTAGATTTGAAATGGGCGGGCGCTTTGAATGCAGGAGATACTGGAATACGAATTCCTGTCGTATAGCTGTAAGGCGAATAACGTAGAGAATTTTTGAACTACGGTGGGGAATTACGGTGCCAGTTTACTAAGTGCGCGCAGCGGGGTGGGTGGAACGACGATAGCCTATGATACAGAGGGTCGGGTCACGTCCTACAGCCATGACATGGGCGGGACATCGGGGGATGTGACGACGGGCTTTGGCTATAACCCTGCCAATCAGGTGACGGCGCGCACGCGCAATAATGATGCCTATGTTGGGTCGGGAACCCGCAAGCCACGCGGTCGAGGTTCGAGGCAATTTTGTTCAGGGCGAGGAAGGGAGACGCAGGAATATGAGAATATTTCCAGCCTTTCTGACGCGGCCATGGGCAAAATTGCCCGAACCCCTGTGGGGCATTGCACTGGCTTTGCCGATGCGGCGCGCCGCCCTTGCAGTTAGCACCACTAACTGGCGCGGCCAGCCCACCACCTCGACTGTGCCAGTGCAATGCCTCGGCTAGCGCGGCTTGCGGGTTCCCGACCCATGGGGGTGAGGTGGATGTTAGCCGCCTTTATACGGTCAATGGACTGAACCAATATCTGAGCGCGGGGCCAGCGACGTTCAGCTATGACCCGCGTGGCAATTTAACGTCCGACGGTGCAACGACCTTCACCTATGATGTGCAGAACCGGCTGATATCGGCAACAGGGGGGCGCAGCGTCACCCTCAGCTATGATCCGCTGGGGCGGCTATACCAGACTTATGGATCGGCTTCCCCCAGCGCAAGCGCTGGCGCGGGGCGGGGTAAGCGGCACGACGCATTATTTTGCTTTCCGCTATCGCAAGCGATAGCAGTTCCTCTATGACGGGGATGAACACATTGCAGGAGCCGGAGGCGTTGCGTAGCAACAATCGGACGGCAGTGGTAACATGGTGCGTCGTTATAGCCTGCCCCGGGCTTGATCCGGGGTGCATGGAGCATCGGTGGATGACCCTTTACCCTTCGCTACGCTACGGGGCTGCGCGTCTTGCCTGTGCCCCGCACAGGCGCGATGCTCGCGGTATGAGGGTGCAGGGGTGAACGCATCGGCGCGCCGACGTTTTCTTTCCGGTCTTTCCCGGGCGAGCACGCGCGCGACTTTGTTTGCCGACCATCAGGGCAGCATCATCGGCATGGCCGATGGCAATGGCGCGCGTATTTATGCCTTTCCCGCGCGAACACGCGCGCGGCGGGCGATCAACCGGTATGACGATTGGGGTGTTCCCGACGCATCGAATGTGGGGCGGTTCCAATATACCGGCCAAGCATGGCTGCCCGACCTTGGCATGTATCCGCCGCGCCGGTTTACCGGCGGGAAAGGCAGGAGAGGATACAAGGCAAGGATATACTCCCCCACGCTTGGGCGTCGCGGGCGAACCCATCCCCCGGATGCGTTCGCTGCCGCTCCGCTCCTGCAGGCCGACCCCATTGGATATCAAGACCAGTTCAACCTCTACGCCTATGTCGGCAATGATCCCGTCAATGCGAGAGACCCGAGTGGGATGTACGAGTGCCGCAGCACAGCAGATTGCGCAGCTGCAAATACTGCAAAACAGCAGATTGAAAGTGCGCGCAGTCATTTTCGTTCTGCGGCTCGAAACTTTGCCTACACCCCTATGCAAATGCACGCGGCAAGGGTCGCGGAAAGGGCCGCTGCGACCATATCAAATTCACTTGGGACGGCAGGTGACGGAAATGGATTATCTGTATCTGTCGGTTCACTTAATGCGGATTACGGTAGCAATAATCTTATTCTTGGTGACTATGATAATGGTAATATTAGACTCGACACACGAGCCATTGCACAGACTGGAACGTTGATTGGTGGAGTGCTTGCGCATGAAGTTGAGCATCATCGACTACGTAATGTCGAATTTGAAGGAGCTATGACGCAAGAAGTGCGTCCATTCATGATGGAGTTCCTGATTAACAGGGGCAACGCACGGCTTCAGGGTGAACAGGCGAGGGATTGGACAATCCGTAGGCTGATGCCGTATTGCGGACCCTCGGGCCCCATTTGCCTGCAGGGCGCCACAAGCGCCTATAACGAGCAGAGTCGTTTCCCATTTTGACTATGCGATATTTCTTCATTCTCGCAGCCCTACCGATTGCGGCCTGTTCGCTGTGGCGTGGGGCTGATGCGCCAAGGTTGGTGAGCAAAGAGGAATATCTCAATAGGCAAAGCTGCTGGAATGGCAATGATACTGCGGTGGAGGGGATTTTGATTCTGCGTAAATCAACCGCAGGTCACTATGTGCCGTGGCTGATGTCACCTTATTGTTTTACTGACGATATTTCCGCTTTTTATGGCCATAATCCCATACCGCTTTTGCCTGACGCTGATGTTCTTAAGCGCGCTGGTGCGACCAACGAGCCGGTCGCTGGAAATACGACCACTGATCAGGTGTATGATGATAAAGACGAGCTGATTTTTGCAGTTCAGCTTGGCTTGCAACCTCATAAAGTGCGCGATTTGGTGGAGCCGCGTTACAGCATCGTTGCAGTGGAATATTTACACCCAATCGACACCAGCTATGCCGCGCTTTTGCTGATGTCACCGCAAGATCGTTGGAATGTTTTTGTAGCAGCGCGTGCGCGGGGGGCACGGCGATGAACCGTCTGAACCATTGTTGCCAGTTGCTGCTTGTAGCCGTTGCCGCAATCATGGCCAGCGGCTGCGCGCGTAAAGAGCGTTTGCAGTGCTTCGCCAGCGTTTCGCGGCCTGATATGGGCGTTGCAGTCATACAATGGTCGCAAATACCGGGACATTCCGTCCGCGCCTTGGCATTCCCACCTTCGGGTGCAACGCACGGCGGGTCGGGATGCAATCATCTCCTGCTTTT
Organism: uncultured Sphingopyxis sp.; assembly: GCA_937957805.1. Lineage (GTDB taxonomy): Bacteria > Pseudomonadota > Alphaproteobacteria > Sphingomonadales > Sphingomonadaceae > Sphingopyxis. Next base: position 19,523 of record CALFXW010000224.1, read on the forward strand.
CGGTAGCCATGCTTTAGCGGTCAGGCGTGCCGAGACATCGCTGCCTTGGATAGCGGAGGCGGCGGATACCAGAATTCATAGTGGGAGTTATGCGATAGTCTTTCCATTGGTTCGTGGCGATGTACAGGCAACGCCGCATGATTTTGACCGTTTGTCAGTTGTTGACACTCCAAACGACGGAAGGGTGGTTGTTCGACCAATTAGCTTGTCTGACAATTTTGCGCCGCCGATGTTCGAACAGATGATACGTGACGTAAGTGAGTAGCTGTGCGCTGAAAGTTGCAAACCGCTGTGCGTTTTGACGCTGCGGTGGGGAGTGAGGGGACGGGTAATGTGTATGACGGTGCGGGCCGTTTAACATCGACGACATTGACGATGGGTGGTGTTGCGCGCACGCTGACCTATCAATGGAACCGCAATGGTGTGCGCACGCGGGTGACGCACGCGGATGGTAATTACTTCAGCTATGCGCCCAATATCCCGCGCAAATCGCCACGCGGCCTAAAGATTGGCCGCGCGGAAAGTGTCGCACTGCGCGGGGTTGCCGCTTTCATAGCCACGTTGCAGCCAGCGCATCCGTTGTTCGCTCGTGCCATGGGTGAAGCTTTCGGGCACCGGCCGCTGCCCCGCGCCGCGCATCAACGTATCATCGCCGATGGCATTGGCGGCGCGCAAAGCCTCCTCCAAGTCGCCCGCTTCCATCACCGGCTGTCCGTCGCGCGTGCGCGCACGGTTGGCCCAGACGCCGGCATAGCAATCGGCCTGCAATTCCATCCGCACTTGTATGGCATTGCCCGCCGCTTCGCCGCCACGCGCCTGTGCTTGGCGCACTTGGTCGGAAACGCCGGTCAAAGTCTGGATATGGTGGCCAACTTCATGCGCGATGACATATGCCTGTGCCGCATCGCCCGCCGCGCCGAAACGTTGGGTCAATTCGCGGAAGAAATCGGTGTCGAGGTATACGCCCTGATCTGCCGGGCAATAAAATGGCCCCATAGCCGATTGGGCAACCCCGCAGCCCGATTGATTTTGCTGGCTAAAGAAGTTGAGCGTTGGGCGGCGATATTGCTGCCCCTCCGCCTGAAAAACTGCGCCCCAGACCTGATGCGTGGAACCGAAGACGTTGCAGGCAAAGCGCTCTTCGGCGGTATCGCAAGCAACATTCGCGCCCGATGATGCTTCATTCTGGGGCGTCACGCCGCCGGGGATATTGCCGACGTTCAAAATCCCGCTGTTGAGGAGGACAAAGGCGAGCAGCATGATGAGCAAAATGCCGCCGCAGCCGAGCCGCCGTCCGAATAACATCGGCAGGATGGAGAGAATCGTGCCCAAGCCGCCGCCACCGAACCCGCCACCGCCGCCAAAACCACCACCAAATCCACCGCCGCCCCCGCGACCCAAATCGCGGATATCGTCACCGGCATCATAATCGTCGAGGCGCATGCACCAATCCCCCAAGCTTGTTGCCAACCCATAACCCAAATTGGTGGCGATGCAAAAACCATTGGTGGCGGGTGACGGGATTGACGGCGCACCCCGATAGGCGGCAGGGCATAGTGCACGAAGAATGAAAGGAATGTTCGATGACAACGAGCCTCAGCGGCAAAACCGCCCTCATTACCGGATCGACCAGCGGCATTGGCCTGGGCTTTGCCCATGCATTGGCGGCGGCGGGTGCGTCGGTGATGATCAATGGTTTTGGCGATGATGCAGCCATTGCGGCAGAGGTTACGGCGCTTGCCGCAAAAAGCGGCGCCGGCGCGCGCTATCATGGCGCGGATATGACCAAGCCTGCGGAAATTCGCGATATGGTCGCCGATTGCACGGCGCATTTGGGCGCGCCCGACATACTCATCAACAATGCCGGTATTCAGCATGTCGCGCCGGTTGACGAATTTCCGGACGATAAATGGGATGCGGTGCTCGCCATCATCCTTTCATCGGCATTTCACACCACAAAGGCGGCGCTGCCGGGCATGAAGGCCAAGGGGTGGGGGCGGATCATCAATACAGGTTCGATGCACTCGCTGGTCGCCAGCCCCTATAAATCGGCCTATAATGCGGCCAAACATGGTATCGCGGGCCTGACCAAGACGGTGGCGCTGGAGGTTGCGACACAGGGGATTACGGTGAATTGCATCTGCCCCGGATATGTCTGGACGCCGCTGGTCGAAAACCAGATTCCCGACACGATGAAGGCGCGCGGCCTGACCTATGATCAGGTGGTGAACGACGTGCTGCTCGACAAACAGCCACAAAAAGCCTTTGTTGAGGTCGAGCAGTTGGCGAGCCTGATGCTCTATCTGGTGAGCGATGGTGCGCGCGCCATCACGGGGTCGATGCTGTCGATGGACGGTGGCTGGACCGCGCAATAAATCCTAACTTACCGTGTCGGCACAGGCTCCGGCCCTGTCCAGTCGTAAAAACCGCGACCCGATTTTTTACCGACCCAGCCTGCCTCGACATATTTGACCAGCAGGGGGGCCGGGCGGAAACGCGGGTCGCCGGTCGATGTGTGCAGCACGTTGATGATGTCGAGACAGGTGTCCAGTCCGATAAAATCGGCCAGCGTCAACGGCCCCATCGGGTGGTTGAGGCCGAGCCGACAGGCGGTGTCGATATCGCGAATGGTCGCCACTCCTTCGCCCAGCGCGACGGCTGCTTCGTTGAGCATCGGCATCAGGACCCGGTTGACGATGAAGCCCGGCGCGTCCGATGAATGGACGATTTCCTTGCCCAATGACCGGCCAAATGCTTCGACTTGGGCCAGCGTTTCGTCGGATGTGGCGAGGCCGCGAATCAGTTCGACCAGCCCCATTACCGGCACCGGGTTGAAAAAATGCACCCCGACAAAGCGGGCGGGGTCGCGCGTTTCCTGCGCCAAACGGGTGATCGGGATCGACGATGTATTGGTCGCCAAAATTGCGTGGTCGGCGAGTTGCGGCGCGATGGAGGCGAAAATGGCGCGCTTTATCTCCTCCCGCTCGCTCGCCGCCTCGATGACCAGATCGGCCGGCGCAAAGGCGGCATGGTCGGCAACACAGGTTATGCGCGCCAGAGCGGCGTCGGCATCTGGTGCGCTTAACCGCCCTTTGTCCACCGCACGGGCCAGCAATTTGGCGATACCTGCCTTGCCACGTTCGGCAATCTCCATCGTCCGGTCGGAAAGGAGGACGCCATAGCCAGCTTCGGCGGCAACCTGTGCGATCCCCGCACCCATTTGCCCGGCACCGACAACGCCCACGCATTTGATTTTCATCCAAATATTCCTGCTAAAATCGAAAAACTCACCGCGATGCGCCGGGCACCCACAGCACATCACCACCATGTTGCTGCGCGATATGGCGCGCGGCGACGAACAACCAGTCGGACAATCGGTTGATATAGGAAAGGGCGGCGGGGTTTAACGCGCGCGTCGCCGCCGTTTTCACCGCGCTGCGTTCGGCACGGCGCACGACCGAGCGGGCAAGGTGGAGCCGCGCCACAACCTCTCCCCCAGCGGGCAGGATGAAACTGCGAAGGGGGGAAAGCGTGGCGTTCATTGCGTCAACCTCCCCCTCCAGCCGGGTGACTTGGCTGGCGATGATGCGCAATTCCATTTCGCCGGGCGCAAAGGGGGCGTCGCCATCGCGCGGCGGCGTGGCAAGGTCGGCACCCAGATCGAACAAATCATTTTGGATGACCGACAGCCTCTGATCCAACGCCGCTTCTATGGGTGATTTTTCGGCGCAAAGCGCGGCGCGCACCAACCCCAAAACACCGTTCGCCTCATCCACATCGCCGATGGCATCGAATAGCGCGTCACCCTTGGACAGGCGCGATCCGTCGACAAGGCCGCTGCTCCCCGCATCACCGGTGCGGGTGTAAATTTTGTTGATTTTGACCATTATTGGCTCGCGGCAATCGCCCCAAACAGCACCAGCAGCAATATGGTGATCGCCTGCCATTTGACGCGTGCGAACATCATGCGGTTCTGCGCGGCGTGCATTTCACTGGCGTCGCCACCGTTGGCCTGCAGTGCAGCGCCGGTGCGCGCAAAATAGATGAGGCCGCGGATCAGGCTGAACAACACCATGCCCGCCGCGCCGACGATCATCAAAATGACTAACCATTGCATGATGCTGCTCCTCCGATTTTCCGCGCTCGCCTTACGCCTTCACCCAGCAATAGCCAAGCGGCAGTTTGCCGTCGGTGAGGTCGGCCGCAAGGCGCAGCCCATCGACGCCCGCATCGCGCATCGCGGCAAGGCTGGCCGCACCGTCGCGCTTGGCGAGCCGTCGGCCCATGGCGTCCCCAATCAGCGGATGATGCTGATATATGGGGGTGGGGAGGGTGAGGAGCGCCTGCAACAGTCGGTGAACGTCGGTCGTCACGCGCAAGTCCGCCCCGCGCACCACATGGCTGATGCCCATTTCGGCATCATCGATGGTGGAGGATAAATGGTAACTGGTGGGGGCATCGCGCCGCGCCAGCACAATGTCGCCATGCGCTGCCGGGTCGGCGTAGTGCGTCCTGCCCGCCGAATCGTGCCACATGAGCGCACCCGTGCGCGCGATCGCTGCCGTCATGTCGAGCCGCCAAGCAGGCGCTTCGCCCGCTGTCAGTCGCGCGGCCACCGCATGGGGGGGGAGGTTGCGGCAGGTGCCGGGGTAAATGGGGGTTGGCCCATGCGGCGCAGCCGCGCTCTGCGCCAAATCCTTGCGACTGCAAAAACAAGGATAGGCAAGGCCCATGTCGCGCAATTTTTCCAATGCTGCGGCATAAAGCGGCAGGCGCTGTGACTGGCGAACAGGCGGTTCATCTGCCTCCACCCCCAGCCATGCAAGGTCGGTGATGGTTGCGACATAATAGGCATCGCGCACCCGTGCGGCATCGATATCATCAAAGCGCAGCAGAAATTGCCCGCCAGTTTCGCGCGCCCATTGCAGCGCGAGCAGCGCCGATAGCCCGTGCCCCAGATGGAGCAGCCCTGTGGGCGATGGGGCAAAGCGTGTGGCAAGGGATTGGGCGGGCTTGGCAAGCATGGCCATCGCCTACCCCACATATTGGGATGAAATCGACCCATTTTACACAATGGATTGCGGTGCGCGCGCAAAAAGCTGCTTGACGCGGGAAATATGTTTGCGTTTTAAGCAGGTGAGGACAAGGCAAGGAGGACATGAATGTTCCATCCTGATCTGGCACGTTCGGTCGATCAATGCCCGGCGCTCGTCCTCAATGCCGATTACACCCCCCTATCCTATTATCCGCTCTCGCTCTGGCCATGGCAGACGGCGGTAAAGGCCGTGTTCCTTGAGCGCGTCGACATTGTCGCACATTATCAGCGCGAAATTCATTCGCCCGGGCGGGTCATGCAACTGCCCAGCGTCATCGCGCTCAAACATTATATCCGCCCCAGCGAATATCCTGCTTTCACGCGTTTCAACCTGTTTCTGCGCGACAATTTCGCCTGCCAATATTGCGGCACGGGCAAGGAATTGACCTTTGACCATGTTGTGCCGCGCCGTTTGGGCGGGCGGACGACATGGGAAAATGTGACCACCGCCTGTGCGCCGTGCAATTTAAAAAAGGGCGGGCGCACCCCCCAACAGGCGCATATGCAATTGCACCGCGCGCCGTGGCGTCCGACCAGCTGGCAGTTACAACATCATGGGCGGCGTTTTCCGCCGCATTATCTGCACCAAAGCTGGATAGACTGGCTATATTGGGACGTTGAACTGGAGGCATAGGGTCAAGACCCTAACCTTCTTTATCGTCGGCCCAGTCATCCTTGAAATCAATGGGATCGGCGAGTGTCAGCCGGTCGAGCACCGCTGCGGTTTCGTCGCGCACCAACAGCATCAACCGGCGCAGGCGGCACACCGATTCGTCGAGGCAATTTTCACATTTCTTGCTGGCAAAGCGGCTGGCGCACGGCGTCAGCGCCAATGACCCGCGCGTGAGGCGGACAATGTCGCCATAACGCACATCAACCGGCGGCACACCCAGCCAATAACCACCGTCGCGTCCACGCTGGCTGGCGACAATCCCGGCGCGCGCCATTTCGGACAATATAACGGTCAGAAATTTGGCCGGTATATTCTGTGCCTCTGCGATGTCGGACAGCGGAACCGGCCCTTCGCCCACATGGTCGGCCAGATGCTGCAACGCGCGGATGGTATAGCGGGTTTTTTGCGACAGCATGGCGCGCTCTATGCGCGCCGCCGCCCTGCCGCGCAACCAGTGATGCGCGGCATTTTTGCCGCACTCCGCGAAGAAGTTTGCCTTACCGGGCCATATTCTATTGCCCTGCACCAAACTTGCCGTCTGGGGGGGCACGCGCTAAGGGGCAAGCCCATCATGGCAGCACATCCCGTCCGCATCGCCCCGTCCATACTTTCCGCCGATTTTGCACGGCTTGGCGACGAAGTGCGCGCGATTGACGCGGCAGGGGCGGACTGGATCCATATCGATGTTATGGACGGCCATTTCGTTCCCAACATCACCATCGGCCCCGCCGTCGTCAAAGCATTGCGCCCGCACAGCAAAAAGCCGTTCGATGTGCATTTGATGATCGCACCGGTTGATGCCTTCCTCAGCGCCTTTGCAGAGGCAGGGGCCGACATCATCAGCTTTCACCCAGAAGCCGGGCCGCACCCCCACCGCACGGTGCAAAGCATCAAGGCATTGGGGAAAAAGGCGGGCATTGTCCTCAACCCCGCGACGCCGGTGCAGAATGTCGAACATCTGATCGGCGATATCGACCTTATCCTCGTCATGAGCGTCAACCCCGGTTTTGGCGGGCAGAGCTTTATTCATAGCCAGCTTGACAAAATCCGCACCCTGCGTGCGATGATCGACGCTTCGGGCTTGGACATCGCGCTCGAGGTGGATGGCGGCATCGATGCCGCAACCGCGCCGCTCGCCATAGCGGCGGGGGCCGATGTGCTGGTCGCCGGGTCCGCCAGTTTTCGCGGCGGTGCGGGCAATTATGTGGCCAATATCGCGGGACTGCGCGGGCCATGACCGCGTTTGACAGTGCCAGCGATGCGGCAGGTGGCGACGGCGACAATCTTGGCCTCAGCCTGCCGCCACCGATGGCCGAGCAGGTCGATTCGATTGAAAGCGGCAAGCGGCTGATCCGATTGTCGGATGATCGGGGGGCGAGCCTTGCCGACAGGATTGCGGCACGATTTTACCGACTGACATGGCGCACCCCGCTTTATGGATTTCGGCTGCGCGGGCGCTTTCCCCTGCAGCTGCTCGGCGTCCCGCAAGACCCCATCCCCGGTGATCCAGCAGCCGGCAAAGCATTGCGTGCGGGGCATTTTCTGTTTCGCGGTTTGAAATTGCCGACCGCGCGGCTTGATTTTGCAGCACTGCCCGCGCCTGCGCCCTTTGCCGATTATATCCACAGCTTTGCCTGGTTGCGTGACCTTGCCGCCGCAGGGGACCGGCACAATGTCGCCCCGATTGCAGAGGCGTTGTTGCGCCGCTGGCTCGACAGTCATGGCGATAAAATCAGCGAACCCGCTTGGCGGCCAGATGTTGCGGCATGGCGGCTGTTTTACTGGATTTGTTATGCCCCGCTGATCCTGTCGGGGGATGATGCGGTCCACCGTTCGCGCGTTTTGGGTGCATTGTCACGCACCGCACGCCATCTGGATCGCAGCGCTGATACCGCGCGCGCAGGGGTGCCGCAATTGGTCGCATGGTCGGCGATTGTTGCGGCGGGCTTGTCGCTGCCCGGCGGTGACCCGCGCCGCGCCTTTGGCGAAGGGGGGCTGCGCCGCGCGCTCCAAAGCTGTTTTTATGCCGACGGCGGCACCGTGTCGCGCGCACCCGACCAACAGGCCAACGCCATTGCCATATTGTCGATGCTGCGCTGTTTCTATGCGCTGCGTTCGATGGATGCACCGACATGGATTGACGAAACGCTGCGCCTTGCCGTTCCCGCGCTAACCGCGCTGACCCATGGGGATGGCGGGCTGGGCAGTTGGCAGGGCGCGGCGGCAACCTCTGCCACGACCGTCGCTGCCGTCGTCGCGGCGAGCGGGGTTCGCGCCCGCCCACTGCGCCAAGCGCGCGATTGGGGCTATCAACGGCTGCTTGCTGGGCGGTCATTGCTGCAAGTGGATGCCGCGCCCCCGCCGGTTGCCCGCGCAACCGACAGCGGCTGCGCATCGACGCTGGCGTTTGAATTTTCGGACGGGCCTCACCGCATCATCGTCAATTGCGGCGGCGCCGCGCTGGCCGGCGCGCTGATCCCCAAGGATTTGGCCGACGCGCTGCGCACAACCGCCGCCCATTCGACGCTGACCATCGGGGATCGCAATTCCACCGCCATTCTGGCCGACGGACGTCTCGGCAAGGGCGTGCGCGAAGTGGAGATTGACCGCCGCGAAATCGGCAGCGGCGACAATGGTGCGAGCCGGCTCGAACTCAATCACGACGGTTATGTGCGGCGTTTTGGATTTATCCACCGCCGGCTTTTAATCCTGACCACCAGCGGGCGCGAATTGCGGGGGGAGGATATGTTGATCCCCGCCGGACGTGCGCGCAAAGGGGGCGGGAACCCCAGCTTTGCTATCCGTTTTCATCTGGGAACAGAGGTGGAGCCGAGCCTGACGGCGGATGGGCAGGCGGTGCTGTTGCGCCTCAACGGCGGGGCATTGTGGCAATTGCGCTGCGCCGGGGCGAAACCACAAATCAGCGATTCCATCTGGGTCGATGGTGCGGGGCGGCCCAACCCCAGTTACCAGATTGAACTGACCGGCCAAGCACCCGCTGGCGGGGTCAGCATCGGCTGGTTGCTGCGCCACATCGGATAATATTTTCTTTTAACAAAGGTTGATCATGACTTCGATTCCCATTCGCCGCGCGCTCCTGTCGGTTTCGGACAAGGGCGGGATTGTCGATTTTGCACGCGGCCTCGCCGCTTTGGGGGTCGAACTTGTCTCCACCGGCGGGACGGCAAAGGCGCTGCGCGATGCGGGACTGGTCGTTGCCGATGTCGCGGATTTGACCGGCTTTCCCGAAATGATGGACGGGCGGGTCAAGACGCTGCACCCGATGGTGCATGGCGGCCTGCTCGCCGTGCGCGACAATGCGCAGCATCAGGCGGCGATGGCCGACCATGGCATTTTGCCCATCGATTTGGCAGTCATCAACCTCTACCCCTTTGCAGCGACGGTCGCGTCGGGCGCGGTGCGCGATGACATTATCGAAAATATCGACATTGGCGGCCCGGCGATGGTGCGTTCGGCGGCGAAAAACCATGCCCATGTCGCCATCGTCACCGATCCCGGCGACTATGCGGCGATCATCGCGGGCAATGGCGCTACCGACATGGATTTGCGCAAGCAGTTGGCGGCAAAGGCATTTGCCCACACCGCCACCTATGATGCGATGATTGCCAGTTGGTTTGGCTTTGCCGATCAGGGGGAGTTATTTCCCGATACGCTGCCGATGGTCGCCCATGCCCCGACCATTTTGCGCTATGGTGAAAACCCGCACCAAAAGGCAGCTTTTTACCGCCCCGCCGGCCCGCATGGGCACGGTATCGGCCAGGCCGAACAGGTACAGGGCAAGGAATTAAGCTATAATAATCTCAATGATGCGGATGCCGCGCTCGATCTGGTAAGCGAGTTTCGCGACGCACCGCCCGCCTGTGTCATCGTCAAACATGCCAATCCATGCGGGGTGGCAACCGGCGCAACGCTGCTCGACGCCTATCAAGCCGCCTATCAATGCGACAGCGTGTCCGCCTTTGGCGGAATTATCGCGGTTAACCGGGTGATTGACGGCGCAGCGGCGGAGGCGATGACAGAGATTTTCACCGAAGTGGTCGTCGCACCCGATGCCGATGCTGATGCCCGCGCCATTTTTGCCAAGAAGAAAAATCTACGCCTGCTCCTCACCGGCGATTTGCCCGACCCGGCGCGCGGTGGACATATCGTCAAGAACATCACTGGCGGTTGGCTGGTGCAATCGCGCGATAATGGCCGGATAACCGCCGCCGACTTGCGGGTCGTCAGCGCGCGCCAGCCGAGTGAGGCGGAATTGGCCGACGCATTATTTGCATGGACAATCGCCAAGCACGTCAAATCCAACGCGATTGTCTATGCCAAAGATGGGGCGAGCGCGGGGATTGGTGCAGGGCAAATGAACCGGCGCGACAGCGCGCGCATCGCGGCGGCCAAGGCACGCGAAGCCGCCGAAACCTTTGGCTGGGCAGCCCCCCGCACCATCGGCTCGGCTGTGGCATCCGACGCCTTTTTTCCCTTTGCCGACGGGCTGTTGGCCGCCGTCGAAGCGGGCGCAACCATGGTCATCCAACCGGGGGGTTCGGTGCGCGACGATGAAGTTATCGCCGCTGCCGATGCGGCAGGGTTGGCGATGGTCTTTACCGGCATGCGCCATTTCCGGCACTGAGGCGAGCAACAACCCCATGCCCCTGCTTTCGCGGGGGCACGTAACGGTTCGGCGTGTGGCCGTTTACGGAACGCGCTTGACCGTTTTCTTATATTTGCCAACGCCGTTACCGCCATTGCCGCCGCGCGGGCCATAATTGCGCGGGCGTTCACCATCACGGCCCTGATAGGAACCGGCAATTGCCGGGCCACCGCGACGATGCTGATGGCGGCGATTGTCCTGCCCATCGCCATCCGCATGGCGCGGCGCGCGATCACCGCGTGGTTCATGCCGGGCATCATTACGGGCAAAACCGTCGCGTGATGCAGGGCCACGGTGCTGGTCGCGCGACTGGGGCCCGTCGTCCGAACGATAATCGGGGCGATAGGCTTCGCGGGCCGGACGTGCGGGACGGTTATTGCGATCATCGCGAGCCCGATCATCGCGGAAGTGGGGGCGATTGTCGCGGCCTTGCCCAGCGGGCGCACCATGGTCACTACGTTCGCGGCGGGGCGCACCATTTTCGGCATGACGGCCAAAGCCGCCGCCTTCGCTGCGCTGTTCCATCGGACGGTCATAGTTGCGATCCGGGCCGCGGTCCGGGCCACGGCCATAACCACGTTCCCCATCACCACGCGGTGCTGCACCAAAGGAGGAGGCGCCGTGCGCGCGCGCGCCCCGCATCGGGCGGTCATCGCGCATCGGGCGACCATCACGCATCGGGCGACCGCCACGACCACGCGCCGCCGAAGCGCGCCGTTCGTCGGCCTGCATTTCTTCGCGCGTCGGCGGGGCGACTTTGGGCATCGCCTCCACCGCTGCGCGGAAACCTTCGGGCAGGCCCTGCGGCATCAGGCGAACGCGCGTGAGCCGTTCGATATCTTTCAAATAGCCGCGTTCGTCATTGGCGACAAAGCTGACTGCGATACCCTCTGCGCCGGCGCGCGCGGTGCGGCCGATGCGGTGGACATATTGTTCGGCAACATTGGGCAGTTCATAATTGAACACATGGCTGACCCCCGGCACGTCGATGCCGCGCGCGGCAATGTCGGTGGCGATCAACACGCGCATTTCACCATTGCGGAACGCCTGCAGCGCGCCGGTACGTTGTGCCTGGCTCTTATTCCCGTGGATTGCGGCGGAACGGATGCCCGCTGCCGCCAGATGGCGCACGACGCGGTCGGCACCATGTTTGGTGCGGGTGAAAACCAGCGCCCGTTCGACCGCCGTGTCCTTCAAACGGATGTTGAGCAGCGCCTGCTTTTCGCGCTGATCGACAAAGGTCGCATATTGTTCGACGCGTTCTGCGGTCGTCGCCTGCGGAGTCACCGAAACGCGCACCGGGTTATTCAGGAAACGCGCGCCCAGTTCGGCAATCGCCTTGGGCATGGTGGCGGAGAAAAACAGGCTCTGCCGTTCCTTGGGCAACAGCGCATCGATCCGCTTTAGTGGATGGATGAAACCCAGATCCATCATCTGGTCAGCTTCATCGAGGACAAAAATTTCCACTTCGTCGAGGAAAAAGGCATTTTGGTCGATAAGGTCGAGCAAGCGGCCCGGCGTTGCGACCAAAATATCGACGCCATGGGCCAATTTCTTTTTCTGGGTGAAAATCGGAACGCCGCCGAAAATGGTGAACACGCTAAGGCCGGTGAAACGGCCATAATCGCGCGCCTTTTCCCCAATCTGCGCCGCCAGTTCGCGGGTTGGCGACAGGATCAGCATACGGCAACCGCGCGTCGGGCGCGCCGCAGGCTTAGTGAGCAGGTGGTGGAGCGAGGGCAGCAAAAAGGCTGCGGTCTTGCCGGTGCCTGTCTGCGCGATGCCGCACAGATCCTGCCCGGTCATCAGGGGGGGGATGGCATCGCGCTGAATCGGCGTCGGCGTGTCATAGCCCGAACGGGCGAGCGCGCGCACGATTGCATCGTCGAGGCCAAAATCCGCAAAAGCGGACGTATCGATATAGGTCATGAAAATCTTTCAACAAAAAGGCCGCACGCGCGCACCATCGGTGCGCGGCGGCATGGGGATAGGGTCAGAACCCACTAATCACGTGCCCGAGGCGTTGAAATGGCACAGTCTGCGTGTTCGGGGGGGCCGACGCAGCTAGTGGTGCTAGCTGCTAGGCCGCACGGGCGCGCAGACAAAGTCACTTCATCGCCCCTTCGGGGTTCGGGCCATTTTGCCCGTGGTTGCGTCAGAAAGTTTTGAAATATCATCATATTCCTGCGCCTTCCTTCCTTACCACAAACAAAATTGCCACGAACCTCGCGGCGCGCGATTAGTGGGTCCTGACCCTCGACGGCGGAGGGATCTGTCCCCCCTGAAACCGCCCCTGCGTGATAAGGGAAGCCTCTGGCTCAAAAAACGCATGGCTTGGGGGCGGTGGCCATCTGCCACTTCACGCTACCCACCAATGGCGATGCATATTGCGCCGCCCGATGCGTTGGCGCGCCCCTAGCCTGTTGCAGTGCACAATTGCAAGGATATTTTTCAGAACGGCATTCCACCCAACTTCCTACCGCCCCGTTAACCATTTCTTATCACCCATCCTTCATTCGCATTCCCAAGCAATTCGCGAAAGGGAGCGATATATGACCAAAAAAGCCACCAGCGTGGACATCGCCATCATCGGTGCTGGGCCGGCCGGGCTGACCGCCGCTTATTTATTGGGCAAGGCTGGTTACAGCGTCACCGTCATCGAACGCGATGAAAAATATGTCGGCGGCATCAGCCGCACCGTCGAACATGACGGTTTCCGGTTCGATATTGGCGGGCACCGATTTTTTTCCAAATCCAAGGAAGTGGTGGATTTGTGGAACGAAATCCTGCCCGATGACTTCATCCAGCGCCCGCGCATGAGCCGCATTTATTATGAAGGGAAATTTTATTCCTATCCCCTGCGCGCGTTCGAAGCATTGTGGAACCTTGGCATCTGGCGGTCTAGCCTGTGCATGGCGAGCTACCTAAAATCGAAATTGCTGCCCAATAGAAATGTCAAAAGTTTTGAGGATTGGACGACCAACCAGTTCGGCTGGAAGCTTTATTCGATATTTTTCAAGACCTATACCGAAAAGGTCTGGGGCATGCCGTGCAACGAAATGTCCGCCGATTGGGCCGCCCAACGCATCAAGGGGCTGAGCCTCGGCGCAGCGGTAATCGACGGGCTGAAACGTTCGCTCGGCCTCAACAAACGGCCCAACGACGGTATGGAAACCAAGACCCTGCTCGAAACTTTCCGCTACCCCCGGCTTGGCCCGGGCATGATGTGGGACGCCGCGCGCGACCATGTTATCGGCCATGGCAATCATGTGCTGATGGGGCATAGTTTCAAACAATTGACGCAGGATCAGAAATCGGGCCGTTGGAAATTGACCGCATCCGCCGCCAAGGGGGATGTGACGATTGATGCAGCGCATGTCATCTGTTCCGCGCCGATGCGCGAACTTGCCGCGCGTATCCACCCGCTGCCCGCCAGCCTGCCCAATGCCAGCCAGTTGAAATATCGCGATTTCCTGACCGTTGCTTTGATGGTCAAATCCCCCGATCTGTTCCCTGATAATTGGATTTATATCCATGACAGCAAGGTAAAGGTTGGCCGGGTGCAAAATTTCCGCAGCTGGTCGCCCGAAATGGTGCCCGATGCCGATATTGCCTGTGTCGGCCTTGAATATTTCTGTTTCGAAGGCGATGGCCTGTGGTCGTCGAGCGATGCCGACCTTGTCGAACTCGCCAAATCCGAAATGGCGATATTGGGGCTGTGCAACCCCGATGATGTCGTCGGCGGCGCGGTCGTCCGGCAGGAAAAAGCCTATCCGGTTTATGATGACACCTATGCCGCCAATGTGGAGGCGATGCGCAGTGACCTGGAGGCACGTTACCCCACGCTGCACATGGTCGGGCGCAACGGCATGCACCGTTATAACAACCAAGACCATGCGATGATGACCGCAATGCTGAGCGTGCGCAACATCATCGCTGGCGAACGGCTCTATGATATTTGGCAGGTCAATGAAGATGCTGAATATCATGAAGCGGGCAGCGAGGGTGAACAGGCGGCATTGTCGTCGGTGCGCGACGTTCCCAGCCGCATCGCCAAGGCCGCATGATGGGCAATGTGCCGATGCCCCAGCGTCTGCGCGACCTTGTCGGCATGTGCGATGCGCGTCTGGTCAAATATGGTTTGGCGAGCGTCGTCGCACTGGGCAGCGATGCTGGGCTGTTTTTGCTGTTGCTTGGCACCGGCATGGGCGCAGTGATGGCATCGGCCAGCGGATATTGCGCCGGGATTTTGGTACATTGGCTGGTTTCAAGCCGCCTCGTCTTTGCAGAAGGGGCCGCCGCGCGCGGGAGCGATGAACGCACCCGGCAAAAGGCGCTGTTCGTGGGCTCGGCGCTGGTCGGTCTTGCCATCACCACCGTGATTGTTGGCGTCGGCACTTTGGTGCATGGGGATGCGCGCATCGCCAAATTGCTCGCCATCCTTGTCAGTTTTCAGGCGACCTATTTATTGCGCCGCCACATCGTTTTTCGCGCAGCCTGAGGCCATGCTGCGCCAAATTCGCCCGTGGCAGAGCGCGACCTTCGTCTGGTTGCTGACGCTCACCCTGTTGCTGATCTGGCGCTGGCATGATGTGCTGACGCTCTCCTCGCTCGACCCGGATGATGCGCTGCGTATGGTGCAGGTGCGTGACCTGCTCCATGGTCAGGCGTGGTGGGACATCAGCCAGCACCGCATCAACCCCATGGGCGGCGGCGGGTTGATGCACTGGTCGCGAATCGTCGATGCGCCACTGGCGTTCGGCGTCTGGGCCTTGACCCCGATTTTGGGCGAGAATGGCGCGCAGATAGCCGTCTTTGGCCTATGGCCGATGTGCATCCTCCTCCCCCTCCTCCTCCTCATGGCGCGGGTGGGGATTTTGCTCGATGACCGGCGGATCGCGCACCTAGCCGCGCCGCTCATCTGCACCAATTTTATGGTGCTTTATCAGTTTGTGCCGATCCGCGTCGATCACCATGGTTGGCAGATCATGCTGCAAGCCGCGATGCTGTGCGCCATCCTCAGCCCGCGCGCCGCACACGCACGCTGGGCCGGGGCGGCAGGTGCCATATTGCTCGCCATTTCGCTCGAAGGATTGCCGGTCATCACGCTGTTCGCGGGGATATTGGCGATCGGCTGGCTGTGGCAGGGCGATGCCCTCAGCCGTCAGCGCCTCTTTGGCTATTTGGCCGCGCTCGCCATTTCGGCACCGATTTTGCAATTTGTCACACGCGGTCCGGCGGGGCTATTTTCGCGCTGGTGCGATGCGCTGTCGCTGGCATGGATGGTGCCGCTCATCGCCGCCGCATTGCTCGTCCCCGCAATCCATTTTGCGACGCGCCGCTGGGGCGATGGGCGCATCCAGCGTGGGGCGATTTTGGCACTGGCGGGCGGTGTGGCGCTGGGCGCAATGCTATATGTCGCGCCTGCATGTCGTGCCGGGCCATTTGGGCAGCTCGACCCCCTCGTCCATGATTATTGGTATGCCCATGTCCGCGAAGGGTTACCGGTGTGGAACATCATCGACAGCGTCCTGGCCTATTCAATGGTGCCGACTTTGCTTGGCATATTGGGCAGTGTGCTGGCATGGCGCGCGACTAGTGGCGACATACGCACCCGCTGGCTGGTGGTGCTGGCCGCCGTGGTGGGGAGCGGGGCTGTATCCATCCTCGTCCTGCGGACGCAAAGCGCGGCGCATGTCATGGCGCTGCCCGGCACGGCATGGCTCCTCATCCATGGCTGGCAGCGCGCACGCGCCATCGAACAGACATTGCCGCGCATCGCCGTCTCCATCGCCTGTCTGGCGCTGTTTCCGCCAACTGCCTCCACCCCTGTGGGCGCATTGGTCGATGCCCTGTCCTCGACACGAACGCTTGCCGGTGACCCAATTGCAAAGGCGTGCATCACCCCGGCCAGCGTCGCCGCGCTGAACAGGCTGCCAACACAATTGCTCTTCACTCCGCTCGACATAGCGCCGGGCATATTGGAACGCACGCCCCATGCGGTGGTCGCCACCGGCCACCATCGCAATAATCATGTGATGGCTGCTGTTATTCGCGCCTTTATCAGCCCGGCCGAGCGCGCCCAGCCGCTGGTGCGGACGAGCGGCGCGACAATGGTTGTCATCTGCCCCAGCGCGCAGGAAGTGCGCAATTTCATCGATGCGCCGGGCGACAATCTGATCGACGATCTGGTGGCGGGCCATACGCCTGCTTGGCTCGAATCATTGCCCTTGCCAGCAGGCTCCCCGCTGCGCGCATGGCGGGTAAAGCGGGAAATTACCGCGCCGCCACGAAACGCAGCGCCGCACCATTGATGCAATAACGCAGGCCGGTTGGTTGCGGCCCGTCGTCAAACACATGCCCCAAATGCCCGCCGCAGCGGCTGCAATGTACCTCTGTCCGCGCAAAGCCCAGCGCATTGTCACCCGACGTGCCGATGGCACGCGGCAATGGCCGCCAGAAACTGGGCCAGCCGGTGCCGCTGTCATATTTGGTGGCAGATGCAAAGGCCGCCTGCCCACAACCCGCGCAGGCGAAATTGCCGCCGCGATGTTCATTGAGCAGCGCGCTGGTGCCCGGCCGTTCCGTCCCTTCCTGCCGCAGGACATAATATTGCATCGGTGATAAACGCGCGCGCCACTGCGCATCGGTCAGGCGAAATGGGAAGGCGTTGCGGTTTACCGATGCGCTGCACGCACTACCGCCCAATATCATTGCCCCACCGGCAATCAGCGATCCGGTCAACATCTGGCGTCTGTTCATGGTCATATCCACATCCATCGGAGAAAGCTCCATCCGCCAAGATTACGCGCGGATATTAACTGATGGATGCGCCGCTATGCAATGGCTTACCCTGCAAGCTGCGGCGAGGGGTGCTGGCCCGCAATATTATGTGGTAATATGACTTGACCAAACCGCTGTTCGTTTTATGTTCTCATCCGACAAACATCGCGAGGAGGATGTTATGCGTGAAGGTGGCTGTCATTGCGGCGCGGTGCGATATCAGATTGCGGGGGAACCGGCACATCATGCCTTGTGTCACTGCGGGGATTGCCGTCGGGCGTCGGGCGCGCCGGTAGTTGCTTGGATTGCCTTTGCCGATAAGGGATTTTCGATGCAGGGTGAAACCGTCACTTATGCCAGCAGCGAACATGGTCGCCGGGAATTTTGCCCGCAATGCGGGACTGGCTTGTTTTACCGCAATGCAGCGGTGCTGCCGGGCCTTATCGATATCCAAACGGCGACACTCGACAATCCATCGGCGGATGCGCCGGGCGCACATATTCAGACGGCGGAGCGGCTGGACTGGATGGATGGGATCGAAACATTGCCCAAATTCGAACGATACCCCTCTATGGGTTAGGGGGTTTACGCCCTAAGGCTCCGGAAATCCGGTGGGCGCAGCAATAGCCTCTATTATGGCGGGGGCATCCGCGCCGGTACCGAGCAGGAGGATGCGGACACAGGCATAGGGGCGGCCGGCCACATTGTCGGCGTCACGGCTGTCGATCGGCCATATTGCCGCGGCGTTTTGCGCGGCGGAAAAGCAAGCCAGCCCCTCTGCCGTGCCGGTGCGCGTACGCGCGGCATGCCATGCCGTATCGGCCCAGAGCGGCGGTTTCCAGCCGAAAATCTGCGTGGCCATTGTCGCCCCATCTGCGTTTCGCACATTGTCAAAGGGGGAAGAAGCATCATCGAGCATCAGATGGAGCGATTGGCCGACCCCCGCATCATCGCGCCGCCCATCCGCCCCGCCGCCCAGCATTTGCGTCAGTCTCGCGCGGTCGCCGCTGCGTAACAGCCCAAGAAAACGCGCTGCCGCTGCGGCCATCTGCCGCGCAACATCGCCATCGGCAAGCGGTGCCAAATCCCCGGCGTCGGCGCCTGCCATCGCCCGCGTCAGCCGGGTCAGCGGCGCATCGCCGCCATCCGCCACTGCCGCGATATGGAGCACGCGGCCTTTGAATACGTCGCAATAACCAACGCTTGCGCCCACATTGGGACGGATCGCCGCGCAATCGGCCAACCAGCCGATGATCCGCGTGCGCTGGGGCGGCAGATCCGCGACATCGCCGACCAGCCCCAAAATCCGCCCGGTTGAGCTGGGGTCATTTTCGCGACTTTCGGGCATATAGCGCGCCGCGCCATCGGCGGCCAAAATATGGCCGATCCGCACCCCGTCGATGGCGATGCAATCGCCCAGCGGCAGGGTCATGGCGGCGGCAAAATCACGCACGGGCGCATGGGCGGCATCGCACGCAGGGGGCGCATCACCCCCCGTCCCTTGCGCCAGCGCGCCGATCGCCACCAGCGACAGCACTGCAGCCAAATATTTCGCCGCGATTCGCGTCATAATGCTCCCTCCCGCATCCAATCGCGCCAACCGTGCGGTGGAATATCCTCTACCCGCCGATGGTCGAGGGTAAGGCCCAGATCCACATACGCAAATAATTGCCGCTTCGCGTCCGCGTCTGCAATTGGCAGCACGACCAGACGGCGGTTCACCTTTTGCCGCCAGTTCATCCGCGCGGTATTTTCCTGCCCGACATAGCAGCCCTTGGTAAAGCTGACCCCGTGGAGTTCGGCTGCATTGCATTCGAGCCACAGCAGGCTGGCATCGCCCAATTCTGCCATCCCCTCCGCCACGCCGAGCGACAGGCGGTGCACGCGCCATGCGGCATTTGCATTTATATTGCAGGAAGGTGGGGCATCGCCGTCGGGATTTTCGGCCAGCCAGCGATGGCCGAGCGCGGCAAGACGCGGGTCATGCTTCGCGCCTGCCACCCCCTCCAAAGCCCAATGGACGCCAATGCTGTCATCAACGCCAATCTGTATTGAGCGGCGTAGGCGATAGAGGGTCAGTTTGCGGACCAGCATGTCGGCGCGCGCGCGTTCGACGTCGATCAACATATCCGCGCCGCCCGCCGGGTCGGCCCAAACCAGCATATCAAACTGACATTTACCCTGCGGGCTGAGCAAGGCGGCATAACAGGGCAGCGGCCCCGCCACATCATTGGAAAGCAGGCTTTGCAAAAACCCTGCCACATCATCACCCGACAGGCGGACAATCGCACGATCCGTCAGCAGGGTTGCGGCGGGCAGGTTGGGCGCATCAACGGCGGGACTTGTTGCAGACATGGGCTAAGGCTAGTGCGGCGGCATGCAAAAGTCACCTGCCAGCAGCATTTCACGCCTGACCATCGCCCGCCCTGACGACTGGCACCTGCACATCCGCGACGGCGAGATGATGGCTGCCGTGCTGGCATATACGGCGCGCCAGTTCGCCCGCGCGATCATCATGCCCAATTTGCCCCGGCCGGTCGTGACCAGCGCCGATGCTGCCGCCTATCGGGAACGGATCATTGCCGCTTTGCCCCAGGGTGCGGACTTCACGCCGCTGATGACCGCATATCTGACCGATGGCAGCGATGCCGCCGACCTGATTGCGGGGCATGGCGCGGGGATTTTGACCGCCGCCAAACTATATCCCGCGCACGCGACAACCGGCAGCCAGCATGGGGTGACCGACATAGGAGCGCTCTACCCCATTTTTGCCGCGATGGAGAAAGCTGGGATGCCGCTCCTCCTCCATGGGGAGGTGACCGACCGCGAAGTTGATATTTTTGATCGCGAAGCCGTCTTTATCGAACGGACATTGGTGCCGCTGGCGCGCGAATTTCCGGCGCTGCGCATCGTCCTTGAACATATTACCACGCGGCAGGCGGTCGATTTTGTCGATGCAGCAGGGGGCAATATCGCCGCCACCATCACCCCCCAGCACCTCCATATCAACCGCAATGCGATGTTTGATGGCGGCATTCGCCCCCATGCCTATTGCCTGCCGGTTGCCAAGCGGGAGGAACATCGCATCGCGCTCTGCCGCGCGGCGACAGGCGGGTCAGCCAAATATTTCCTCGGCACCGATTCGGCGCCGCATCTGGTCGGCGCGAAGGAGGCTGCGTGCGGCTGTGCGGGGATTTTCAACGCGCCCTTTGCGATCGAATCCTATATCCAGATTTTTGACGAGGCAGGGGCGCTCGAAAAATTCGAAGCCTTTGCCAGCCTGAACGGCCCGGCCTTTTACCGTCTGCCGGTCAATGACGCGCGCATCACCATCGAACGCGGAGAAACACCCGTGCCCGCGCGCATCGATGCCGCGGGCAGCCACATCGTCCCCTTTCACGCTGGCGAAGTTTTGGGCTGGCGCATCGCCCCCCAGCTATAGAGGCAGAGCGCGCCCCATATCAGCGGAAAGGCGATTTTGTGGGCGAGCGTCAGATGTTCGCCATAGACGAACAGCCCCAACAATAATTGGATGCTCGGCCCGACATATTGCAACAAGCCCAGGGTGGACAGCGTCAGTCGCCGCGCCGCCGTCGCAAAGAGCAGCAGCGGAATGGCGGTAATCACACCGGCCAGCGGCAGCAAAATATGCTGGATACCGACGCCAAAGGTCACTTCGCCACGCGCACCCCAATATAGCATCGCGGCAATGCCAAAGGGCATCAGCACCATCGTCTCAACACTCAGCCCGACCATTGGGCCGACCACCACCTGTTTGCGCACCAGCCCATAAAGCCCGAAACTGAGCGCGAGCAGGACGCTGATCCACATCGCGGAAAATGCCCCGATGCTGAGCACCGCGACACCAATTGCGGCCATCGCCACCGACAGCCATTGCGTCTGATTCAACCGTTCGCCGAGCAGGCTGCGCCCCAATAGCACGTTGAGCAGGGGAATGAGGAAATAGCCCAGACTGGCCGCCACCACCTGTTGGTGGAGCACCGCCCAAATATAGAGCAGCCAGTTAAAGGCGATGAGCAGTGCGCTGACGGTCAGCGCACCGAGCAATTTTTTGTCGGTCATCGCCGCGCGAAATGCCGCCATCCGCCCGCGCAGCGCCAAAATGCAGAGCAGCAAAATCACCGACCATAATATCCGGTGCACAACGATTTGTTCGGGCGGCACGCCGGCGAGCATGTGGAAATAAACCGGCATGATGCCCCAAATGGCATAGGCCGCAAGCCCGGAAATCAGGCCGATTTTTGCTTCCCCGTCGATATGCGCGCTGGGCGCTGGATTTTGGTCGGCCATGATGGCGGTGTCGCACACGCAATAAAATTACGCAACTGTCCCTATGGGGCACAGCGTTTAACCTTATAATTGCCTTGCCGTTAACCAAAGCGATGCGCCAATATGCTAGCGACTGGACAATATGTTTCGGAGTTTGCCAATGCCCGCCTATCGCCGCCCCCTGTTGCTGTTGACATCGCTGGTCGCGCTTGCCGCGCTGGGTGCCTGCCGCAACCCCGAAGCCGCGCAGGTTTCCGAACAGCCCGATGGTCTGGCGAGCAATGATCCCGCCGTGCGCAGCGCGGTCAATGGCGACATCATGGTTGACCCTGCACGCACGGGGCAGAGCAATGCCGCAGCGGTTGCCAATGCCGCGCAACCAGGGAGCGGCGGGGTGCCCGCGCTTGCGGGTGGTGGCACGGCGGCGGATGCGATCGCCGATGCGCGCCGTGCGGTTGGCGGGCAGATGCTGCGCGCGCCCGCGCCCGGCCGCTATGAGGAAAATTGCGACAGCCGCTGCGAACAGGCGGCGGCGCCCCGTCCTGCAACGCTGGGCGGTCTCGCCCGCCAACAGGGCGGCACGGGTTGCGGCGCGGACATTCGCTATGGCAATGAATGGGCCAGCCGCTTGCCACCAGCATTCGGGGTCTATCCGCGAGCCGCGCTCGTCGAAGCAGCAGGCGTTGCCAATGGCCGTTGCAATGTGCGCGTCGTCAATTTCCAGAGCCGCGCCGACATGCAGTCGATCCTCGATTATTATTATACGCAGGCGCAGCGCGCCGGTTACAGCGCCGAACATCTGTTGCGCGGCAATGAACATTATCTGGGCGGGACGCGCGGCGACGAAGCCTTTGTCATCATGGCACGCCAGATGGCGGGCGGCATTGTCGATGTCGATCTGATCGCCTCTGGCGGGCGGTAAGCTTGTTCTTAGTTTAGCGCGCCAAGCGGGGTTGCGGCATCAAGCGTAAGCAGCCGCTCCACCTCGCGCCAATGGCAGAAATGCCAACCATTGTCGGCACGACGGGCGATGTCGGCGCGCAGCCGCGCCGCGCCCGGTGCATCAGCTTCAAATTCCGCCTGCAATGCCGCCGCCGCTTCGACGACGGCTGCCCCGCCATGAAAAGGCGGGGTTACAGGCGCGCGCGCACCTGCTGCCCCCAAAATGTCGAACAAGGGGGCGGGCGGAATTTGATTGCTGATCATGCAATGCCCTTAGCCGCGCATATCCCAACTTCACCCCACCAATTTGGGTAAACGGCGGGACAACCATCCCCCCTTTGCAGCGCCGCACGCCGCGCCTATGCTATGGCCATGCGCAAGAAAATCCTGCTCGCCGTGTTGGTCGTCCTCCTTGCAGGGGCTGGCTATATTTATTGGCAGACCCGGCCCGATGTGGCGCGGCTATCCAATGCCGAACTGACCGGACGGGTGCCTGTGCTGTCCAGCCCGCGCCCGCAAGCCTTTCCGACGGTCAATATTGCCCCCGCCGTGGGCTGGTCGGGCAATGGCGCACCAGTCGCCGCGCCGGGCCTTAGCGTTGTGGCGTTCGCCAGCGGGCTTGACCACCCGCGCAATTTGCTGGTGCTGCCCAATGGCGATGTGCTGGTCGCCGAAAGCAATTCGCCGCCGCGCGCTGGTGGCGGCATCACCGGCTGGTTTGCGCGGCGCATTTTGGGTGAGGCTGGGGCGGCGGTGCCATCTGCCAACCGCATCACGCTGCTGCGCGATGGCGATGGTGATGGCGTGGCAGAGGTAAAGCGCCCCATCATCACCGGCCTCAACAGCCCGAGCGGCATGGCATTGGTGGGCAGCACACTCTACATCGCCAACACCGACGCGCTGGTTGCCTATGATTTTGACATTGCCACAGGGTCGGTACGTGGCGCGGCGCGCAAGATATTGGATCTGCCAGCGCGCGGCCCCAATAATCATTGGGCAAAATCAATGGTGGCGAGCGCGGATGGCAACATATTGTACATCGCCATCGGTTCGAACAGCAATATCGGCGAAGGCGGGATGGCGTGGGAACGCGGACGCGCGCGCATTTTGGAAGTGCGCCCCGGGCAAAATTACCACCGCAGCTATGCAGAGGGGCTGCGCAATCCGTCCGGCCTCGCCATCGACCCGGATACCGGCCATTTATGGGCCAATGTCAACGAACGCGACATGCTGGGTTCGGACATGGTGCCCGATTATCTGACCGAAGTGTCGCTGGGCGATTTTTATGGCTGGCCCTGGTATTATTGGGGCGGTTTCGTCGATGATCGGGTGAAAGAGCAGGATTATGACGACCGTCGCCAATATGTCGTTCGGCCTGATTATGCGCTGGGCGCGCATGTCGCTCCCTTGGGGATGAGCTTTGCCAATGGGGCGAACCTTGGCCCCAGTTTTTCCAAGGGCATGTTCGTCGCGCTTCACGGTTCGTGGAACCGCGCGCCGCGCGCGGGCTATAAAGTGGTGTTTGTGCCCTTTAGCGCAGAGGGGGAGCCGCTCGACGCGCTGCCGATCGATATTTTGACGGGCTTTGTGAATGGTGCAGGCCAAGCGATGGGCCGGCCCGCTGATGCCAAGGTGGCGCGCGATGGCGCGCTGCTTATCGCCGATGATGTGGGCAACCGCATCTGGCGGGTCAGCCGCGCGGCGACGCGGCAATCCAGTTTTTGATCCCTGCATAGGCCGGGGACATCGTGTCCATATTCGTCATTCCGGCGAAGGCCGGAATCCGGCAAAAGGAAAATACCCACCCCTGACCCCCTCCCGTAAACGGTGGGGGGATATCCCTCTCGCCTCTCTCGCGAAACATGGCTCAAACGCACTGCCTGACCATGGATGCTGAAATAAATTCAGCATGACGAGAACAATAACCGTTCGTGTCGAGCGAAGTCGAGACACATATGCGCTTGCCCCCCCGGCCGCTATGCGGCGGTTCCCCTCCGCCACGGGGCGAGGATTTAGGGCCTAAACGCGCATGGGCATCAGCACATATAAGGCTGGGGATTTCTCATCCTCCCGGATCAGGGTCGGGGCGGATGCGTCGGCCAAATGCAATTCGACATGGTCTGAATCAATCTGATCGATAATATCCTTTAGGTATCGGGCGTTAAACCCAACCTCCATCGGGCCGGAACCATAGCTGGCGGACAATTCCTCCGCCGCCGTGCCATTTTCAGGGCTGGTCACCGACAGGGTCACCTTGTCGGTATCCAGCGACATTTTCACCGCGCGCGTTTTATCGCTGGCGATGGTGGCAACGCGGTCAACCCCGGCGGCAAAGCTTTTGGGGTCGAGCCGCAATAATTTGTCATTACTGGTCGGGATGACGCGGGTATAATCGGGAAAGGTGCCGTCGATCAGTTTCGATGTCAGCACCGCGCTGCCGATGGTGAAGCGGATTTTATTGGGCGACAGGTCAATCTGGACGCGCCCTTCGCCCGCTTCGGACAGTAATTTTTGCAATTCGCCAACGCATTTGCGGGGGATGATGACATCGCTCATCCCCTGCGCCCCTTCGGGCAGCGCCAGCGTATAGCGCGCCAGCCGGTGCCCGTCGGTCGCCGCCGCGCGCAACACATCATCCGCCACGTGGAGGAATATGCCGTTCAGATAATAGCGCGTTTCCTCGGTCGAAATCGCAAAGCGAGTCTTTTCGATGATCGCCAGCACGTCCTTGACGCCCAGTTCGAAGCTGGTCGGCAATTCCCCCTCTGCAATCACGGGGAAATCATCGCGCGGCAGGGTTTTGAGCTTGGACTGGTATCGGCCCGCGCGCACGAGCATTTCACCATCGGCGGCGGCGAGGCTGACCTCGCTCCCCTCCGGCAATTTGCGCGCAATCTCGAACAGCAGGTGCGCTGACACGGTGGTAGCGCCCGGCGTTTCCACCTTTGCCTCCACCGATTCGACAATCTGCATATCAAGGTCGGTGGCCATGACGCGAATGACGCTGTTGTCGATTGCTTCAATCAACACATTGGACAGGATGGGGATGGTGTTACGCTTTTCCACCACCGATTGGACATGGCCCAAACAGCGTAGCAGCACCGCGCGTTCAATCTTCGCCTGCATAGATTCAGCTATTCCCTATCATTTCGACCCGTCGCTGCCGGATCAAACCCCCATAAACCCCGGTAAGGCGGCGTTGGTGGCTTGACCGATTCCCGCACCTCACCCAGAGCATCCTTAGAGTCGGATTCGAAATTCGTCCACGCACGAATTTCGGGTGCGGGCCGGAGCAGAATCATCCGAAACGATCGTTTCGGATATGGCCTGTATAGCGCGTGAGGCAATATAAACGGCAGGGAGCAGGTGCATATGGCAAAGGCGGGGCGCATGTTCATCGCGCGGCATGGCGAAACGATTTTTAACGCCGTCGGCCGGATGCAGGGTGATGGACAAATCCACACCCCGCTGACCCGGCGCGGCTTTGGCCAAGCCGACAAAATGGGCGCGGCGCTCGCCCAATGGTTGGGGACGCATCAGGCGCTCGAACTTTGGTGTTCGCCCGCCGGACGCGCGCAGCAGACATTGTCGGTGATGGCCGAACATATTGGCGCCGACTGGCACCAGCGCCACGTCGATGCGCGGTTGAATGAAATAAATGTCGGCAGTTGGACGGGGCAGAATTATGCCGAAATCCGTACAGAAATCGGTGATTTTGTCTGCACGCGAACCGGCCTGTTTACCCAGACCGCCCCGGATGGGGAGGATTATCCGGCGGTCGCGGCGCGGCTGCGCGACTGGCTGGCGGGGCTGGATGCGGTGGGTGCCGACCGGCTGGTGGTGATGCACGGCATGTCGAGCCGGGTGCTGCGCGGGGTCATGCTGGGGTTGGAACCCGACCGTCGATTCGGCGTGCCGGTGGCCGAAGGGCTGCCGCAGGGAACGCTGGTAATGATCGGCGGTGGTCAGGAACAAATCATCCGACTGGATGCGACAGGCACCGTCGAATGAAATTGGCGCGCACCACTCTGCTGGCGGCGGCCACCATCCTGTCCACAACGGCCTTTGCGCGCGATGCATTGGGCAGCTATGGGCAATGGGTAGCCTTTCACGACCCGGTGAGCGGTAATTTGCCACGCCGTTGTTTCGCCATTGCGGAGCCTGAGGGGGCGGGGGTCGCGCAATATGCGACGATCAGTTTCTGGCCGACAGCACGCGTGCGCGGACAAATCTATTTCCGCCTAGCGCGCAACGTCGCTGCGGGGGAATTGGTGTCGCTCGACCTTGGCGGACGGCGATTTGAACTGGCGGCGCGCGGCAATGGCGCATGGGCGCGCGATGCGCGGATGGATGCGGCGATTGTCGCCGCGCTGCGGTCGAGTGCAACCATGCGGCTGTCGGTCGGGCGGGGCAGCAGCATTTGGCCATTATCGGGCGCCGCCAGCGCGATTGACGCTGCGGCATTGGGTTGCGCGCGCTAACGCATTGGAAATGGCGGGCGCTTTGCCCTATAGGCCGCGCCATGACCAGCATTGCCACCCCCCTTATGCCGATTGCCGGCCATGCCGACCCCGTGGTGCAGCCGCGCGATATTGCGCCGCGTGCCGACGGGCGGATCGACCTCATCGGCATGACGCGCGGTGAAATACAGACGGCGCTGGTGGACAAGGGACTGGACAGCAAGGCCGCCAAATTGCGCGCCAAACAATTATGGCATTGGATTTATCATCGCGGGGTGAGTGACTTTGCCGCGATGAGCGACATTGCCAAGACTATGCGTCCGTGGCTGGCCGAACATTTCATCATCGCCCGTCCGCAAATCGTCACCGCGCAGCAATCGAGCGATGGCACGCGCAAATGGTTGCTGTCGACTGACGATGGTCATGAATTTGAAATGGTGTTCATCCCCGATGCGGCGCGCGGCACATTATGTATTTCGAGCCAGGTTGGCTGCACATTGAACTGCCGTTTTTGTTACACAGGGACAATGCGCCTTGTCCGTAACCTCCGTGCAGGGGAAATCGTCGGGCAGGTGATGTTGGCGCGCGATGCGCTGGGCGAATGGCCCAAGGGCAATATGGCGACCAGTGCAGAGGATGATGATGCCGCCGATGAAGATGGCGGCCATTACAGTGCCGATGGCCGGTTGCTGACCAACATCGTGCTGATGGGCATGGGCGAACCGCTCTATAATTTCGACAATGTCAAAGCAGCGATGCAGATTGTCATGGATGGCGACGGGCTGGCGCTGTCCAAACGGCGGATCACGCTTTCCACCAGCGGGGTGGTGCCGATGATGGCGCGGGCCGGCGCGGAAATCGGCGTCAACCTAGCGGTTTCGCTGCACGCGGTGACCAAGGAAATCCGTGATGAGATTGTCCCCGTCAACCGCAAATATGACCTCGAATCGCTGCTCGAAGCCTGCGCCGCTTACCCCGGTGCCAATAATGCCCGGCGGATCACCTTTGAATATGTCATGCTGGCGGGCAAGAATGACAGCGATGATGATGCGCGCGAACTGGTGCGTTTGCTCAAGCAATATCGGCTTCCGGCAAAGGTCAACCTCATCCCCTTTAACCCATGGCCGGGTGCGCCCTATGCCTGTTCGGATGATGCGCGGATCCGCCGTTTTTCCAACATTGTGTTCGAAGGGGGGATTAGCGCGCCCATCCGCACCCCGCGCGGGCGCGACATCATGGCCGCCTGCGGGCAATTGAAAAGCGCCGCCAAGAAATTGAGCCGCGCGGAGCTTGATCGGCTGGCCGAAGAAAAACAGGCGCTGCTGTGAACGCGCTCGCCCGCGTCCATAATATCGATGATTTCCGCGCGCTGGCAAAGCGCCGCCTGCCCTGGCCGGTGTTTGATTATATCGACGGGGCCGCCGATGATGAGCGGACACGCCAACGCAACCGCGCGGCCTATGACGATTGCGATTTGGTACCGCGCGTGCTCGCCGGGGTGGCCGACATCGACATGTCAGTGGTTTTGTTCGGGCGGCGGCTCGCCATGCCTTTGTTCCTGTCCCCCACCGCCTTGCAGCGGCTGTTCCACTGGCAGGGGGAGCGCGCCGTCGCGCGCGCGGCGGCCAAATTCGGAACGATGGCGGGGCTTTCCAGTCTGGCGACGGTGTCGATCAGCGACTTTGCCGCGCTGTCCGATGCTCCCAAAATGTTTCAGCTTTACGTCCATAAGGATGAGGGGCTGAACCGCGCGATGGTCGATGCCGCAAAGGATGCGGGCATGGATGTGGTGGCGCTGACCGTCGATACGATTGTCGGGGGCAACCGCGAACGTTGCCTGCGTTCGGGCTTTACCTCCCCCCCGCGCCTCACCCCATCATCGATGCTATCCTATGCGACAAAGCCGCGATGGACGATCGACTATCTGCTGCGCGAGCGATTTTCGCTGCCCAATTTGGAAGCCTATGTCGCCGCCGGTTCATCGGTGCCCGCATCGGTCGCCGACTATTTCACCAATATGCTCGACCAAGGCCTCGACTGGAAACGCGCAGAGGCAATCGCCAAATATTGGGGCGGGCATTTTTGCCTGAAGGGCGTGATGGCTGTGGAGGATGCCCGCCGCGCCGTCGATATCGGGGCGAGCGCGATCATGGTTTCCAACCATGGCGGACGGCAGCTCGATGGCAGCCGCGCGCCATTTGATGCGCTGGCCGAAATCGTCGATGCGGTCGGCGACAAGATTGACGTGATTTGCGACGGCGGCATCACCCGGGGCAGCCATATATTGAAGGCGCTGAGCGTCGGGGCCAAGGCATGTTCGGGCGGGCGGCTGTATCTTTATGCGCTCGCCGCGGCGGGGGAGGCGGGGGTCGAACGCGCGCTCCACCTGCTCCATGCCGAACTGGTGCGCGACATGAAACTGATGGGCGCGCGTTCCATTGCCGAATTATCGCGCGACAATCTGCGCTGGCGTTAAAAGCTAAACGTCACCGACCCCATGACCGTCGCTTTGGCAAGGTTGTGGCTGGTGGTGAGCGCGACGCGCGGCAGGTCATTGTCGATATAGCGCAGGCCAAGGGTGATCGGCCCGGTCACATAATCCGCACCCAGCGACCAGTCGCTGTAACCATCGTCGAACAGGCGTCCGCCCGCTGCGTTGAGCGCGCTGCCATAGGCCCCGTCGCTATAGCCATAATGCGCCACCAGCGTCACCGGTGTGTTGGGCACACCGACGCTAAGGTCGCCATAGACATAGATATTGTCGCGCTGGCCGGTCGCCGCCTGACCCCATGTATAATTGGTGCCAAGCTTTGCCACCGCTGGCCCCAAACTGCCGGAAATCGACGCATAGGCTTCGAAACTGTCGCTTGAAACGCCGCCCGGCGCATCGGGGTAAAGATAATATAGCATGCCGACATCG
>CALFXW010000225.1 GCA_937957805.1 uncultured Sphingopyxis sp.
GGCGTCGGCAAGACCGCGATTGCCGAAGGGTTGGCGCTGCGCATCGCCAATGGCGACGTGCCGGACACGTTGAAGAGGCGGCGGTTGATGTCGCTCGACTTGGGTTCGCTGATTGCCGGGGCGAAATATCGCGGTGAATTTGAAGAACGGCTCAAGGGCGTGCTCGACGAGGTAAAATCGGCGGAAGGCGACATCGTCCTGTTTATCGATGAAATGCACACGCTGATCGGTGCGGGCAAAAGCGAAGGCGCGATGGATGCGGGCAATTTGCTCAAACCCGCCTTGGCGCGTGGCGAGCTACATTGCATTGGTGCCACCACGCTCGACGAATATCGCAAATATGTCGAAAAGGATGCCGCACTCCAACGCCGGTTCCAACCGGTTTTCGTCGGAGAACCGACGGTGGAGGACAGCATTTCCATCCTGCGCGGGCTCAAGGAAAAATATGAACTCCACCATGGGGTGCGGATAACCGATGCAGCGATTGTCGCTGCCGCCACCTTGTCCAACCGCTATATCTCCGACCGCTTTCTGCCCGACAAGGCCATCGACCTGATGGACGAAGCAGCGAGCCGCATCCGGATGGAGGTGGAGTCCAAGCCCGAGGAAATTGAAACGCTCGACCGGCGGATCATCCAGCTCAAAATCGAACGCGAAGCGCTCAAAAAAGAAAGCGATGCCGCATCCAAAGACCGGCTGGCGACGCTTGAGAGCGACCTCGCCAATCTGGAGCAGCAATCCGCGGAACTTACCAGCCGCTGGCAGGCGGAAAAGGACAAGATTGCGGGCGAAGCGCGGCTCAAAGAACAATTGGATGCGGCGAGGCTGGAACTGGAACAGGCGCAGCGCGGTGGTGATTTGGCGCGTGCGGGTGAACTTAGCTATGGCACTATCCCCGAGCTTGAACGGCAATTGGCCGACGCAGCGCAAGCGTCCGCTGGCGCGATGTTGCGCGAAGAAGTGACCGATGCCGACATTGCCAGCGTCGTGTCACGCTGGACCGGGATTCCGGTTGACCGGATGATGGAGGGGGAGCGCGAAAAGCTGCTCCACATGGAAGAAGTGCTGGGCAAACGCGTCATCGGCCAAGCCGAAGCGGTGCGCGCGGTTTCAACCGCCGTGCGCCGCGCGCGCGCCGGGTTGCAAGACCCCAATCGCCCGCTCGGCAGTTTCCTGTTTCTGGGGCCAACCGGGGTCGGCAAGACCGAATTGACCAAGGCGCTGGCTGGATTTTTGTTCGATGATGATGCCGCGATGGTGCGGATCGACATGTCCGAATTTATGGAAAAGCACAGTGTCGCGCGCCTCATCGGTGCGCCGCCGGGCTATGTCGGCTATGATGAGGGTGGCGTTCTGACCGAAGCGGTGCGCCGGCGACCCTATCAGGTCGTGCTGTTTGATGAGGTGGAAAAGGCCCATGGCGATGTGTTCAACATATTGCTGCAAGTGCTCGACGATGGTCGGCTCACCGACGGGCAGGGCCGCACGGTGGACTTTACCAATACGATCATCGTGTTGACGTCGAATCTGGGCAGCCAGTTTCTGACGCAATTGGCCGATGATGCCGATGTCACCAGCGTCGAACCCCAGGTGATGGAGGTGGTGCGCAGCCATTTTCGCCCCGAATTTTTGAACCGGTTGGATGAAATCATCCTGTTCCACCGGCTAGGTGCAGGGCATATGGGACCGATCGTCGACATCCAGATTGCGCGGGTTCAGCGCCTGCTGGCCGAGCGCAAAATCACCCTGACGCTGAGCGATGCGGCCCGCGCATGGCTGGGGCGCGTCGGCTATGACCCAGTATATGGCGCACGTCCGCTGAAACGCGCAGTGCAGCGTTTTGTGCAAGACCCGCTTGCCGAACTGATATTGCGCGGTGATGCCCGAGATGGTTCAACCCTCGCCGTTGATGAGGGCGACGGGGGCCTGAAAATCGCAATAGATTGACCAATGAGCGAACGGCAGCGGCTTAACCGGGCTGCTGCCGTTCCAACCGGGTCAGGTGCCGCCCGACGGGCGCGACGTGCTATATTCGATGGTGGCACGCGCCGCATCATTGCCATTTTGTGCGAGACGCCGCCATTCGCCTACCGTCTTGCACACACGTTCAAAGCGCGCGATCGATCCCGTCACCGCCATCCGACGACAGCGAATCTGATCATCAGGATTGGGCGCGCTGGCTGGCACAGCAGAAGTTGTCGCAGGCGGCGGGGTTGCTGGCGTCGTCTGCGCCAAAGCGGGCGCGGCAATCGCTAGCAGCAGGA
>CALFXW010000226.1 GCA_937957805.1 uncultured Sphingopyxis sp.
GACCGCGCCGGGGAATAACTGCCCGTCGCGCAAATCCTGATCCTGCTTGATGGTGCCCAGATTGGCGCTTTGGGGCGCGGCACCGTCCAAGACACCGCTGATCGGATTGACGCACAACATGCGGCTGCCTGTGCGCGGTGCGCCGTCAAAGCCGGTTGTAGCGTCATAAACATCGGTTAGCTGGTGGTAATCGGCGGGTTCGGCAAAGCTTTGCCATGCCAAAATGCACCCGCTGTCGTCCGGCTTGGCACAGGCGGGGAGGCCCATCAGCGGCAGGTCATGCGCCACCGATACAGGCCAGCCGATGATATAGGCAGCGGCAATCCGCCCGGCGACGGGCTTACTCGCGATTTCGAGCCGCAACAGGCGGGTCAGGTGGAGCGCACCCTGACTATGCCCTGCAAGGATGATGGGCCGGTCGGGGCCGACATCGGCCAGAAATTGCCGCCATGCGACGACCACATCGGCATATGCGGCGCTCAGCGCATTGTTGGCGGTTGCGGTGTCGCGGGTCAGAAAGGCGCCAAGCGCGGCCTGCCGATAATGGGGTGCCCAGACATCGCCGACGCCGGAAAAGGCGCTGGCCTGTCCGCGCGCAAAGGTCGCGGCGAGGGCGTTCGCCTCCGCATCGTCAAACGCGGCGTTCCAATGCGCCCGGCTGGTAAGGCTGGTCGGGTGGACGTAAAAAATCACGGCATTGCCCTTTGGCGCACTATCGGCAAAGCGGGCGGGCTGCTGCCCCGCCACCAGATCGGCGGTGCGCGGCATCCAGAGCGCGGGATTGCCCCCCGGCTTGCCCGGCCGGGCGATCCACATATTGTCATTGGCCCATGTCAGCGGCGGCGCGGCGGGCGGGGCGGCAAATTCCTCTGTCGGGACAAAGGCCGCGCGCATGAACCAGTCAGGGTAGAGCCGCCAGGCGACCGCAACGCCGATGGCCAGCAATATGACCAGTGCGCAGATATAGAGGAAGATGCGCGCAGGCCGGAAACGGCGGCGCGGGGGTGGGTTGACGATATTTTCGCTCATATCGGCGGAATATCGCGACCGGGCGCACCATGCAATCGCCACGTGGAACAATGGGGAGCCTTGAAGCGGAGCGCGCGCCCTGCTAGCGCCGCGCCTTCCAACATTCTCTGTTCCGCAGCGCCAATCAAGGGTTTCCGCCATGTCCGTCGATAATGCCACCGTCAGCAAAATCGCCAAACTGGCGCGGATAGCAATGGATGAAGGGGAAGTGGCGGCGCTCGTTCCCGAACTTAACAATATCCTCGCCTGGGTGGATCAATTGGCAGAGGTGGATGTGACGGGCGTTGAACCGATGACGGCGGTCATCCCGAACAAGATGGTGCTGCGCGCCGATGTGGTTGATGCCGACCCACTGACCGGGGGCAATCGGCGCGATGATATTTTGTCCAATGCGCCCGCGCCGCAACATGGCTTTTTCGGCGTCCCAAAGGTGATCGAATGATAGCACATCATTCGATCATCCCGGGCAGCGGCGAAGCCGCGCGCGTCGCGGGATCCAGAACAAGGGCGCTGGCACATCATTTGATCATTTTCGTGGGATGCGGGGCCGCGATACCGGCTGGGAAGAGTTAGACTGACATGACGATATTGACCGACCTTACCGTTGCCGAAATCCGCAACGGACACCGCGCCGGAGATTTTACGGCGGTGGAAGTGGCCGACGCGTTCAGCGCCTCGGTCGCAGGTGCGCGCGCGCTCAACGCCTTCATCGTCGAAACGCCCGACCATGCGCTGGCTGCGGCGCGTCAAGCCGATGCTGACCGGGCGGCGGGGACGCTGAAGCCGCTCTCCGCCGTTCCCATCGGCATGAAGGATTTATTCGCCACCAAGGGGGTGCAGACGACAGCGGCCAGCCATATTTTGGAAGGCTTTGTCCCGCCCTATGAATCGAGCGTTTCGCAGAAATTGTGGGATGCGGGTGCCGGGATGCTCGGCAAGCTCAATATGGATCAATTCGCCATGGGTTCGTCGAACGAGACGAGCTATTTCGGCAATGTCCTCTCCCCATGGCGCAGCAGTGATGGCAGCAATGCCGCGCTTGCGCCGGGTGGATCGTCGGGTGGTTCGGCGAGCGCGGTTGCCGCGCGGCTGTGTCCGGCGGCTACGGGGACGGACACCGGCGGTTCCATCCGTCAGCCCGCTGCCTTTGTTGGCATTTCGGGTATCAAGCCGACCTATGGCCGTTGTTCGCGTTGGGGGATTGTTGCCTTTGCCTCCAGCCTCGACCAAGCGGGGCCGATGGCGCGCGATGTGCGCGATTGCGCAATCATGCTCGGCGTGATGGCAGGCCATGATGCCAAGGATGCAACCAGCCTGAATATGCCGGTTCCTGATTGGGAAGCGGCGCTAAGTGCCGATTTACGCGGCAAAAAAGTGGGCATCCCGCGCGAATATCGGCTCGACGGCATCGATGCCGATATTGCGGCGATGTGGGACAAGGGTGCAGCGATGCTGCGTGATGCGGGCGCAGAAATCGTCGATATTTCGCTGCCGCACACCAAATATGCGCTGCCTGCATATTATATCATTGCCCCTGCCGAAGCATCCTCCAACCTCGCGCGTTATGACGGTGTGCGTTATGGTTTACGCGATCTGCCCGAGGGGGCGGGGTTGCAGGATATGCCCGCAGGCGAAGGCCTGCAAGCTATGTACGCCGCCACCCGCGCCGCCGGTTTCGGGCCAGAGGTGAAGCGGCGGATCATGATTGGCACCTATGTGCTGTCGGCCGGTTTTTACGATGCCTATTATACGCAGGCGCAAAAGATACGCACGTTGATCGCGCGCGATTTTGCCGACGCTTTCACCCGGTGTGACGTAATTTTAGCGCCGACTGCGCCGTCCGCTGCCTTCGCGCTCGGCGAACGCAGCGCTGACCCGCTCGCCATGTATTTGAATGACGTCTTTGCCGTGCCGGCCAGCCTTGCCGGGCTGCCCGCCATGTCGGTGCCCGCCGCGCTCAGTGCTGATGGCTTGCCACTGGGCTTACAGATTATCGGTAATATGTTCGACGAGCAGGGCGTGTTGAACGCCGGGCTGGCGCTGGAACAGCGCGTCGGGTTCAACGCACGTGCGGAAAAATGGTGGTAAGAAAATGAGCGAATATCGCATCCATGGCGAAACCGGCGCGTGGGAGGTTGTAATCGGCCTCGAAGTTCATGCGCAGGTCACTTCCAACGCCAAGCTGTTTTCCGGCGCGGCAACTGCATTCGGCGCAGAACCCAATACGCAAGTTTCGCTGGTCGATGCCGCGATGCCCGGCATGTTGCCCGTGCTGAACACTGAATGCGTCCGTCAGGCGGTGCGCACCGGCCTTGCGATAGAGGCGCAGATTAACAACTGGTCGCGCTTTGACCGCAAAAATTATTTTTATGCCGATCTGCCGCAGGGATACCAGATTTCACAGCTCTACCACCCGCTGGTGGGGGAGGGGGCGTTGACCATCGATGCCGATACCAAGGCAGGTATAGCATCGGACAAGCGCATCGGTATCGAACGTATCCATGTGGAACAGGATGCGGGAAAATTGATGCACGACCAGCATCCCACCATGTCCTTTGTCGATTTGAACCGTTCGGGCGTCGCGCTGATGGAAATAGTGTCCCGCCCCGACATGCGTTCGCCGGCAGAAGCAGGCGCTTATCTGCGCAAACTGCGTTCCATCCTGCGCTATGTCGGTTCGTGCGACGGCAATATGGAAGAAGGCTCTATGCGTGCCGACGTCAATGTGTCGGTGCGCAAACTGGGCGATGAACTTGGCACGCGCACCGAAACCAAAAATGTGAATTCGGTTCGCTTTGTCATGCAGGCGATTGAATATGAAGCGAAACGGCAGGTCGCGCTGATCGAAGGCGGCGGCAGCGTCGATCAGGAAACCCGGCTGTTCAACCCTGACAGCGGGACGACGCGCACCATGCGATCCAAGGAGGATGCGCATGATTACCGTTATTTCCCCGACCCGGATCTGCTGCCGCTCGAACTGAGCGATGATTTCATCGCCGAATGTCGGGCCAGCCTGCCCGAATTGCCCGATGCAAAACGTGCGCGCTACGAAGCGCTGGGCATTTCGGCCTATAATGCGCAGGTTTTGACCGCAGAGGTCGAAAGCGCCCACTGGTTCGATGCGCTGCTGGGCGCTGGGGCAGACGGTAAGGCGGCGGCAAATTGGGTGACCAGCGAGTTATTCGGCGCGCTCAACCGCCTCGGCCTTGGGATAGAGGCATCGCCGGTCAGCCCTGCGGCGGCAGCAGAATTATTGGCGCTGGTGGCGGATGGTACAATTTCTGGCAGTATTGCCAAGCAAGTATTTGAAAAAATGCTTGAAACTGGCGACGGTGCAGCCGTCATCGTTGACCGTGAGGAGTTGAAACAGGAAAGCGACAGCGGCGCGATTGAAGCTGCCGTCGATACCATCCTCGCCGCCAATGGGGACAAGGTTGCCGAATATCAGGGCGGCAAAGCGGCGCTGTTTGGCTTTTTCGTCGGACAGGTGATG
>CALFXW010000227.1 GCA_937957805.1 uncultured Sphingopyxis sp.
GAATCAGAACTCACGCCGCTTGGGAATCCTGTTTATGGGTATGTGACCTAAACCGCCACATCAACCGGCGCGTCGACAACGCTGGCTGCATCATACAGCCGTTTTTCGATCGCGCGGCAACGTGCCTTACCCTCTATCTTGTCGCCAATCAGGTCGGTGACATAGAAGACATCGACCGCGCGTTCGCCATAGGTGGCGATATGCGCCGAATGCAGCGTGACGCGCGATTGAAATAGCGCATAGGCCAAGTCGTGGAGCAGCGCGGGCCTGTCCTGTGCATTCACCTCTATCACTGTAAATCGGTTCGATGCGCGATTGTCGACCAGCACCTGCGGGCTGATGGCAAAGGCATGCGTGCGTGCACGGGCCAAGGGCTTGGTCGCCAAGCCCCGAACCAGCGCTGCACGGTTGGTCATCGCATCGCGGATGGTGGCGCGCAGCCGCTGCATCTGCGCGCGTTCCCGAAACGGGCGTCCCAAGGGGTCCTGCACCAGAAAATTGTCGAGCGCCAAGCCATCGCGCGTGGTGTGGACGCGTGCATCGATGATGTTCCCACCCGCGAGGTGGATGGCACCGGCGATGCGGTAAAATAATCCCGCATGATCCACCGCATGGACGCTGACCAAAGTCGCATCGCGTTCGGCGCGATATTCGGTAGCGATGGCCAGCCCATCGGCCAGCCCTGCGGCGAGCATTTTGATATTGTGCGCAGCGACGTCGGCCGGCTCGGCAATCCAATAGGGATCGGGCAATTTGCGCGCCAGCGTCGCAAAATCGGTATCGGTCATGCCCAGCAGCGCGCGCGCCGCCGCCTTGCGTTCGGCGATGCGTTCGGCCCGCCCATGCTGTTTGTGGCCGAGGCGCAGCACTTCCTCCGCCGCATCATAGAGGTCGGACAATAATTGCCTTTTCCAGCCGTTCCACACCCCCGGCCCCACCGCCTGAATATCGACGATGGTAAGCGCAAATAGCAGCCGCAATCGTTCGGGGCTTTGCACCAGCGCGGCAAAATCGGCGATAGTCTTGTAATCCGCCAGATCCCGTTTGAATGCGGTCGCGGACATGAGCAGGTGGTGGCGGACCAGCCATGCCACCGCCTCTGTCTCTGCTGCGGTCAGGCCGAGCCGGGGGCCGAGCCGCTCAGCCACTTCAGCCCCCAAAATGCTGTGATCGCCGCCGCGCCCCTTGGCAATGTCATGCAGCAATACCGCGACATATAGCGCACGGCGCTGGACAATCTGACTTATCACCGCGCTCAGCAGCGGGTGATCATCCTTCATTTCGCCGCGTTCGATCCTCGACAATAGGCCGATGGCGCGGATACTATGCTCATCGACTGTATAATGATGGTACATGTCGAACTGCATCTGGGCGACGACGCGACCAAAATCGGGCATGAAACGACCGAATACCGCGGCCTCATTCATCCAGCGCAGCACCATTTCCCCTCCGCGTGGGGAGGTGAGTATGTCGAGGAACAGCGCATTGGCGGCGGGGTCGCGGCGCACATCGACGGTAATGCGCGGTGCATCGCGCCGGACAATACGCATCGTTGCCGGGTGGATTTCCAGCCCATATTTTTCGGCAAGCGCGAAAATTTCAATCAATCGCAGCGGGTTTTGCGCAAACCAGTCATCATCTGGGTGCGCCAGCCGCCCGCGTTCCAGAACAAAGCCGTTGAGCTTGCCTGGGCGACGGCGCAGCACCGGCAGAAAGCGCCGCCCGCGCCGCGCCACCTGTTCGTCGAGGTGGGCCAGAAACAGGCCAGTGACATCGCCGACGGTTTTGGCATGGATGAAATATAGCTGCATGAAGCGTTCAACCGCCGATTTGCCGGGCCGGTCGGCAAAGCGCATCCGCTGGGCGATTTCGCGCTGGACATCAAAGGTCAGCCGATCCTCCGCTCTACCGGCGAGGATGTGGAGCTGCGCGCGCACCGCAAGCAGGAAATTTTCCGCCCGTTCAAATTGGCGATATTCCTGCGCGGACAAAAGACCGGTTGCGACCAGATCCTGTGTGCCGGTCACTTTGTGCAGGAATTTGCCGATCCAGAACAGTGTGTGGAGGTCGCGCAGCCCGCCCTTACCCTCCTTCACATTGGGTTCAACGACATAGCGGCTGTCGCCCATACGCTTGTGGCGCGCCTCTCGCTCTGCCAATTTGTCAGCGATGAAGGCACGTTCATTACCCTTGACCACTTCGGCCAGAAAGCGCGCCGATGCCTCGGCATAAAGCGCGCGGTCACCCCAAAGATAACGTGCTTCCAGCAGGGCGGTGCGGATCGTTAGGTCAACGCGCGCCATGCGCACCATATCATCGAGCGAGCGCGAACTATGCCCGACCTTCAGCCCCAGATCCCATAGGGAATAGAGCATCGATTCGATAATTTGTTCGACCCAGACGGTTTGTTTGAAGGGGGTGATAAAGCCGATATCGATGTCGCTGTGCGGCGCCATTTGCGCGCGGCCATAGCCACCAACCGCGATGAGCGTCAGCCGCTCCCCCGCCGACCGATTGGCCGCAGGGTAGAGGAAATGGGTCGTAAAATCGAAAATCAGCCGCAAGATCTGATCGGTCAAAAAGCTCTGCGCCAACGCGCTGGCATGACCACGGGTCGGATGCCCCTCCAGTCGTTGGGCGAGCGCCGCGCGCCCCGCCGCCAATGTATCGCGCAATATTCCGGTCATTGCAGCGCGTTTTTCGGCATTTGACCCGTCGCCTTCGCCCAGAGGTATCAGCGCATCCCAAACGGCCCGCCGGTCGATGATTGTGCGGCGATGGGGCAGCGCGTCATATAGCGCGCTCATCGCGCCTGCTCGGCAATCTGGCGCAGTTGGTAGAGCGCATCGATGGCATCGCGCGGGCGCATCGCGTCAATATCCATCGTCGCCAGCGCATCGCGCAGTGCATCAGTTGCAGGGGATTGCACCTGCGGCTCGGCCAATAATGCCGAAAACAGCGGCAGATCATCCAGCCCCGCCGCCAGCCCGCCGCTAGCATCGCGCCCCGCCTCCAGCTTGGACAGCACAGCCTTGGCGCGCGCCAACACATCGGCGGGCAGTCCGGCCAGTCGCGCGACGGCGAGGCCATAGCTGCTCGCCGCCGGGCCGTCCGCCACTTCATGCAACAATACCAAATCACCCTGCCATTCGCGCGCGCGCACATGGTGGAGCGATAATGCATCGAGCCGTTCGGCGAGCCGGGTCAGTTCATGATAATGGGTGGCAAACAGGCAGCGTGCGCCCAATTTGTCGTGTACCGCCTCTGCCACCGCCCAGGCGAGTGCAAGGCCGTCATAGGTGGATGTGCCGCGCCCCACTTCATCCAAAATCACAAAACTTTCCGCGCTCGCTTGTGCCAATATCGCCGCCGTTTCGACCATTTCGACCATGAAGGTAGAACGCCCGCGCGCCAGATTGTCCGACGCACCGACCCGGCTGAACAAGCGGTCGACCAGACCCAGTTTCGCGCTGCGCGCAGGCACAAAACTGCCCGCCTGGGCGAGCAGGATGATGAGCGCACATTGCCGCAAAAAAGTGGATTTGCCGCCCATATTGGGGCCGGTGACCAGCCACAGCCGGTCATCAGTTGTCAGTGCGACGTCATTGGCGACAAATTGGTCGGTGTTGGCGGCCAGCGCTGCTTCCACCACCGGGTGGCGTCCGCCTTCGATAATAAGACAGGGGCTATCGGCAATTTGGGGGCAGCACCAATTGGCCCGCAAGGCCATTTCGGCATGCGACAGGGTGACATCTACACGCGCCATTGCCGCCGCGCTTGCCGCAATGGCATCGGCATGGTCGGTGGCAAGGTTGAGCAGGCGGCCAAAATGCGCGCCCTCCGCCGCGATTGCCTGCGCGCCCGCCTGCACCAGCGATGCTGCCTCTGCGGCGAGTTCGGGCGCGTTGAAGGAGGCGGCGACCTGCTGCTGCGGCGGGGTGCCGTAGGCGGTGGAGCGCTGCTGCGGCAACCACGCAATCGCGCCGAGGCGCTGGCCACGGCCAAGGCGCTGAAGGACGGCGGCTGGAACTTCAGCGTCGGCCTCGGCCAGATCAACGTCGGCAACTTCGATCGGCTCGGCCTGACCGTGGAGACCGCCTTCGAGCCCTGCGCCAACCTGGCTGCCATGCAGACGGTGCTCGGCGAGTGCTTCGACCGCGCGAGCGGCACGGCATCCAAGGCTGCGGACCAGGTAGCGCTGCGGCAGGCGCTCTCCTGCTACTACAGCGGCAACTTCGACACCGGCTTCCGCCACGGCTATGTCCGGAAGGTCATCGTCGCCGCGCGCGCCGTTCCCACCGCCCAACCGAAGGAGAAGGTATGACAACCCTCGCATCGATCCGGCGTGCCGCGCCGGCCCTGGCCGCCATCGTTCCGGCCCTGCTGTCGCAGGCAGCCCTCGCCCAGGGCTTCGA
This sequence comes from uncultured Sphingopyxis sp., assembly GCA_937957805.1. Lineage (GTDB taxonomy): Bacteria > Pseudomonadota > Alphaproteobacteria > Sphingomonadales > Sphingomonadaceae > Sphingopyxis. The sequence continues at coordinate 4,416 of CALFXW010000227.1, forward strand.
CAAGATCAACACCACGGTCACGAACGTCAACACGATCCTGGTGACGATCTCGATCGCGGTGGTCACGATCGCCATCATCTGGGCCGGCTTCAAGATGATCTTCCAGGGCGCGCGCCTGGCCGACGTGGCGCAGCACACCGGGCTGACGGTCGCGGCGGTCGTCGATGCCCATGTCGCTGATCAGGCGCACCTCGGCCTCGTGATACGGCGACGTGGAGACCACGCGCTCGAAGCGCACGCGCTCGAGGCCTTCCACCACCATCAACATGCCGCGCTTGCCGCGGTCCGAGATCTTTCGGACTTGGGCGCGCACGCCGATGGGACGCAGGTCGGCGATGCCGGGGACGGAAACGGAGCGGTCGTAGATCGGAAGAGCGTCGTGTAGGGAAAGAGTGTCT
>CALFXW010000228.1 GCA_937957805.1 uncultured Sphingopyxis sp.
GAAGGCGAAAATACGCTTCGCTACCCGGGGGCTTGTCGAAGCGCTGTCGCCCGCCAATTTCCCGTTCACCAATCCGCAGGTGCTGGAAAAGACGCTCGAAACAGGCGGGGATAATCTCGTTCGCGGATTGCAGTTCATGCTGGAGGATATTGAGCGAGGGCAGCTCCGGCAAACCGATACCGATGCTTTCGAGATGGGTGTCAACATTGCCGCCACGCCCGGCAAGGTGATAAAGGAAACGCCGCTCTATCAGCTCATCCAATATGAACCGACCACCAAAAAGGTATTTGAAACACCTCTCGTAATCTTTCCGCCGTGGATAAACCGTTTCTATATCCTCGACCTCAACCCGCAGAAAAGCTTCATCCGCTGGGCGGTGGAACAGGGTATTTCGACCTTCATCGTTTCGTGGAAATCCGCCGATGCCAGCATGGCCGATGTGGTTTGGGATGATTATATCGCCGCCCAAATTGACGCGATTGCAACGGTGCGCGACCTGCTGGGCGTCGAAAATGTCCACACCATCGGCTATTGCGTGGCGGGAACGACGCTGGCGGCAACGCTCGCCGTGCTTGCCGCGCAAGATGCTGCCCAATGCGTCGCCAGCGCGACATTTTTTACCGCACAGGTCGATTTTTCAGAGGCTGGCGATTTGCTGTTGATGGTCGATGACCGGCAATTGGCGATGATCGAACAATTGTCCGGCGACGGGTTTTTGGACGGACGCTATATGGCCGCGACGTTCAATTCGCTGCGCGGGCGCGACCTCATCTGGAATTATGTCGTCAATAATTATCTGATGGGGGATGATTATCCGCCCTTTGACCTCCTCTATTGGAATGGCGACACCACCAACCTGCCCGCCAAATGGCACCAAAGCTATTTGCGCGACCTGTATCGCGACAATAAATTGGTTGTGCCCGGGCAAATGCATGCGGGCAGCACGCCGATAGACCTCACCCGCATCCAGACCCCGGCATATATTCAGGCCGGACGCGAAGATCATATTGCACCTGCGAACAGCGTCTGGAAAATCATGCACCATCTGCGCGGCCCCAAACGCTTTGTGCTGGCAGGGTCGGGGCATATCGCGGGCGTGGTCAACCCGCCCGCCGCGCAAAAATACCAATATTGGGTCAATGATGCGCCGTGCGACACGCTCGACCAATTTGTCGCCGGCGCGCGGGAGATAAAGGGCAGTTGGTGGGGCGACTGGCTCGACTGGATCAAGGGGCATGGCGACTCAACGGTCGCGGCAAAGGGGGCGCGCATCCCCGGCAAGGGCAAATTAAAGGCGATAGAGGATGCGCCCGGCCGCTATGTAAAGATGCGATAGGCCCAAAACCCACGCAAAAGCGCGGGTCTCACCAATTTTGTTGCGCTGCACAAAAAATGCTTGCAATCGCCCCACGTCTCGCTTATTGTGCACTGCAACATGAGCGGTGACCTGCATCGCTCGCTTGCATTTATGGAGCGCCGACGATGGCAACCCGCATCGAAGATAATGCCGAACGCGCATATGCCGCAGCCGCTGCACAAGCGCCGGTTGCCGCCGCCCCCGTGACGGTAAAGGCGGCAAAGCCCGTTGCGGCCAAGCCGGTAAACGCAGCCAAGTCCGCTGCGGATACCGCCACCAAGGTTGCGCCCAAGGCTGCACCCAAGGCAGTTTTGGTGAAAAAGCCCGCCAAGAAATTGGCAAAGAAAATTGCCGTTAAAAAGGCTGCGCCGAAAAAGGCTGCCGCCCCCAAAACCACCATCCGCGCTGCAAAGCCAGCGTCCACCACTTTTACAAAGGGTAAGACCATGTTGAACGAAGCCACCGCGCAGATGACCGAACAAGCTACCAAGCTGGCCGGCGAAGCCCGCACCCGCACCGAAGCCTTTGTCGCCGACATGCAGGTTCGCGCCAAGGAAGCTGGCGAAAAGGGTCAGGCCTTTGCCAAGGAAGCCGTCGAATTTTCCAAGGGTAACGTCGAAGCCTTCGTCGAATCGGCCAAGATTGTCGCCAAGGGTGCCGAAGTCATCGGTCAGGAAATCGTCGCCTTTGCCAAGGCGTCGGTCAACGACACGACCAATGCCGCCCAGCGTTACGCTGCGGTCAAGACCCCGGCCGAATTTTTCGCGCTGCAGAACGAATTGTCGCGCGCCGCGCTCGACAATGTTGTGAAGCATGGTTCCAAGACCACCGAATTGTCGGTGAAGCTGGCCAATGACGCTTTCCAGCCGATCAGCAACCGCATCGCGCTTGCTGTTTCCAAGCTCAAGTCGGCCGCCTGATCCCCCCTCCCTCCCAACGGGATCAGGAAACGCACAGCCGCCTCTTCGGGGGCGAAAACGGGCCACCCCTCTCTCCCCGGCCCGGCATGTGCAAAGCCGCAAGCGAAGCCCGTCCCCATTTGCGGGGCGGGCTTTTGCTTTGGGCAAAATGGGGCGCAAAAGGGATGACAAAAGAGGGTTAGCTCACTTGCCAGCCCCCACCCCCATCCCCTATATTTTGCGCGATGATATTGGATGACTTTCCCCTGACCACCCTGCCCCGCGCGGGTGATGGCCCGCCAGATGATGGCAGTGGCAACGGCGCCAGCGGGGGTGGCAACAACACCGGCCTTGCCACGCGCACGCGAACCAAAACCAAAAAGCCATCGCTCTACAAAGTTTTGATGCTGAACGATGATTATACGCCGATGGAATTCGTCGTCATGATCTTGCAGCGATTTTTCAAGATGGATGTCGAACAGGCAACACAGGTCATGCTGCATGTCCACCAGCGCGGGGTCGGCGTGTGCGGTGTCTTCACGCTCGAAATAGCGGAGACAAAGGTGACTCAGGTGCTCGATTGCGCGCGCGCACACCAGCACCCGTTGCAATGCACAATCGAGCCGGAATGACGCGTATCTGCTAGGCAATATTGCCCGATAACGCTAAGACGCGGCGATGGATCAAATAGTCATTCGCGGCGGCAACCCGCTCAACGGTCGCATCCCCATTTCCGGCGCGAAAAACAGCGCGCTCACCCTTTTGCCCTGTGCGCTGCTGACCGACGAGCCATTAACGCTGCGCAACCTGCCGCGCCTCGCCGATATTGACGGTTTTGGCCATTTGCTCAACCAATTGGGCTGTTCGACAACCATCGAAGGGTCACGGCCAGAGGATTTTGGCCGGGTGATGACGGCGCGCGCAACCAGCGTCACATCGACCATGGCGCCATATGATATTGTGCGCAAAATGCGTGCCTCCATCCTCGTCCTCGGGCCATTGCTGGCGCGGATGGGCGAAGCGACAGTATCCCTGCCCGGCGGCTGCGCCATCGGCAACCGGCCGATCGACCTCCACCTCAAGGCATTGGAAGCGTTGGGCGCGGAACTGGAAATGGCGTCGGGCTATGTCCGCGCGCATGTGCCGGGCGGGCGGCTCCCCGGCGGACGGTTCCACTTTCCCGTCGTGTCGGTCGGCGCGACCGAAAATGCGATCATGGCGGCAGTGCGCGCCAAGGGGACATGCATATTGTCCAATGCGGCGCGCGAACCCGAAATTGTCGATCTGTGCAATTGTCTGGTGGCGATGGGCGCGCATATCGACGGTATCGGCACCGAAACGCTGACCATCGAAGGGGTCGACAGGCTGCACGGCGCGACATATCGCGTCATGCCCGACCGGATAGAGGCGGGCAGTTACGCCTGCGCGGTGATGGCAACCGGCGGCAGCGTCGAACTGGTCGGCGCGCGGGCGGAGGAAATGACCGCAACCATCGATGCGTTGGTGGAGGCGGGGGCCAGCGTCGAAGCGGGCAAAAACAGCATCAAGGTCAGCCATGAAGGGCGGCCACGCGGCATCACCCTGTCGACCGCGCCCTACCCCGGCTTTGCCACCGACATGCAAGCGCAATTTATGGCGATGCTGGTGCTGGCCGATGGCACGTCGATGTTGACCGAAACCATCTTTGAAAACCGCTATATGCACGTCCCCGAACTGGCGCGGATGGGCGCGGACATAACGGTCAAGGGGCGCAGCGCGGTCGTGCGCGGGGTCGATGGGCTGGTCGGCGCACAGGTTATGGCGACCGACCTTCGCGCGTCGATGAGCCTGATTATCGCGGGGCTGGCCGCAGCGGGCGAAACACAGGTCAGCCGCGTCTATCACCTCGACCGGGGGTATGAACGGTTGGAGGAAAAATTGGCGGCCGTCGGCGCGGATATTGAACGGATCAGCGCGGGCTGATTTACGCATTGCCTTAGGCGTCGTTCCTTCTATGTTCCGTCAACCGAGTCGCAACATGGGAATAGGCAAATGACCAGCGAGATTGATTTTTACACCAACCCCATGTCGCGCGGGCAGATTGCCCGCTGGGCTTTGGAGGAGGTGGGCGCACCCTATCGTCAGCATATTTTGGGCTATGGCGACACGATGAAGGGGCCAGATTTCCTTGCCATCAACCCGATGGGCAAGGTGCCGGCGATTGTCGATGATGGCGCGGTGATTACCGAATGTGCCGCAATCTGCGCCTATCTGGCGCTGCGTTTTCCAGAGGCGGGACTGCTGCCCGAAGTGCGCGAACGTGCCGCCTATTTCCGCTGGCTGTTTTTTGCTGCCGGGCCGATTGAACAGGCGGTGACAACCAAGGCAATGGGCTGGGAAGTCAGCGCAGAACGCGAACGTATGTTCGGCTTTGGCGATGTGGAACGCCCGCTCAATGTGCTCGACGCGCATCTGGCCACCCATGATTATGTCTGCGGCGCACGCTTTACTGCGGCGGATATTTATGTCGGTTCGCAAGTGATCTGGGGGCTGCAATTTGGCACCATCGCACACCGCGGCCATCTGGCCGCCTATGCCGCGCGCCTGACCCCGCGCGCCGCCTATCAAAGGGCAAAGGCGATAGATGATGCGCTGATTGCGGAAGCGGCAGCCCAACAAAACTAAGCAAAAAGAGCGTCAGTCGTGCAAAGGCGGACGCGCTTGCCTGTTTCAATGTAATGGTATAACATTATACTTACGGGCGGAGGATTGGCCTTTGCCTGTGAGGAAAGGGGCAATGACATGACCCAGAATCTGCACATGTCGGCAAAGCGTCCGACCGACCCACGGCCAATCGGCGATCTTAACACCACCCCGTTGATTGATGTGATGCTCTGTCTGTTGGTGATGATGATATTGTCGATCCCCGCGCAAAGCCATGCGGTCAAAATCGACCTGCCGCTGGGCGCGCCATCGGTTGAAATTCGCGACCATAATCTGCTGCAAGTGACCGCAGCGGGGGCGACCATGTGGAATGGCGCGGCGATCAACAGCGCACAATTGCACAGCGCGCTCGCCCGGTTGCGCAACATGGATCCCGCACCGGAATTACGCATCCAGCCCGACCCGGCGGCACGTTATGTCATCGTCGATACGCTGTTGGCAGAGGTGCGGCGCGCCGACGTGCCCGCGCTCGGCTTTGTCGGCAATGAAAATTACGCCCGCGAATTTTGATGCAAAAAGGCCCGGCGGATCGCTCCACCGGGCCTGATTTTTGCTTTGGCGCGCGATTATTCGCGGCTGCCGAACAGGTTCAAAATCATCAGGAACATGTTGACGAAGTCGAGGTAGAGGTTGAGCGCGCCCATAATCACCGCTTTGCCTGCGAAATCGGTGCCCGCCACTTCATAATACCAGGCTTTGATCATCTGCGTGTCATAGGCGGTCAGCCCGGCAAAGACCAAAATGCCCAGCGCCGAAATGGCCATCATCATCGCGCTCGACTGGAAAATAAAGACGTTGAGCAAGGATGCGACGATGATGCCAATCAACCCCATGAGGAGGAAGGTGCCAAAGCCCGACAGGTTGCGCTTTGTAGTATAGCCATAAAGGCTAAGCCCCGCGAACGCCGCCGCTGTGCCGAAAAAGGAAGTCGCAATCGATTCGCCCGTGTAGCGCAGGAAAATCGTCGATAGCGACAGCCCCATCACCACCGCAAAGGCCCAGAACAGCGCCTGTGCGGCTGTGGTGGACAGGCGGTTGATACCAAAGCTGAGCACGAGAATGAACCCAAGCGGCGCGAGCTTGATAATCCACGCCATCGGCCCGCCCGCGATAATATATTGCGCCGCGAGCGAGTTTACCCCGCCTTGTGCAAACAAAAAGGCGACGATGCCCGAAAGCAAGACGCCGGACGCCATATAATTATAGGTTTTGAGCATGTGCGCGCGCAGACCGGCATCACTCGCCGCCGTTGTCGCGGCGCCGCCCATGTCATAGGCCGTGGCCGGGCCACGGGGGTCTGACCAATTTGCCATAATACACTCCATCGCAGCGGTCGGCACTATCGCCGACCTACGCCTGTAATATCGGTGGAATAGGGTTCGGATTCAAGAGCCAATGCACTATGACCCAAAGGGCTGAATATGCGCCTGTTTATCGCCCTTTCCCTGCCCGACGCACTTGCCACGCAGCTCATCGCCTCCATGGGCGGCGTAGCGGGTGCGCGCTGGCAGAACGCGGCGCAATTGCACCTGACGCTGGCCTTTTTGGGGGAGGTGGACGCGGCCTCCCTGCCCGACCTTGATGCTGGATTGTCGGCCATTGCCATGCCGCCCATCGCGCTGTCGGCAAAGGGGATCGGCCATTTCGCCAGCAAGGGACGCCCGCATGCGCTATGGGCGGGGGCCGAGCCTGCCGAACAACTTGCGCAACTGGCGGCCAAGGTGCGGCGCGCCGTCCAAATGGCGGGGGTGCGTGTCGATGGGCATGATTTCATCCCCCACATCACGCTTGCCCGCCTGCCGCGCAGCGCGGGGCCGATTGATGATTTCCTTGGCGCACAGGCGCGACTTGCGACGTCGGCATATGCCATCGACCATTTTGGCCTGTTCGACAGCCATTTGTCGGCAGACGGCGCACAATATCGCTGCATCCGCGAATATGGTCGCCAATCAAATCTTTAGCTTTCCTTGGCTTGCCGCTCTGCTAGCAGGGGGTGGGAAGCCAAGGGAGAATATATGAGCAACGAGGTCGCGGAGCGCGAAAACAAGGCAAGCAGCTATAGCTGGTATGTGCTCTGTGTCCTGGTCGTCGTCTATATTTTGAATTTCATCGACCGGCAGATCATGAGCATATTGGCCGTCGATATAAAGGCGAGCCTGTCGCTCAGCGATGCGGATCTGGGTTTTTTGGGCGGCGCGGCTTTTGCGGTTTTTTACGCGCTGTTCGGCATCCCGCTGGGGCGGTTGGCCGATAATATCAGCCGGGTCAAATTGCTCGCCGTCGGTCTGACGCTCTGGTCGTCGATGACCGCCTTGTCGGGTTTTGCGCGCAACCAATGGACGCTGACGCTCGCGCGCATGGGGGTGGGCGTCGGCGAAGCAACCGCCAGCCCAACCGCTTATTCGCTGATTGCCGATTATTTCCCCAAACATCAGCGCGCCACCGCGCTGTCCATATATAGTTCGGGGATTTACCTGGGCGGGGGCGTGTCGCTGTTCCTTGGCGCGGCGATTGTATCGGCATGGAACCGGGCCTTTCCGGGCGGCGGGCCGCTGGGCCTTGTCGGCTGGCAAGCGGCATTTCTGGTGGTTGGCATCCCCGGCCTGCTGGTCGCGCTGTGGGTCGCCACTTTGCGCGAGCCGGAACGCGGACGGATGGATGGTGTGGCGGCGTCCATGTCCCCCAACCCGTGGCGCGAATTTTTCGCCGATATTGCCACCATCGTCCCGCCCTTTACGCTGATCGGCGCGGCGCGGCGCGGGGGTATGGCGCTCATCATCAACATCGGCGTCGGCGCACTGATTGTCGCGCTTGCCTATGCGATGGTGCAGGTCACCGGCAATTTCCCGCAATGGTCGGCGGTCGGCCTTGGCTATTATGCGGTATTTTCCTGGGCGAGCAATTTGCGCAGCAAAGACCCGGCGACCTTTCGTCTGATTTGGGGCACGCCCGCCTTTATCGCCACGACCATCGGCTATGGTCTCATCAGCCTCACGGCCTATGCGCTCGCTTTCTGGTCGCCGCCCTATGCCGAAACCGTGCTCCATCTGCCCAAGGGTGAATTGGCCTTTTGGTTGGGGGCCAATGGCGCAGTCGCAGGCTTTCTGGGGGTGATATTGGGTGGACGGGCGGCCGATGCACTGCGCCGCCGCAACCCGGCGGGGCGCATCCTCGTCATCCTCTTTGGCATTTTGGCACCGATTATCCCCTTGTGGATCGGTTATACGACGGGCGATGCCTTTACCTTTTACGCGATGAATTTCCTTGCCGGCATGTTCGGCGCGGCGGCACTGGGCGCGGCAGCGGCGACGACGCAGGATCTGGTATTGCCGCATATGCGCGGCACGGCGACCGCATCCTTCTTTTTGGGAACGACGCTGATCGGCCTATGTTTTGGCCCCTATCTGGTCGGGCAGATTTCCGATTGGAACGCAAGCTTGGTCGATGGCAAAATGGTGGGGGATTTGCGCACCGGCATTTTGGCGCTGGTCGGGGTCGTCCCCATCTCGGTCGCCAGCCTTCTCTATGCCTATCGCACCGTGCCCGCTGCCGAGGCGAGCATTGCTGCGCGTGCTGGCGCGGCTAAAGCCGGCTGACCGGCCCGGCAATTTCCCCATCGCCAAAACGGTCGGTGTGGATGTTGACGACGATCCGCCCTTGGTTGAGCGCGGCGGTGAATTGGTCGAACGTCATCACCGGTTCGTTGGCAGCGGCCATGGTCGCCATCGCGGCGTCAAAATCATAGTCATTCAGCTCCACGGTAAAGCCACCGTCTGCCGCGCGATAGCCGGGGCCATAAGGCAAAGGTAGCGCGAGGAGCGAGCCGCCGACATATCCGCCATCCGCGCCGCGCGCCGGATAGATGTGGAGGTGGATGGGGCCGATCGGTGCCGCCACCATCCGGTCGAGCAAATCATCGAGGGTGAGGCCGCGTATCTGCAGACGAACATTGACCCGGCGCGTTTGGTTATTGACCACAATGTCGGCAGTACCGGTGGCGAGCGAATGGGTGACGGCAGTGCCACCAACCCCGTCCAAGTTTGCGCGATATTGCTGCACTTCGGCCAATGCCGGTGCGGCGATGGTCAGAATCAGTGCGCCAACCGCGCCGCGCATCCATATTTTCCGCATCGTCAACGCCCCCTTTGGTTTATATTTTTTCGGATACGCGCAGCTACACCTATTTGGATGCGCCTTGGCGTCAGCTGGCGGGGCTCAAAACCGCACAAGCGATGCGCGCACCGCTGTTGCCGCTGGGATCGCTCAGTTCATCATCCGCGCGCGCATGGACGACAAAGGCTGCCCCATCATCGTCGAGCAGACCGCCGATGCCGCGCGCGCTGCCCGCCAGCGGCCAATTTTCAGCGACAACCCCGTCCTGCCCGATCACCAGATTGGGTAGGTCGCCGGCATGGCTGCCCGCCGGATTATGCAACCCATGCTGGCGCGCCGTAGGGTTCCAATGCGGCCCCGCGCTGGCAAAATCGGGCGCGTCGCAGCGCCCGATGCTGTGGATGTGCATGCCGTGGACGCCCATTGGCCAGCCGGTCAATCGCAGCGTCAGGCGCAGCGAACCATCCCTCGCCTCTGTCACCGCAACATCCCCTGCGCTGTTACCATTGGCCCAGTGCAGCGTGCCCTGTGCGATGATATTGCCCGCGGGCGGGGTGGGTGCGGGGGAATTGGTCGCCATACAGCCAAGCAATGGCAGCGCCATCAACCACGACAATGTTCCGCGCATCGCACCCTCCCCGCCCGTGTCGGGCCTATTGTCCCATCCCCACCGCATCATAGGCAAAGCCCGCACGCTCCACCTCTGCCCGGCGGTAGATATTGCGCAAATCGACGAGCAATTTGCCGCGCACCACCGACGCCAACCGATCAAGGTCGAGCGCGCGATAGGCATCCCATTCGGTCACCAGCACGACCGCGTCCGCCCCTTCGGCCGCGACATAGGGGTCATCGACCATCGTGACGCCGGGCAGCATGGCGGCCGCAGCCTCCATCCCCTCCGGATCGGTAGCGGTGATGCTGGCGCCTGCGTCTTTGAGCGCCTGGATGATGGAAAGTGCGGGCGCGTCGCGCATATCATCGGTATTGGGCTTGAACGTCAGGCCGAGCACCGCAATTTTTTTGCCACGCGCGCTGCCGCCCAATGCGGCGATAACTTTGCGCCCCATGGCGCGCTTGCGCTGGTCGTTGACGTGGACCACCGCCTCCACAATCCGTTGCGGCACGCCATTGTCCTGCGCGGTCTTGAGCAGCGCCAGCGTATCCTTTGGGAAACAGCTGCCGCCATAACCCGGCCCCGCATGGAGGAATTTGGAACCGATCCGATTGTCGAGACCGATGCCGCGCGACACATCCTGCACATCCGCGCCCACCGCTTCGCACAGGTCGGCGATTTCGTTGATGAAGGTGATCTTGGTCGCCAGAAAGGCATTGGCGGCATATTTGATGAGTTCTGCCGTCCGCCGCCTTGTATAAAGCATCGGCGCTTCGTTGATGAACAACGGGCGATATACTTCGCCCATCACGTCGCGCCCGCGCGCATCCTCTGCACCGATGACGATCCGGTCGGGGCGCTTGAAATCCCCGATCGCGGCGCCTTCGCGCAGAAACTCCGGGTTAGAAACCACTGAAAATACATGACCCTTGACCGTGTCGGCAAGGATGCGTTCGACTTCATCGCCTGTGCCGACGGGCACCGTCGATTTGGTGACCACGACGACATCGCCGGTCAGATTTTCGCCAATTTCGCGCGCAGCGGCATGAACGTAGGAGAGGTCGGCATGGCCGTCGCCGCGCCGCGACGGGGTGCCGACCGCGATGAAAATGGCATCGGCCCCGGCGATTCCAGCGGCAAGATCGGTCGTAAAGCTCAGCCGACCGGCGGCGACATTGGTCGCGACCAGCGCCTCCAGCCCGGGTTCGTAAATCGGCATGCGTCCAGCCAGCAGCCCTTCGATCTTGGCCGCGTCCTTGTCCACACAGCACACCTTATGCCCAAAATCGGCAAAACAGGCCCCCGACACCAGACCCACATATCCGGTCCCGATCATTGCGATTTTCATGCACCACTCCTTGCGGCGACGACGACCATGCGCCGTGCCGAAAAATCATTTTCGCGCACCCAAATAGAAAGGGGCGGCAACCCATCGGTCACCGCCCCGCCTAGAGATATGCGGCCTGCTGTGCAAGCAGGCGCAGCGCCGATTAGAATTCGCGCGCGTAACGTTCGTTGCCGACGAAGCCCAGACCACCGACTTCGCTACGCTTGATCAGCGCCAGCACCGAATCCACCACCACATAACGGGCATAAGGATCGGGTTCGAGCTGCAGTTCAGGCGTCGGCGTAATCGCCTTTGTATCTTCCAGATTCTGCGTCAATTGCGAGAAATTGACCGGCGCACCATTCCACAAGACCACCCCCTGCGGGGTAATATTCACCTTGTTCTTTTGCGGTTCAACCGGCGGCGGCGGTGCGTTGGTCGGCACCGGCAGATCGATTTTCACCGCGTGCGTCTGCACCGGAATGGACAGCATCATCATAATCAACAGGCACAACATCACGTCGATCAACGGCGTGGTGTTCATATCCATCATCGGCGCGTCACTATCGCCGCTGCCCATGCTAATAGCCATTTTTCACCCTTTCCCTTGGCCCGTCGTTACAGACGGCCGAGTGTCGCCGAGCCCGGCGCCGGTTCGGAAATAAAGCCGATTTTCTGAAAGCCGGCATATTGCATCGTATAGATAACCCCACCGATGCACTTATACGGCGTATTGATGTCGCCGCGAATATGCACTTCGGGAAAATTATCCTCGGTCACATTTTGCGGCCCGCCAATGTCGCGCAACAGGCGGCGCAATTTGTCGGTCCCACGACGCAGCAATTCGGTCGAATCGACGCGCGTCTGACCCCAATAAACTTCGCAGCTATAATGATCCGGCCCTGCCCGCACCGATAACAAGACGTTTTCGGGCTTCGTCACCGTCGGTTCAAACGCCAGATCGGGCAGTTTCAATTCAATATTGTCGATCACCGCCGGAATGGTGATGAGGAAGATGATCAGGAGAACCAACATCACGTCCACGAGCGGGGTGGTGTTGATGTCCGAAATCGAGCCTTCGTCGTCGCCTGATCCCACACTAATTGCCATAACTCAGCTTCCTATTCGCTTCTGACTGGACAAAGGGATCAATCCCATTGCCGGGGCCTGAAAGACCGGCCCCCGGTCAGCGTCGAACGTGGCGGGGCGGAAAATGCCGCCCCGCAGCCACGTCCCTTTTAGGCCTTGGCAGGCGCAGCGGCCGGCTTAGCCGGGGCAGCAGGTGCAGCGGCGGCCACCGACGGGCGCACCGCACCGTTCGACATAATCGAACCCAGAACATCGTTCGAGAAGGTCGAAAGATTACGGCCAATCACCTTGTTACGGCCCTGCAGCCAGTTGAACGCCATAACTGCGGGAACCGCGACCACCAGACCGATGGCGGTCATGATCAAGGCTTCACCCACCGGCCCGGCGACCGCGTCGATCGACGCCTGACCCGACGCACCGATTTTCACCAGCGCGGTCAAAATCCCGATAACCGTCCCGAACAGGCCGACGAACGGCGCGGTCGAACCCACGGTGGCGAGGAAGGACAGGCCCGAATTCAGCTTGGAGTTGATGTGATTTTGCGAACGTTCCATCGTTCCGTGCATCCAGTCATGCGCTTCGACGGGGTTGGCAAGCTTGCTGTGGTCCGACTGGGCGCGCAGGCCGTCTTCGACGATCTGGCGATAGGCGCTGTTCTTTTCCAGTTTCTTCATGCCGTCGTCGAGCGAAGGCGCGCGCCAGAAAGTCGCCTGCATGTCGCGGCCCTGACGCATCACCTTATTCTGTTCGAACAGCTTGGTGAACAGGATGTAGAGCGAACCGGTGAACATGACGAGCAGCACGATGAAGGTTGTCCAGGTAACGGCGTTACCGTCGCGCAACATCGGAACCAGACCATATTCCGCGCCCCCATGAGCAGCAGCGCCGGCGGCATTGATCAAAGTGGTGTACATAAAATTTCCTTTTCGAATTTCTGTCTTGACTGTCGTGCCGCCCGATCACCCCTCCCCCTCGGAGGGTTGTCGCCGGGCGGCGGTTGAAAAATTACCGTTCGGGCAGCACCCAGCGCACGCGCTTGGTGTAAACCGAAGAAGTTGGATTGCCTGCACGATCAAGCGCCGGTTCAAAGCGGGCACGCCGCTGCAAATTACGGCATGCTGCCTGATCGAGCGCGCTGTTGCCCGACGATCCGGTCACTTCGCAGCCGGTCACCCGACCATCAGCACCAACCTGTAGCCGCGCCGATGTGACACCCTGCGCTTCTTCACGGATGGCCGAAGGCGGATAATCATCGGTGGTCACCCAGCTTGATTCATTGCCGCGCGGACGCGCAGGACGCGAATCATCGCGTGGCGGCGGCGCTGGTGGTGCCACAACAGGTGGAATAACCACAGGCGGCGGCGGCGGTGCGGGCGGCGCTGGTGCCACCACATTGGTTGAAACCGGCGGTGCGATCGTCGGCGTAATGACTTCCACCCGCGTCGGCGGTGGCGGCACGTCATTGGGCGGCGGCGGTGGCGGCGGTTCTTCGGGTGGCGGCGGTTCTTCGATTTGAACAACGTCAAGTTTACGAACGATCTGCTTCACCGCATCAATGTCGAGGCTTTTCGCCAAGACCAACCCGAGCGCAAAGGTGAAAAACCCGACCAAAACGACCGAGAACACCCTAGATTTCGGGTCGACTGTATCACCATAAGCCATTCGGCAATGTGCTCCCTAAATTACCCAAAACAGGCGGGAAACACGGGGGTGAAAATGGGCTGCGCCCAATCCGAATCGTCAAAACCTGCACCTTGGTGCCAGGCAAAGTCCCTGCAAGACCCTTTAGCCCCATGCAGAAACCTTACGACCCGGGAATCACCCGAATATGCTCCCTTACCTCGAATCAGGCTGTTATCGCGCTCTTTCGCGTGGCGCAAACCATTTATCGGCGGTTAACATCGCCATTGCCATAGAAGCGTATCAGCTTGTAGACGTTCCATTTCAACGGGGCGCAACATTATGTCGAGAGGAAGGGGCGTCATGTTAATCCGCAACCGCAAATGGCCCGCAGGCGCAAAGGCTGTTGCGTCGGCCATGCTATTGGTAGCATTGACGATGTCGGGTGGCAGCGCCGCACAAAATGGCATGCCGCGCGCCAATGCCACCCCGGATGGCCAGATAAGCGCCCCGCCGAGTAGCTACGCCGATGTCGCCGACCAGGCGGCTCCGGAAGCCCGATGACCACTGATCTTCACGACCCCGTCCGATTCCGTAGCGCTCTACGCGGCTGGCTGGACGAAAACGACCTGACCCCGCCGGAGGACCACTCGCTGGCCGGACACATGCGTCAGTTCGCCCGGGTGCAGAAGGCGCTCTACGACGCCGACTGGGGTCGCTACGGCTGGCCCGAACATGCCGGCGGGCTGGGCGGCCCGGCCGTCGCGGAGCCCGCCCCCAGGTGCTGGAGCAGCCAGTCGCGCAGCGCGCGCACGGCGGGCGAGAGCTGGCGGCCGGTGTAGACGATGACCGGCGGGAAGGCGCTGTCCACGTCGGCGGCCATGCGCTCCAGCAGGTCGAAGCCGGTGCCGTCGGGCAGCGACAGGTCGGTCACCATGCAGTCGTAGGTGGTGCGCGCCAGGGCCTGCCGGGCGTCGGCGAGCGCTGCCTGGGCCTGCGCGTACGCGGCCTCCAGCCCGTCGAGTTCCGGCACGCGCTCCTGCGGCGGCATCAGCACCACCGTCTGCAGACAGACCGGGCACGCATCCCCAACATGCAGGTGCGCACGCACGGCCGCGGCCTGATGCGTGGTGCGCCCGCGCTCGCGCGCGGCAGCCGCGTCGCGCTCTGACAACGCCGCCTTCTCGGCCGCCCGCGCGGCAGCGGCCAGCGCCTTCTCCTGGCGCCCAAGCGCTTTCCCGGCGTCGAGCACGGCGCTCTCGAGCGCCTGCTGCGCTGCGC
>CALFXW010000229.1 GCA_937957805.1 uncultured Sphingopyxis sp.
GATCCTGGTGTTCGAGGAACTGCGCAGCCTGCTGGTCGGCGACGAAGTGCTGGTCGAACTCACCCCCTATGATTTGACAAAGGGGCGCATCACCTACCGCTATATGCCCGGACGCGGCGGCCCCGGCCCGCAAAGCTGATTTTGCGGGGGCATATGCCCGAACTCATCCTCGCCTCCTCCTCCCCGCGTCGGCGCGAATTGCTGGCGCAATTGGGGCTGACCCCGGCGGCAATCCTGTCCCCCGACATTGACGAAAGCCCGCTGCGCCACGAAATACCCGCGCGCTATGCGCTGCGCATGGCCTGTGAAAAGGCTGCGGCCGTGCCGGTCAGCGCGGATCAGGTCGCCATCGCGGGGGATACGGTGGTCGCGCTGGGGCGGCGGATTTTGCCGCGCGCGGCGGACGGGGCAGAGGTTGCCCGCTGCCTCCACCTGCTGGCCGGGCGGCGGCACCGTGTTTTCAGCGCGCTGGCGACCCGCGATGCGACGGGGCAGATACGCCACCGCCTCGCCACCGCCATCGTCGCCTTTGCGCCGATTTCAGATGGCGACATCGCGCGCTATGCAGCAGGTGGCGAAGGCATCGGCAAAGCGGGCGGCTATGCCATACAGGGCGCGGCGGGCGGCTTTGTCCGTTGGATGAGCGGCAGCTATTCCGCCATCGTCGGCCTGCCCTTGTTCGAAGCGCGCGCGCTGCTGCGTCATGCGGGGTTCGACATTGGCTGAGTGGCTGGTCGAACAGGGAATAGGCGAAGTGCGCGCCGCGCTGATTGACGGTGGCGAGATTTTGCAGACGCGCGTTGAACGCGATGGCGATGGTCATTTGCCCGGCGCGCGGGTTGCAGCGCGCCTCATCGATGCGCATGCGCGGCTGGCGCGCACCAGCGACGGGCAGGAACTGCTGCTGACCCACAGACCAGATTTGAGTGAGGGGCGCGACTTTACCGCCGAAATCCGCCGCGCCGCAATTACAGAGGCGGCACTGGTCAAACGCGCGACGGCGGTTGCGGTCGATGGCTTGCCCACCCCCCTGCCCCCGTTGGCCGAACGGCTGGCCGTGGGCGAGCACGCCGTGCGCATGCTCGCCGCCCATGAAGCCGATGCATTGGAGACGGCGGGATGGTCGGAATTATGGGCAGAGGCAGCGGGCGGGCTTATCCCCTTTACCGGCGGGCTGCTGCGCCTGTCGCTCACCCCGGCGATGGTGGTTTTCGATATTGATGGCAATGCCCCGCCGGGTGATCTGGCGCGCGGCGGGGCGGCAGCAGCGGCGGCCACGATTTTGCGCATGGGGCTGGGCGGCGGCATCATCATCGATTGCCCGCGCGTCGCGGATAAGGCAGCACGGGCGGGGATTGACGCGGCATTTGATGATGGCTGGCGCGCCGGACATGGCGGCCATTTTGAACGCACCGCGACGAGCGGCTTTGGCCTCCTCCACATCATCGTGCCGCGCGCGATGCCCAGCATGGCGGAACGTGCGATTTTTGACCGGGTGGGCAGTGCGGCCATCGCCCTCCTGCGCCGCGCCGAACGGGCACGGGGCGCGGGCGCATTGCGCCTCCACGCGCATCCAGCGGTGATTGACTGGCTGGCCGCGCGCGACGCGCTGACCGGTGAATTGGCAGCGCGGACGGGCAGACCCGTCACCTTGTCATCGGCGCACGAATTGGCGATGGAGGCTGGCCATGCCCAATAATCCCCCGCCGCCCGCCCGTTCCCCCTCGGCTCGATCCTGCCCGCTGTGCGGCAAACCGGGCGTCCAGCAATATCGCCCCTTTTGTTCGCGCGGCTGCCGTGACCGCGACCTCAACGCCTGGTTTGCGGAGGATTATCGCGCGCCCGTGCGCGGCGGCGCGGACGAAGGGGACGACCCCGACCAGCCACCGCAATAATGCTGCAATAATTACAGCGCGCGCCCATTTTGCGCTGGACAGCAATGCAAACCCGCCCCTATAGGCGCGGCTTCCAGCGGCGGGGGCATGCCCCCACATCCCGAATGGAATGCCTAGGTAGCTCAGTTGGTAGAGCATACGACTGAAAATCGTAGTGTCGGCGGTTCGATCCCGCCCCTGGGCACCATTTTTCGGGTTTCAGAAACCGTCCGGCGGACGGTTTCCCCGAAAAATGCCAAGCGACAGCGCGGCAGGCGGCATATCCAAACATGGCCGGGGGCCATTTGCCCGGAAAAAAAGCTGCGTGCCCCTGCGAAAGCAGGGGCCTAGTGATGCATGCACTTGCCTGTCGTTCCTAGGCTCCTGCTTCCGCAGGAGCACAGTTAGGACTCCTCCTGCTTCCGCAGGAGCACAGTTAGGACTCCTCCTGCTTCCGCAGGGATACAAGCAACCAACGTCATTCCGGCGAAGGCCGGAATCCAGTGAAAGGAAAAAAACCACCGAGCATTATCAATCCCCACCCCTAACCCCTCCCCTGAAGAGGAGGGGAACATAATCTCTGCGCCTCTGCGCCTCTCTCGTGAAGCTTTGTTCAAACGCACCGCTTGACCATGGATGCTGAAATAAATTCAGCATGACGAAAATCGAGAGGCCGTTCGTGTCGAGCGAAGTCGAGACACGGACACAGTGGATTCCCGCCTACGCGGGAATGACGGACGGAAAGTTGCACGCCACAGGCAAATCGGCGCGCGTCCTACGCAGCCTTGGCAATGGCAAAATCCACGTCGAGGTCGAATAGCCCCACCTGCTGGCGTTCCCCCAAAATGTGGAGGCGCAGGGCATCCAACTGCCCGTCAATTACGACAAATTGCCCGTCACCGTCATGCACCGCCAAATCCAGTCCATATTCGCCTGCGGGCAGGCTGGCGGGCAGACGCATGGTAACATCGACCACATCCCCCGCCGCGACTGGGCCCGCCGTTACACCGCGCATCTGGCTGTTGACGTGCGATAATAACACCCCTTCGATGGTGCGGATGTTGATGCCATAAACCGGGTTGGCAAAGGCGCGGTCAAAACGCACCTGCAATTGCAGATTGGTGCCCGCGTCCGTCATGATCAAGGGCGCAGCGACCGCCCCCGCCTGCCACGCCAATTGCGCGCCGCCAGTGCCGATGCGGCGCGACGTTTGCGCCGCCTTGCCGCCCACCCCGAACAATTGCTGCGCATATTGGTGGATGATCGCCTTGGGCGCGGCATCGGCAATGATCCGCCCTTGGTCGATCAATATCGCCCGGTCGGTCAATTGCGGCAAAATGTCGAGCCGGTGGGTCACAATCAGCAAGGTGCCGCCCCGCCGCCGGAAATCCTCTATCCAGCGATATGATTTTTGCTGAAAAGCGCTGTCACCAACCGCCAAAGCCTCATCGACCAGCAAAATATCCGGCGCACCCGCAATCGCCGCAGCAAAGCCCAGCCGCATCACCATGCCGGTCGAATATTGGCGCAGGGGCTGGTCGAACGCATCGCCAATGTCCGCAAATTCGGCAATTTCAGCGACCAATGGCGCCCGGTCGGTGCGCGCGGGATGGCTGATACGGACATGAAATTCGGCATTTTCGCGCCCCGTCCAGCCGGGGTGAAAGCCAAAGCCCAGATCGACAATCGCGCCGACCCGCCCATTGACCCGCAGCGTGCCACGCGTCGGGTTCGTCCCACCCGCGATCAGGTTGAACAGCGTCGATTTGCCCGACCCATTTGCCCCCACAATCGCCAGCGATTCACCGGCGTGGATGGCAAGGTCAACATCGGCGAGCTCCTGCGCAGCCTGTCGGCGATGCGGCAGTACAACCTCATCTTCCTCAACTGCAGCGAGACGACCTACGCCGGCAGCCTGCTAAAAGACAGCCAGGTGAAGCAGAACCTCGTCGACTACGTCGCCAGCGGCGGGCGCCTGTACGCCACCGACTGGTCGTACGACTTCGTCCAGCAGCCGCCGAGCTTCTCGCCGTACATCTGCTTCGAGGACGACCAGCCGTGCACGGTCACCACGCCGCACGGCTACCACAGCGCCCCGAACTACGGCGCCGGCGATGCCCCGTTTGACGCCGACGTCGACACCACCACCGAGGCGGGGCAGAACCT
>CALFXW010000230.1 GCA_937957805.1 uncultured Sphingopyxis sp.
GGTCACCGACAGGTCATAATATTTAAGGTCAATGTCGAGGTAGGGCAGGATCAGCCGTTCGCGAATCCATTGCCAGATAATCCGTGTCATTTCATCGCCGTCGATTTCGACAACCGGGTTTTTGACCTTGATTTTCGCCATGTCGGATATTCCCTTTTTCAATATGGCGCTGGCCTTAGGCGTTGATAGCGCATGGTGCAACCGGGGGGCGAGTTGAGGGCGTGTATGGGGCAGGGCGCTACGCCCCGTCCGTATCGAGGAATGGGGGTTTCTTGTGCCCCTGCGTAGGCGGGGGCCCAGTCGCTCTAGGCTCCTGCCTGCGCAGGAGCGCATTTCCCGCCGGACACTCACGCTGCCTTGCCAAAGCGCGCAGCAAGGTGGTCGATCATGTTTAGCACATGGTGCGGGGTGTCGGCGGGAAAGCTACGGCGGATGGGTGGGGGCAGTTCGGTGCGCAGCATCGCCCCGTCCGCTGCAAAAATCCGGGCATATGCTGCGGCGATGTCGTCTGTTGCGGGGCGCACCGGTGTCGCCGTGCGCGCGGCGACAATCGCGTCTTCACCCACATCGAGCGTGCGCCAATAGGTGCTGTGCCCCGCGCGTCCGCCCGACAGGCCCAGCCAATCATCATCAACGGGGGGCAAATTGGTCATCCACTGGCCCGCGATTGGCTCATACCATAGTTCAAAATCATCGACACCCAGCGGGCTGGCCGCAGCATCGGCGGCGGCAAGCGCGGCGCAATGTTCGGAAACGGCGGAAATCTGCGCAACTTCACACGCCAAATCCAACGCATCATGCGCGCCCAGCCATTTGGCGAGTGCGCGCGGGGCGGGGTTTTCGCTGCCAAACAGGTCGGCCAGATAATCGCCCCAATGACTGGCCGCGCGACGGGCAAATCCATTGTCAGGGCCGGCATCTTCCCCCGCCGCTTGCCGGTCGAACCGCGCCAGCAGCGCCATCGCCAGCCGGGTGGGCTGGACATGACGGGTGATCTGCACCGTGTCGGCATCGATTTGTTGGCGGGTGACGGTGACTTCGCGCCCGATGAGCGCCTGTTCAAGCAATTGGTCGGTGAGTATGTCGCGCGCCAGCAATGTTGCCGCCGCCCAGCCGATGCGAAAGGCGCGGTGGCGGTGCCGCTGGTCATAGGCCGCGCGCGGCGACATGCCAACCGCGCGGGCCGATTGCTGGACAAGGCCGCTGGTCGCCAGATGGTCGAGAAACTGGCGCATCAGCGCATTGTCCCAATGATAGGGGGTGGTATCGGTCATAAACAGCCTTTCTGGTAATAAACTGCGCAGCATATAACCAAATGGGCATGTGTAGGACAGCGGGAGAGGGGGGGTATGTTCCCCCTCCCGCACGCGGGAGGGGGTTAGGGGGTGGGTGTTCATCAAGCCGGGGTGGGTGTTCATCAAGCCGGGGTGGGTGTTCATCAAGCCGGGGTGGGGGTGTCTCGACTTCGCTCGACACGAACGGAGTGGGGCGCGCACGACTTTACCCAGACCCGTTCGTATCGAGCGTGTCGAGATAGGAACGGGGTGAGGTGGGTGTCTCGACTTTTATATCTGGCGGGATTTTCGGGCCGCATGATGTGCCATCATGCTCCAAATCCCTAAATGCTCGACACGAACGGGGTGGGGGGCATAACTCGGGTTTCGCGCCGAGGCGCGGAGAAAGCAGAGGCGCAGAGCTTATATCCCCCCTCCCGCACGCGGGAGGGGGATTAGCTCATTCTCGCCTCTGCTCCTCTCTCGTGAAACCTGAATCAAGCGCATCTTCCAGCATCAGGGCGAAGTAGTTTTACGCCAGACGCAGCAAATCACGCACAATCGAAGTTGCCGCTGCGCCCGTGACCAACATGAATCCGGCGGTGAAGATAAATTGTGCCATATCCGCTCACTCCTATATGTTCCCTTTAATGATGCTTTATGTTCTTTTAATGTTCCGGTCAAGCGGCAAAATGGCACGGGTGCGCAGCGTCGCGCCTCGGCCGATGCGGGTGGTGCTTGCAATTTTGCCCGGCGGCGGCTAAGCGCGCGCCTTCATTCCACATGGTGGGCGCACATACCGGTGCCTGTGGCGCGTCAGCGTCAAAGGTTCTTGCCCGCCAGAGGATCAACCGGAAGGAGAAAGACTATGGCGGCCCCTGTCGTCACGCTACAGCATTTGATTGAGGCCGGTGCCCATTTTGGCCACCAGACCCACCGCTGGAACCCGCGCATGAAGCCGTATATTTTCGGTGAGCGCAACGGCATCCACATCATCGATTTATCGCAGACCGTGCCGCTGTTCGCGCGCGCGCTCGAATTTGTGTCGGCAACGGTGCAGGGCGGCGGCAAAGTGCTGTTCGTCGGTACCAAGCGCCAGGCGCAAGGGCCGGTTGCCGATGCAGCGCGCGCGTCGGGCCAGCATTTCGTCAACCACCGCTGGCTGGGCGGCATGCTCACCAACTGGAAGACGATTGCTAATTCGATCAAGCGGTTAAAGACGCTTGAAGAGAAATTGTCCGATGGTGCGGGCGGCGTTACCAAGAAAGAAGCGCTGCAGCTTACCCGCGAACGCGACAAGCTCGAAGCCAGCCTTGGCGGGATTCGCGACATGGGTGGCATCCCCGATGTCATGTTCGTCATCGACGCGAACAAGGAAATGCTGGCGATCAAGGAAGCCAATACGCTGGGTATTCCGGTCGTTGCCATCCTCGATTCGAACGTGTCGCCCGACGGCATTGCTTTCCCGGTTCCGGCGAATGACGATGCGAGCCGCGCCATCCGCCTCTATTGCGAAGCGATTGCCACGGCTGCGACGCGCGGCGGGCAGGGTGCTGCACAGGCACGCGGTGAAGATTTGGGCGCGCGCGAAGAAGCGCCGGTCGAAGAAACGCTGATCGTCGAAGAAATCGTCGAAGCCCCTGTAGAAGCCGCCGAAGCGCCCGCCGATGCGGGCCAGGCAGAGGGTTAAGGGGAACATCGCCCCGCCCGCAACTCCGGCGGGGCATCCCTGAAATCTGGGCAAAATCCGGGGCGCGCATTGTCGCTGCCCCCATTTAGCATGAGGATGGAAAAATGGCTGAAATTACAGCTTCTGCCGTAAAGGATCTGCGCGAACGCACAGGTGCGGGCATGATGGATTGCAAAAAGGCGCTGAGCGAAACCGCTGGCGACATTGAAGCAGCGGTCGATTGGCTGCGCACCAAGGGTCTGGCCGCTGCCGCGAAAAAGGCGGGCCGCGTGGCCGCCGAAGGTTTGGTCGGCGTTGCCACAAACGGCACGCATGGCGCGGTGGTGGAGGTGAACTCCGAAACCGATTTCGTCGCCAAAAACGACCAATTTCAAAGCTTTGTTCGCGCGGTAACCGACGTCGCGCTCAGCCGTGGTGAAAGCGATATCGACGCGCTAAAGGCCGCACCCATGGGCGCATCGACCGTGGGCGATGTGCTGACCGGTAACATCGCGACCATCGGCGAAAACCAGTCGCTGCGCCGCGCTGTCACCGTTTCGGTAAAACAGGGCGTCGTGGTTTCCTACGTCCACAATGCCGCCGGGCCGGGGCTGGGCAAGATTGGCGTGCTCGTCGCGCTCGAAAGCAGCGCGGATGAAGCGACGTTGACCAGTCTTGGCAAACAGCTCGCCATGCATATTGCGGCGGCCAACCCGCTCGCCTTGTCGAGCGAGGCGCTCGATGCCGAACTCATCGCCCGCGAACGCGCGATTGCCGAGGAAAAGGCCAAGGAAAGCGGCAAGCCCGCCGAGATTATCGCCAAGATGGTCGATGGTTCGATTGCGAAATTCCGCAAGGAAAATGCGCTGCTCAGCCAAGCTTTTGTGATCGATGGTAAAACGCCGGTCGCCGAAGTGGTCGCCGCAGCGGGTAAAGAGGCGGGTGCGACCATCACGCTCACCGATTTTGTCCGCATGCAGTTGGGCGAAGGCATTGAAAAGCAGGAAAGCGATTTCGCTGCCGAGGTTGCGGCTGCGGCCAGCGCCTGATCCTGAATATTCATAATATGTGCGAAGGGGGTGGCAGAAATGCTGCCCCCTTTTTCTATGCGCTTGCGCGCCAGCGTGGAAGCTATATTCATAAATAATATAGTGGGAGGAGCGTTATGCTGCGTAATATGATGTTGGTTGCCCTATTGGGCATTGGACTGACCCCCGTTGCAGCAACGGCGCAAAATGCACCGAGCGATGCTGCCAACCATGATTATGTGCCCGCGCCTTGGTGGATGCGCGATCCGGTGGTTGCGGCGCGGGGGCGCGTACACCTGAACCGCACGGCCAATCGCGCCAGTTTTACTGCTACTTTCAGCGAAGTCGGCGACACTGCCGAACAGGCGCTGGCCAACGCCGCGCGCCGTTCGGGGCCGCTCGATGCGCGTTTGCAGGCCTTTGGCGAAGAAAAATTGCGCTTTACCCGCACCTTCACCACCCGTCCGTTATACCGCCAATATCGTGATGCTGATGGCAATCGGATCGATAACCAGCGCGCCGACCAGATTGAACGATATGAGGTGAGTTCGACCATCCGTATCGACATTCGCGACGTTGCGGCGGTGGAGGCGGTTTATGCCGCCGTGACGGCCGCTTCCCCGTCGAGCGTCAGTCCGGTCAATTGGACATTGGTTGCCGATGACGCGACGATCAGCGCGCTTGCCACCGCTGCGACGCGCGATGCCACCCTCCGCGCGCGGGAGGGGGCGGAGGCAGCGGGCGCACGCCTCGGCCCAGCGCGGATTATCGACCCCAGCGGGTCGGTATGTGCCACCCAGGTGCTCACCGGCTGGCCCGGCTATATGGCGGGCGATGAATCGCGCGATGCCGAAAATGATATTGCTGTCACGGCGTCCCGGCTACGTGCCCCCGGAGCGCCCCCGCCACCGCCACCGCCACCCCCGCCGCCACCACCACCGCCGCCGGGATCCGAGCAAGTGACGCTGCGGCCACCGATGCTGCGGCTGGAAGATAGTAGCTGCGTGATATTTTCCATCCTGCCTTGATGAGGGCTTTGTGCCCCAGCGGAAGCAGGGGGCGTTCCCTTCGTGCCCCTGCGGAAGCAGGGGGCGTTCCCTTCGTGCCCCTGCGAAAGCAGGGGGTGTTCCCTTTGTGGCCCTGCGAAGGCAGGGGGTGTTCCCTTCGTGCCCCTGCGAAAGCAGGGGCCTAGTGGCGAAGCATCCTGTTCTGGCGCGGCTAGGCTCCTGCTTTCGCAGGAGCACAAGTATGTCTCGTCCCTTGGTCATCCCCGCGCAGGCGGGGATCCAGTACGAAAATAC
>CALFXW010000231.1 GCA_937957805.1 uncultured Sphingopyxis sp.
TCCCTGCCTCCCGTGATTTCCGAGCCGTGAAACGTGCCATTTCACTCGAAATCACACGTCCCTGCCTCCCGTGATTTCCGAGCCGTGAAACGTGCCATTTCACTCGAAATCACTCTAGCGCACGATACCGCCTGAAACCAGAACGGCGAGCGTAACCAACTCGCTTGCCGCCGCTGCCATCGGCGCGATTTGCACCGGCTTTTCCATGCCGACCAGCATCGGGCCGATGACGCTGTCGCCGCCCAGTTCGCGCAGCAGCTTGGCCGATAAATTGGCCGATTGCAGCCCCGGCATCACCAGAATATTGGCCGGCCCCGACAGGCGGGCAAAGGGATATTTGGCCAGCATATTCATGTTGAGCGCGACATCGGGGGTCATTTCCCCTTCATATTCGAAATTGACCCCCCGTTCGTCGAGGATTGCCACCGCATCGCGGATCGGTTCGAGCCAATTGCCCGGCGGATTGCCAAAGGTGGAATAAGAGAGGAATGCGACGCGCGGTTCATGGCCCATGCGCCGCGCCACCGCCGCCGTTTCCACCGCTATCTCTGCCAATTGCGCAGATGTCGGCCGTTCATTGACCGTGGTGTCGGCCATGAACACGGTGTGATGCTGTCCGACCAGTACATGGATGCCAAATGGCGTGCGTCCCTTGGCAGGGTCGATGACGCGGCGCACTTCGCGGATCGATTGCGCATAGGTGCGGGTGACGCCGGTCAGCAGCGCATCACCCACCCCCAGTTCGACGAGGAGCGCGCCAAAGACGTTGCGATCCTGATTGACCATCCGCGCGCAATCACGCTGCATATAGCCGCGCCGCTGCAACCGTTCATATAGCCGTTCGACCATTTGCGGCACCAATGGGGAATTGCGGCTGTTGTGGATTTCAAAGCTGTCGGGGTCGGAAACCCCCAGTTCTACCAGCTTTTCGCGCACATCATCGCGCCCGACCAGCACCGGCGTGCCATAGCCGCCTTCGCGGAACATGATTGCTGCGCGCAGCACCACCTCTTCTTCGGCTTCGGCAAAAATGACCCGTCGCGGGTTACGACGCGCCGCTTCATAGGCGAGTGTCAGCACCGATGTCGTCGGGTTGAGCCGCCCGCGCAGCGACTGACGATAAGCCTCCATATCCTCTATCGGCAGGCCGGCAACGCCGCTCTCCATCGCCGCTTGTGCCACGGCGGCGGGCACCACCTCCATCAATCGGGGGTCAAAAGGCGCGGGGATGATATATTCGCGGCCAAAGCTTTGCGCCCGCCCGCCATAGGCGATCGCCACCTCCTCCGGCACAGGTTCGCGCGCCAGTTCGGCAATTGCGCGCGCCGCGGCGATTTTCATCGCATCGTTAATCTGCGTCGCCCGGACGTCGAGTGCGCCCCGAAAGATAAAGGGGAAGCCCAAAACATTGTTGACCTGATTGGGATAATCCGACCGACCGGTGGCGATGATGGCGTCGGGACGCGCGGCCTTGGCATCGGGCGGGCTGATTTCCGGATCCGGATTGGCCATGGCAAAGATGATCGGCGCCTTGGCCATATCCTTGACCATTTCGCCTTTGAGCGCGCCCGCCGCAGACAGGCCGAGGAAAACATCCGCGCCCTTCAGCGCCTCTGTCAGCGTGCGGGCATCGGTTTTAACTGCATGCGCCGATTTCCACTGGTCCATCCCCTCTTGCCGGCCTTGATAGATGGTGCCTTTGCGGTCGCACATAATGACATTGTCATGCTTGACCCCCATCGCCTTGATAAGTTCGGTGCAGGCAATCGCCGCCGCACCCGCGCCGTTCACCACAACTTTGACGTCGCTGATATTCCTTCCGGTCAAATGGCAGGCGTTAATCAGCCCCGCCGCTGTGATAATCGCGGTGCCGTGCTGATCGTCATGGAAAACGGGGATGTTCATCCGTTCTTTGAGCGCCGCTTCGATAATGAAGCAATTGGGCGCGCCAATATCTTCGAGATTTATCCCGCCAAAACTGGGTTCGAGCAGCGCAACCGCGTTGATAAAGGCGTCCGGATCCTCGGTCGCCACCTCTATGTCGATCGAATCGACATCGGCAAAACGTTTGAAAAGCACCGCCTTACCCTCCATCACCGGTTTGGAGGCGAGCGCACCCAAATTGCCCAACCCCAAAATGGCGGTGCCATTGGAAATCACGGCGACCAAATTACCCTTGGCGGTATAATCATAGGCGAGCGAAGGATCTTCAGCGATCGCGCGCACCGGCACTGCGACGCCGGGTGAATAGGCAAGCGACAAGTCGCGCTGCGTCGCCATCGGCTTGGACGCGATAATTTCGATTTTCCCCGGCCGGCCATGCGCATGGTACAGCAAGGCTTCGCGGTCAGAAAATTGCACCCGTGCGTCGTCGCTCATCCATATTCCCCTTTTTGTGGAACGGACTCTAGACCCTAGAGGCATATGGCGGCAAATGCTTTCATCGCCATTTGCCCGCCCCGCCGCGCTGCGATAGGGAAGGTGCATGGCCAGCCGCGCGCGCAAAACCCCCAGCAACCCCGCCGACGCAAAACCGCAAGGCGCAACGCCGATGATGGTGCAATATTTCGCGCTCAAGGCGGAGGCTGCGGATTGTCTGCTCTTTTATCGCATGGGCGATTTTTTTGAGCTTTTCTTTGATGATGCGCGCACCGCCGCCCAAATCCTCGACATCGCGCTGACGACGCGCGGTGAACATGACGGCGACAAAGTGCCAATGTGCGGGGTCCCCGTCCACGCCGCCGAAACCTACCTCGCGCGGTTGATTCGCGCGGGTCAACGCGTTGCCATCGCCCAGCAGATTGAAACACCCGAACAGGCGCGCGCGCGCGACGGTTCCAAGGCATTGGTGCGCCGCGCCATCGTGCGGCGGGTGACAGCGGGGACATTAACCGAAGAGGCCTTGCTCGAACCCAAAAGCGCCAATTGGTTGTTCGCCATAGCCGAAGCAGGCGGCACATGGGGCTGGGCGGCGGTTGATGTTTCCACCGGTGCCTTTGAAACCGGCAGCGATGATGGCGAACTGGCCGCGGTCGTCGCCCGCCTGCAACCCGCCGAAATTTTGGTGACGGAGGGGACGAGCACCCCCATCGCCATCGACGCCACACGCCTTCACCCGCGCCCGCGCGCGACATTTGACAGTGTGCGCGGCGAAAAACGGCTGGCGCAGCTATATGGCGTTGCCACGCTCGATGGCTTTGGGGCCTTCAGTCGCGCCGAACTGGCGGCGGCGGGTGCGATCCTTTTGTGGCTCGATGATGCTTCATCGGGTGAATTGCCATGGTTGCAAGTGCCGCGCCGCCGGGCACCCGCCAGCCTGCTCAGCATCGATGCGGCGAGCCGCGAATCGCTTGAAATCACGCAAAGTGCAGCCGGAACGCGCGCAGGCAGCCTGCTCGCGACCATCGATTGCACCAAGAGCGGCGCGGGCGCGCGGCAATTGGCCGCCGACCTGTCCGCCCCCTTGCGCGACAAGACAGGCATTTTGGCGCGCCATGGTGCGGTCGGCTGGGCATTGGAGCAAGAGGGGGCACGCCATGCATGCCGACAGATTTTAGGCGAAGCGCCCGATGTTGCGCGCGCGCTGGGGCGGATTGTCGCCGGGCGCGGCACCCCGCGTGATTTGGGGGCGCTGCGCGATGGCCTGATAGCGGCGCAGAATATGGCGGCACGCTTGCTCAGCGATACCGCGCTCCCCCCACTGCTGGGCGATGCAGCGCGCGCGATGCAGGGGCATGGCGCGCTGATCGACGAACTCAGCCGCGCGCTGATCGCATCGCCGCCGACCGAAAGTGCGAGCGGCGGTTATATTGCCGAAGGATATGACGCCGCGCTAGATATCTTGCGCGACAAGGCGGCGGGTGGGCGGCGCGCTATCGCCGCGTTGGAGGCGCAATATCGCGAAACAACCGGCATCGCCGCGCTCAAAATCCGGCATAATGCGGTGCTGGGGTACCATATCGAGTTGACCCAGCGGCACGCCGACGCGTTGATGGCC
>CALFXW010000232.1 GCA_937957805.1 uncultured Sphingopyxis sp.
CCCCGCGACGATCTGATACTTCGCTTTTTCGGCTTCGACGGGCCGTACCAGAATCGGTTGCAGGACTCCGTTCTGCCGGATGCTGGCGGCCAGATCAGCGAGACTCTTATCGTCAATCTGGCGCGTGTTGGTGGGCGTAAAGGATGCGCTCGTCCTCCTCTTCATGTTGTTATTTTTCGGGATATTATTCACCCTGCTCGCCGGGCGGCCCAATAGCGCGGCCTATATCAGCGACGGGGCGTTATTGCTGCGGCTCGACGGGACGGTCAGCGAACAGCCAGCACCTGCCGACCCGCTCGCCGCGCTGTCGGGCAATCTGCCGCTGCGTGAATTTCGCCGCGACGACATTGTCCGCGCGCTCGAAGCGGCTGCGGGGGATGACCGGGTAAAGGCGGTCGTGCTCGACCTCGACCGATTTGTGGGCGGCGGACAAGTCGCG
Organism: uncultured Sphingopyxis sp.; assembly: GCA_937957805.1. GTDB lineage: Bacteria > Pseudomonadota > Alphaproteobacteria > Sphingomonadales > Sphingomonadaceae > Sphingopyxis. The sequence continues at coordinate 440 of CALFXW010000232.1, forward strand.
CTGGGTGACATTGCCGAAGCGCTCGACAAGGTACGCGCAGCGCGCAAACCCGTGCTCGCCTATGCCACCGGCTATAGCGATGATGCCTATCAACTCGCCGCGCATGCCAGCGAAGTCTGGACCGAACCGGGCGGCGGCGCATTGATCGCCGGGCCGGGTGGAAACCGGCTATATTACAAGGGTTTACTCGACAATATTGGTATCAATACGCATATCTACCGCGTCGGCACGTATAAGAGTTTTGTCGAACCCTTTACCCGCGCCGACCAAAGCCCCGAAGCGCGCGAAGCGACGAACGCCTACCTCTCCGTCTTGTGGACACGCTGGCAGGATGGGGTGCGCCGTGCCCGCCCGCGTGCCAATCTGGACGCGATGTTGACCGACCCCGCCGCGACAATTCGCGCAGCGGGCGGCGACAGTGCAGAGGCGGCGCGCCGTGCCGGATTGGTTGACCGCATCGGCAGCCGGTTGGATTTTGACCGGCGGGTCACCGAAATCGTCGGCAGCGAAGATGATGCGCGGCCATGGGACTGGAAACGCATCCGCCTATCCGCCTATGTCGATGCCCACCCGATAGAGGAAAATGGCACCCCCATCGCGGTCATCCCGGTGGTTGGCGACATCGTCGATGGCAAGGCTCCGGCGGGAACGGCGGGCGGCGAAACCATCGCAGCGCATATATTGGACGCGGTGGCGGATGAAGATGTGAAGGCGATTGTCCTGCGCGTCGATAGTCCGGGCGGGTCGGTGCTGGCATCCGAACGCATCCGCACCGCACTGTTACAGGCAAAGGCGCGCCGGTTACCGATTGTCGTTTCGATGGCCAATGTCGCGGCATCGGGCGGTTTCTGGGTGTCCACCCCCGCCGACCGCATTTTTGCCGAGCCTGACACGATTACCGGCAGCATCGGCGTTTTTGCCATCATCCCCAGCTTTGAACGGGTGCTGGGCCGTTATGGCATTACCAGCGACGGGGTGGCGACAACCCCCCTGTCCGGGCAGCCCGACATCACCGGGGGCACCAACGCCGCCTTTGACGCGCTGGCACAGGCGAGCGTTGATAACATCTATGCTCGCTTTACCAATTTGGTCGCAACATCGCGGCGCATGCCGGTTGAACGGCTGCGCACCATTGCGGAGGGTCGCGTCTGGGCGGGTGCGGATGCGCGGCAGAACGGCCTCATCGATGCATTTGGCGGCATGCCAGAGGCGATGGCAGAGGCTGCGCGGCTCGCCCGGATCGACCCGGCGAAAACCTATCCCCGATATTTTGAGGATGGCCCCGACCCGTTCAGCGAAATGCTGCAAAAATGGGCGAACGACGGCAGTGACGAGGCGGAGGATGGGCGCGCGCCCGCCGGTTGGCTGGCGCAAAGTGCATGGGCGCGCCAAGCATGGACGAGCGCGATGATCGCGGATTTGCAGCGCATGGTGCGCGGCGGCGGGGTGGAGGCAAGCTGCCTGAGCTGCGCCGGATTCCTGCCGCCCCGCGCGCCACGGGCGGCGGATGAGGGGCTTTTAATGCGCTGGCTGGGTCTGGCGGGTTAAGCCTGTTTCGATTAGATTATATCGACACAGGCTCCAACTATCCTTGTTTTCCGTGATTTCCGAGCCGTGAAATGTTCCATTTCACTCGAAATCACTCTAAGCGCCCCGCCGCGCGCGCATGGTCGGCAATGGCGTCGGCCATCTGATCGACTAGTTCGAGCGGCAGATCATGCCCCATGCCGGGGATTTCGAGCAGCTTTGCGCCCGCAATATGCGCCGCCGTGTCGCGCCCACCCTCCACCGGCACCAGCGGATCATCCGTCCCATGGATGACCAAAGTGGGCGTATCCACCTTTGCCAAAATGCCCCGCCGGTCACCATCGGCGATAATCGCCGCCATATGGCGGACAAAGGCGGGGGGATAATAGCTGCGTTGCTGATCCGCCGCGACGCGCGCGCGCAGCCGCGCCGCATCCGCCGGATAGGCTGGTGAACCGATGGTGCGCGCCGCCAACATGCCAAATTCGATCCGCGCCTCTGCATCATCACTGACCGGCCGATGGGTGAGGACGCGCAACGCTTCGGGCCGGGATTGCGGCAATTTGCGGTGGCTGGTGGTCGACATGATGGAGGTGAGGCTCAACAGCCGCTCGCCATGTTCGGCGGCCATGCGCTGGGCGATCATACCGCCCATCGACGCGCCGACAACATGCGCGCGCGTTATGTCCAGCGCATCCATCAGCGCGATGCCATCTGCCGCCATGTCGGACAGGCTGTATGGCGCCCGGTTTTTGAGGCCGAGCAATGCCTTTACCATCATCCAGCGGATATTCGGCAGACCGGCAGCGTCAAACTTGGTCGACAGCCCGACATCACGATTATCATAGCGGACGACGCGAAAACCGCGCGTCACCAGCGCGGCGACAAATTCGTCGGGCCACAAGGTCAGTTGCGCGCCAAGCCCCATGACCAGCAAAATAACCGGCGCATCCTTGGCGCCGAAATCCTCATATTCCAGTTCCAGCCCATTGGCAGCGATTTTGGCCATTTCCCCCAAGCCTTTCGAATCAAACCTTATTTTGGTTTGTACGAAGCTATGGCAAGCCCGCGCCAAATCGCAAGCGCACGCAGGGCAAAGCCCGCCAGCGCACCCAGAACGGCCGCATAGGGCGTATCCAGCCCGAACCACGCCAGCACAACATATAGGCCAGATGCCAGCGCGGCGGCGGTGACATAGATTTCGGGGCGCAGCAAAATACTATCCTCCCCCGCCAAAATGTCGCGGATGATGCCGCCAACACAGGCGGTAATCACCCCCATCATCATTGCCGGGATCGGCGAAATGCCGAACTGGCTCGCCTTCCACGCGCCAAAAACCGCATAGACGGCAAGGCCCACCGCATCGAACCAGTCGAGCGCGCGTGGCCGCCACAGCCGCACCGGGGTCATCCAGACGGCAAGCGCCATTACCATGCAGGTCAGCGGGAAACGCCAGTCCTGCACCCAAAATACCGGCGCCCCGATGAGGAGGTCGCGCACCGTGCCGCCGCCCACCCCCGTCACCAGCGCGAAAAAGGAAAATGTGACCAAAGTCTGCCGACGCCGCGCCGCCGCCAGCGCGCCCGATGCTGCAAAAACCGCAATGCCAAACAGGTCGAGCCATGCCGCCCACACCGACATTTGCGGGATGAGCGCGATGGCGCGTTCGGCCCCATCCATGGTCAAAGGCTCCGTTTGCGCAATTGGCGCAGCAGCAACAGCCAAATGCCGGTCGCAACACTGATCAGCGACACGGCGGCGGCCAGCATCAGCAACGGATGGTGCGTATCTTCCCGCCCTAGGGGGTCGAGGATGTGGATGCCCCACATGAAATCATAGGCGCGCCACAGCCGCGAACGCACCGCCAGCACCTCCCCCGTCGCGGCATCGACATAGACATGCAGCCCGTCGGCATAGCGCACCCGCCAACTGGCACGCGGCTGGCGCAGTTCGAGCGGAGGGGCATCGGCGGCGAAATGGACGACATCTGTCACCTGCCCCGGTGTTTTGAGCGCGCCATTGGCAATGCGCAGCGCCAGCGCAGCGTTGATGCCGGGCAAAATATGGCCATCGATTATGCTCGCGGCGCGGCGCGTACCATCGACAAAGCGCAATTGCCAAACCGGCCCGTCCGCCCGTGGGGCGAGGTTGAGCGCCGCGACCGCCCGCGCGTCCAATCGCGGCGGCACCGGGGGGAATGCCAGCCGCAACGGCGCGGGTTCGGCGCGCAAATGGGTGGAGCGCACTTCCTCTATCGGCCGCAAGACCATGACCAGGCCGGAGAGCACCCACAGCAGCAGCGGTAATCCCGCCACCCATGCCAGCCAAATGTGCCAGCGAAAGAGGCTGCGGCGCAGCGCCATATCAGATGTGGATGGGCTTGCCGGTGACCGCCATTGCGGCTTCCTTTATCGCTTCACTATGCGTCGGGTGGGCGTGGCAGGTATAGGCAATGTCTTCGGACGTCGCGCCAAATTCCATCGCCTGCGCGGCCTGTGCAATCATCGTCCCGGCGACCGATGCGATGCACCAGACACCGAGCACGCGATCGGTTGCGGCATCGGCGATGATTTTGACAAACCCCTCCCCCTCATGATTGGTTTTGGCGCGGCTGTTCGCCATCATCGGGAATTTGCCGATTTTTACGTCCCCGCGCGCCTTTGCCGCTTCTTCGGTGAGGCCAACGCCCGCGATTTCCGGGCTGGTGTAGACGACCGATGGGATGACATCATGATTGACGATCCCCGACTGTCCGGCGATATTTTCTGCTGCGGCAATCCCCTCATCCTCCGCCTTGTGCGCCAGCATCGGCCCCGGCACGACGTCGCCAATCGCCCAGATGCCCGGCACGCTGGTGCGGAAATCATGGTCGGTTTCAATCTGGCCGCGCGCGTTGGTGGCCAGCCCCGCCCTGTCGAGCGCCAGCCCGTCGGTGTTGGGACGGCGGCCAATGGCGACCAACACCGCATCGGCCTCTATTGTTTCGGCAGCGCCGCCCGCAGACGGTTCGACGGTCAATTGCGCCTTTTTCCCTTTGACGCTGGCCTGTGTCACCTTGGTCGAGAGGCGGAGCGTCATGCCCTGTTTTTTGAAAATCCGTGCCGCCTCTTTACGAACATCGCCGTCCATACCGGGGAGCAAGGCATCGAGATATTCAACCACCGTCACCTGTGCGCCCAGCCGCCGCCAGACGCTGCCCAATTCAAGGCCGATGACCCCGCCGCCGATGACTACCAGATGGTCGGGCACTTTCGCCAGTTCCAGCGCGCCTGTTGAATCAACGATAATCCCCTTGGCATTATCAACATCGACACCGGGCAGCGGGGTGACGCCGGAACCCGTCGCGATTATGATATTTTTGGCGCGAACCGTCCGGTCGCCAACCGCCACACTGTCGGGGCCGGTAAAGGCGGCATGTCCCTTTATCCATTCCACCTTATTCTTTTTGAACAGAAATTCGATGCCGCCAGTCAGCCCCTTTACGGCGTCGCGGCGCTGGCCGTGCATCGTATCGAGGTCGAGTTCGGGCTTTACCTTGATGCCCATTTTGGCCATCGCGCCCGATGCGGCAGCTTCATAATATTCGGATGCGTGGAGCATCGCCTTGGACGGGATGCACCCGACGTTGAGGCAGGTGCCGCCCAGCGTTTCGCGCGCTTCGACGCAACCCGTTTTAAGGCCAAGCTGCGCGGCGCGGATGGCGGCAACATAACCGCCGGGGCCAGCGCCAATCACCAGCACATCAAAATCATAATCGGCCATATTCTGCTCCAAATATCCTCAGCCTCATCGTGCGCCTTTGAAAACTGTGCTCCGGCGTATGCAGGAGGCCTTTTACCTGTGCTCCGGCGTATGCAGGAGGCCTTTTACCCGTGCTCCTGCGAAAGCAGGAGGCCTTTTACCTGTGCTCCTGCGAAAGCAGGAGGCCTTTTACCTGTGCTCCTGCGAAAGCAGGAGCCTAGGCACAAACACACACACCCCAGCACGGCACCCAAAATCTCAAGCGACGATTTGCGTATATAAATCTTGCCAGTCTGGATTATCCTTTTCAATCAATTGCATTTTCCAGACGCGTTTCCATTTTTTCATCTGCAATTCACGGTGCCGTGCAATTTGAATATCGTCAAATACTGCATACCAAACAAGGTGGATACAGCGATGCGCCCTCGTGAAACCATCGATCATCAAGTGACGATGCTGGTATACGCGCTGCACCAAATTGCTGGTCACACCAATATATAATGTCCCGTTTCGCCTGCTTGCCATGATATAGACATATCCCGACTTTTGCATCGTTAGGATGTCCTAGGCTCCTGCTTTCGCAGGAGCACTAATTGAACCATCTCCTGCTTTCGCAGGAGCACTAATTGAACCATCTCCTGCATACGCCGGAGCACTAATTGAAACATCTCCTGCATACGCCGGAGCACGGGACATGGTCACAAATCAACCAGCAAGCGGCCGGGATCTTCAATTGCTTCTTTGATGGTTTTCAAAAATGTCACCGCTTCACGGCCATCGACCAGCCGATGGTCATAGCTGAGCGCGAGATACATCATCGGGCGGATGACAATCTGGCCGCCGCGCACCACCGGGCGATCCTCTATCCGGTGGAGGCCGAGCACCGCCGACTGCGGCGGGTTGATAATCGGCGTCGACATCAGCCCGCCGAAAACCCCGCCGTTGGATATGGTAAAGGTGCCGCCCGTCATATCCTCCATCGTCAGGCTGCCATCCTTGGCGCGGCGACCAAGGTCGCCAATCGCGCGTTCAATGTCGGCAAAGCCCATCTGATCGACATTGCGCACGACGGGCACGACAAGGCCATTGGGGGCGCTGACCGCCACCGAAATGTCGAGATAGTCGTGATAGACAATCTCATCCCCATCAATCCGCGCGTTGACGGCAGGAATGTCGCGCGCGGCAAGCGCGGTTGCCTTGGCAAAAAAGCTCATAAAGCCGAGCCGGACGCCATGTTTTTTCTCAAACATGTCGCGATAACGTTCGCGCATCGCCATGACTTCGCCCATGTCGCAGTCATTGAAGGTGGTGAGCATTGCGGCGGTATTTTGCGCCTCTTTCAAACGGCGGGCGATGGTCTGGCGCAGCCGCGTCATCTTGACCCGTTCTTCGCGTCGTTCACCGCTTGCAGCCACGGGTGCCGCCGCAGCAGCAGCGGGTGCGGCGGGCGCATCACCCGCGCGCTTGGCCGCGCCCAGCACATCTTCCTTGGTCAAGCGGCCATCCTTGCCCGTGCCGACAACCTTGGCCGGGTCAATCCCGTGTTCGAGCACCGCGCGGCGCACCGCTGGCGACAGGGTCTGCGCCGAAGCGGCAACTGTGGCGGCGCCAGGAGCCGGGGCCGGCGCGGATGGAGCAGCAGCGGGCGCAACGCCCGCATCCTCCACCACGCCCAGCACCGCGCCGACGCCAACCGTTTCACCCTCTGCCACCAGATGCTGGCCCATCACCCCGGCGACGGGCGACGGCACTTCGACCGCCACCTTGTCGGTTTCGAGGCTGGCGACCGGCTCGTCGAGCGCGACGGGCTCGCCAGGCTTTTTCAACCATTGGCCCAGCGTCGCTTCGCTGACGCTTTCGCCCAGGGTCGGGACTTTGATTTCGCTAGCCATGGTTCAAACCTTTTTTCTGGAACGGCGAATTTCAGCGCGCACGGAAAGGCCGAGTGCATCGGCAACCAGCGCGCCCTGCTCTGTTTGGTGACGGCTCATCAGCCCGGTGGCGGGCGATGCGCTGGCCGCGCGCCCGGCATAGCGCGCGCGCAAACCCGGCTTGCCTGCTGCGGCCAAAGCCTCCTCTATCAGCGGCTCAACAAAGAAATATGCGCCATTGTTGCGCGGTTCTTCCTGACACCAGACGACTTCTTCCAAGGCGGTCATCCGTTTCAGCCGTTCAACCAGCGGTTCGCCCGGAAATGGGTAAAGCTGTTCGATGCGGATGATGGTGACATCATCCAGCTCGGCGGCATCGCGCGCCTCCATCAAATCATAGCCGACCTTGCCCGAACAGAGTACGGCGCGGCGCACCTTTGCATCGGCGGGCGGTGTGCGGTCGGACATGATGCGGCGAAAATGGCTTTCCCCGATGAAATCGCTGCGCAGCGACACCGCCAATTTGTGCCGCAGCAGCGATTTGGGCGTCATGATGATCAACGGTTTACGGAAGGGCCGCAGCATTTGCCGGCGCAGCACATGGAAATAATTGCTGGGCGTCGAGATGTTGCACACCTGAATGTTGTCGCTGGCGCACAGTTGCAGGAACCGTTCGAGCCGCGCCGAACTATGTTCCGGCCCCTGCCCCTCATAACCATGGGGGAGGAGGAGGACGAGGCCGTTGGCCCGCAGCCATTTCGCCTCACCCGCCGCGATGAACTGATCAATCATGATCTGCGCGCCATTGGCAAAGTCGCCAAATTGCGCTTCCCACAGCACCAATGCCTTGGGGTCGGCCATGGCATAGCCATATTCAAAGCCAAGCACGCCATATTCGGACAAGGGGCTGTCGAGCACCTGAAAACGCCCGTGCGGCACGGTCGCCAGCGGGACGTAACGATGTTCATCCTTTTGGTCGATCCACACCGCATGGCGCTGCGAAAATGTGCCGCGCCCCGAATCCTGCCCCGACAGGCGCACCTGATACCCCTCTGACACCAGACTGCCAAAGGCGAGCGATTCAGCGGTTGCCCAGTCGAAAATTTCCTTGTCTGATTTGTCGGCAAACATCGCCGCGCGCCCGTCAATCACGCGGCGCAATGTCTTGTGCACCTCCAGATCGTCGGGCACCGTGGTCAAAGTACGGCCAAGGCCGTCGAATAATTTGTCGCTGACGCCGGTTGCGATGTTGCGCCGCGCCCCCTCCGGATCGGCGGGCATGTGCAGCCCCGACCATCGGCCGGCGAACCAATCCGCCTTGTTGGGCTTATAATCCTTACCCGCCGCAAATTCTTCTTCGAGGTGCGCGATATATTGCGCCCGGTGCCCATCGGCCCATGCGCCATCAATCACCCCCTGATCGACGAGGCGCGCGCCATAAAGCAACGACACCGCCGGATGCTGACGGATGCGCGCATACATCAGCGGCTGGGTAAAGCTCGGCTCGTCCCCCTCATTATGGCCAAAGCGGCGGTAACACCACATGTCGATGACCACGTCGCGTTTGAACTGCTGTCGGAAATCGAGCGCCAATTTGCAGGCAAAGGTCACCGCTTCGGGATCATCACCGTTGACGTGCAAAATGGGGGCCTGCACCCCTTTGGCCACATCGCTGGGATAAGGTGACGATCTGGCAAATTGCGGGCTTGTTGTGAAACCAATCTGGTTATTTACGATGAAGTGCAGGCAGCCGCCGGTATTATAGCCGCGTATCCCCGAAAAGCCCAAACATTCCCAGACTATTCCCTGGCCCGCAAAGGCCGCATCGCCGTGGATGAGCACGGGCAGCACCGTTGCATGGTCGGCCAGATCATCGCGCATCACCTGTTGCGCGCGCACCTTGCCCAGAACGACGGGGTTTACCGCCTCCAGATGGCTGGGGTTGGGCACCAGGCTCATATGCACTTTAATGCCGTCAAATTCGCGGTCGGTGCTGGTGCCGAGGTGATATTTGACATCGCCCGAACCCGCCACATCTTCGGGGTTGGCGCTACCACCCTGAAATTCGTGGAAAATCACGCGATAGGGTTTGCCCATGACGGTGGCGAGCATGTTGAGCCGCCCACGGTGCGCCATGCCGTAAACGATTTCCTTGACGCCATATTGGCCGCCATATTTGATAATCGCTTCCATCGCCGGGATCATCGATTCCCCGCCGTCCAGCCCGAAACGCTTGGTGCCGACATATTTGCGGGCGAGGAATTTTTCATATTCCTCCGCCTCTATCACTTTGGAAAGGATGGCTTTCTTCCCCTCCGGCGTGAAATCAATCGCCTTGTCCGCGCCCTCCATCCTGTCCTGCAGGAAGCGGCGTTCCTCGACATCGGCGATGTGCATATATTCAAGGCCGACGGGGCCGCAATAATTGGCCTGCAAAATGCCGACGATTTCGCGGATGGTCGCGCTTTGCCGCCCCAATACGCCGCCGATATGGACGGGCACATCCAGTTCCGCACCCGAAAAGCCGTGATATTCGGGGGTCAGATCGGCCGGAACCTCCTGTTTGGAAAGGCCCAGCGGGTCGAGTTTCGCCGCCAGATGCCCGCGCACGCGATAGGTGCGGAT
>CALFXW010000233.1 GCA_937957805.1 uncultured Sphingopyxis sp.
CTTGCCCCGCGTAGCGCGGTGGTGACGGCGGATCGGTCGGCAAAGTCCACATCACCGCCGCTGCGTGCGACGCGCGTTACCTGCCAGCCGCGCGCTTCCAGCCGCCGCGCAAAATGGCTGGCGCAATAGCCCGGCCCGAAGAGGAGGAGGTGCGACATGGCTCAGCGCATAAAGCGCGCGCGCGCAAAGCGAAAGCGGCGCGGGCGCAAAAAATTGGTCTGCATTGCGCTCTTAGTCTTGCTCGCTTAAGCCACCGCCATGGCCGATTTACCCCCCCAAGATATGCCCGCCAACCCGACCATCCATCGTGGTGATTATGCCCCCGCGGACTGGCTGGTGGCGGAGGTTTCGCTCCATTTCGAACTTGGCCTTTCAGCGACAATGGTGACAGGCGAGTTGCATTGCCGCCGCAATGGCGCGCATGACCGGTCGATCCGCCTCGACGTTGATGGTGCTCTGCCAGATGGGCTTTGGCTTGACGGGGTGGAAGCCCCGTGGGTTGCCCTTGGCGACCAGATTGAGATTGCGGTGCCGGCGGGTCGCGATGCGGTGGTGTTGCGCGTTGCGACCACCATCCACCCCGATCAGAACAGCCAGTTGATGGGGCTTTATGCATCGGGCGGGATGCTCGCCACCCAGTGTGAGGCGCAAGGGTTCCGTCGCATCATTCCCTTTATCGACCGCCCGGATAATATGAGCATTTACCGCGTCTATTTGGCGGGGAGTCGTGCTGATTTTCCAATCCTGCTGTCGAATGGCGAATTGGTGGCAGAGGGGGAGTTGGACGATGGACGCCATTTTGCGCAATGGCACGATCCATGGCCCAAACCATCCTATCTTTTTGCGCTGGTCGCCGGCCAATTGGTGGCGCGGCGCGACCATTTCACCACCATGTCGGGCAAGGCGGTTGACCTCGCCATCTGGGTGCGCGCGGGCGATGAGGGGCGCACCGGCCATGCGATGCGTGCGCTCAAGAACGCGATGGCATGGGATGAACGCGTCTATGGCCGCGAATATGACCTAAGCTGCTTTAACATCGTCGCGGTCAGCGACTTCAACATGGGCGCGATGGAAAATAAGGGGCTGAATATATTCAACACCCGCTATATTCTGGCCGACGCCGACACTGCCACTGACATGGATTTCGATGGGGTCGAAGGGGTGGTGGCGCACGAATATTTCCACAATTGGTCGGGCAACCGCGTTACCTGCCGCGACTGGTTTCAATTGAGCCTGAAAGAAGGTTTCACCGTTTTCCGCGATCAGAGCTTTTCCGCCGATATGGGCAGTCCGGCGGTCAAGCGGATAGAGGATGTGCGTGTGTTGCGCGCGGCGCAATTTCCCGAAGATTCCGGACCGCTGGCGCACCCGATCCGCCCCGACAGCTATCAGGAAATATCCAATTTCTATACTGCGACGGTCTATAATAAAGGGGCAGAGGTTATCCGCATGATGGCGCGGATGGCAGGGTCGGAACGGTTTCGCGCTGCCAGTGACCTTTATTTTGACCGCCATGACGGGCAAGCGGCAACCTGCGATGATTTTGTCGCGGCGGTGGAGGATGGGGCGGGGTTGGACCTGTCGCAGTTCCGCCGCTGGTATAGTCAGGCGGGCACGCCGCATGTCGCCGCGCGGCTGGAACATGATGCGCAAAGCGGCGCGGCGACACTCCACCTCAGCCAGCAGATACCGCCGACACCCGGGCAAGATGCCAAGCAAGCAATGGTCATCCCCCTTGCCATCGCGCTCCACGACCCGGCGGCGAATGCGCCGGGCCCCGAGCAGCTTGTGCTGCTCGACAGCGGCGAAAAACAGGCGGCGCTGGGCAATTTTGCCCGCCGCCCGATGTTGAGTTTCAATCGCGGCTTTACCGCGCCGATCATCGCCGAAGTTGCACGCGTCGATGGCGAATTGGGCTGGCTCGCGGCGCATGATGATGACCCCTTTGCCCGCTATGAAGCGTTACAGGCGTTGATGCAGGACGTGCTGTTGCGCCGCATTGGGGGGGCAACAGTCAGCCAAAATGAACTGGTCGGCGCGATTGGCAGCCTGATTGAAAATTGGCAGAACGACCCCGCCTTTGTGGCCGAAGCTGCGATGCTGCCATTGGAGGCGATGTTGGGCGAAGCGATGCCGATCATCGATCCGGACAATATCCGCACCCAGCGCCGCGCGTTACTGGCCAGCATTGGCGCGGCGCACCGCGATGCGTGGCGTGCCATCCATGACGGCTGCGCGACGCGCGCGGAGGATTTGTCCCCAACCGCCAAGGGACAGCGCAAGCTGCGTGCGCTGGCGTTGATGCTGCTTGCTGCGGCGGACGATGCAGGTGTCGCCGCGCGCGCGCTGGCGCAATATCATGGCGCGGATGGGATGACCGACCGGATGGCGGCGCTCGCCACCCTGTGTCATTTGGAAGATGGGGCGGATAGCGCGAGCGCGCGGGCCGAAGCTTTGGCTGACTTTTATGCGCGCTATGGCCATGATGCGCTGACGCTCGATAAATGGTTCAGCGTACAGGCCACCAGCATGCGCACCGACACGGTGGAACGGATTGCTGCGCTCGCCACCCATGCTGATTTCACCCTGACCAACCCCAATCGGGTGCGTGCGCTATATGGTGGCCTGCTCGCCAATCAGGCGGCATTTCATCGGCGCGATGGGGCGGGATATGCGCTGGTGCGCGACATGATTTTGGCGCTCGACCCCAAAAATCCGCAAACCGCCGCGCGCTTTGTTGCGCCCTTTGGGCGCTGGAAGCGTTTCGATGCCGAACGGGCCAATTTAATGCGCGGCGCGCTCGAAGCGATATTGGCCGCAGAAAATCTGTCGCGCGATACGCGCGAACAGGCGTCGAAAAGCCTGATGGCATAAATGGGAAGCAGGGGGTAAATGGCAAAATCAGGGGCAAATGGTCGGACGGGCGATGTCTGGGTGGCGGACCGGCTCATCCTCTTTGGTGCAACGGGGGATCTGGCGCGGCGGATGTTGCTCCCCAGCCTTGCGGCGCTGTCGGCCGACGGTTTGATTGACAAAAACCTGCGCATCATCGGCACCGCGCGCTCAGCGTATGATGATGCTGCCTATCGACAGTTTGCCGCCGACGCGCTCGACACTTTCCCGCGTCAGCCACCGCTCGACAAGGCGGCGCGCGATACCTTTTTGGGTAGGCTCAGCTATCAGCCGCTCGATGCGTCCGCGCCCGATGGCTTTGCCGCGCTCGCCGCCAAGGTTGCGCCGGACAAGGGGACAGCAATTTTCCTGTCCACCGCACCCAGCCTGTTCGCACCGACGATCGCCGGACTGGCGGGCGCTGGCTTGACGGGGGAAAATGTCCGCATCGGCCTTGAAAAGCCGCTCGGCAGTGATTTTGCCAGCAGCTGTGCCATCAATGATGCGGTGGGCAGCGCCTTTGCCGAGGATCGGATTTTCCGCATCGACCATTATCTGGGCAAGGAAACGGTGCAAAACCTGCTCGCGCTGCGCTTTGCCAATGTGCTCTTTGCCCCGCTGTGGAACGCCCATTATATCGACCATGTCGAAATCAGCGTCGCCGAAGCGGTCGGCCTTGAAGGGCGGGTTGATTTTTATGATGGCGCGGGCGCGCTGCGCGACATGGTGCAAAACCATATGCTGCAATTGCTGGCATTGGTGGCGATGGAACCGCCCGCCCAATTTGATGCAACCGCCATCCGTGATGAAAAGGTAAAGGTGCTGCGCTCGCTCAGGCCATTGGCCGGGGCGGATTGTGTGCGCGGCCAATATCGCGGTGCGGGCGCGGCAAAGGGTTATGCCGATGAATTGGGCCGCGCCAGCGACACCGAAACCTTTATCGCGCTGCGCGCCCATATCGACAATATGCGCTGGAAAGGGGTGCCATTTTTTCTGCGCACCGGCAAACGGCTGCCCGAACGCAAGACCGAAATCATCATCCAGTTCAAACCGATAGCACATGATATTTTTGCGCTGCAGGGCGCACAAAGCCATCCCAACCGGCTGATCATCTCCATCCAGCCGCAGGAAAACATCCGCCTGTCAGTGATGACCAAGGTGCCGGGATTGGACAGGGGCGGGGTGGAACTGCGCGAAGTGCCGCTCGACATTTCGATGCCAGACGCCTTTGCCGGCCCGGAAAAACGCATCGCCTATGAACGGCTGCTGCTCGACCTTATCGAAGGGGCGCAGACATTGTTCGTCCGGCGCGATGAGGTAGAGGCGCAGTGGCGCTGGATCGATGCGATCCGGGCCAATTGGACGGGCGATGCGGCGATGCCGCTGCCATATCCGTCGGGCAGTTGGGGGCCGGAGGCGGCGGGGAAATTGGCATCGCGGCACGGCGTTGTCTGGCATGATTAAAGGGGCGGTAATGCAACGAAATATTGGCGATATCATGCGCATGGCGCCGGTCATTCCGGTGCTTTCGATTGCCGATGTGGCGCATGCCCGCCCGATTGCAGAGGCGCTGGTGGCGGGCGGGCTGTCCGTGCTCGAAGTCACGCTGCGCACGCCAGCCGCGCTCGACGTGATTGGCGAAATGCGCAGGGTTGCGGGCGCGGTGGTGGGCGCGGGCACGGTCTGCAACCCGACGGACCTTGCCGCTGCCATCCATGCCGGCGCCGAATTCATCGTTGCCCCCGGCCTGACCGATGCCTTGGGGCAGGCGGCGGTCAAATCGACCATCCCCTTTTTGCCCGGTGTTGCCAATGCGGGGGATATCATGCGCGGGATGGATCTGGGGCTGCGGCATTTCAAATTTTTCCCGGCGGAGGCGAACGGCGGCGTCAAGGCGCTAAAGGCGCTGTGCGGGCCATTTGGTCAGGTGCATTTTTGCCCGACCGGCGGGGTGAGCCAAGCAAGCGCGCCCGACTGGCTGGCGATCGATCAGGTGCTGTGCGTCGGGGGCAGCTGGCTGGTGGGACAGGGCGCACCCGATATCGCGGCGATCACCGCCGCCGCGCGCGTGGCCAAGGAATTGGCGCATGCCTGATTTTGCAGGCCCGACATCGCGCTGGTTTACATCGCAGCGCTTGCGCCTCCACTATGTCGATTGGGGGAATGAGGGGGCACCCCCGCTCATCCTGCAACATGGCGGGCGCGACCATTGCCGCAGTTGGGACTGGGTCGCGGCTGAATTGTCGCGCGACTGGCATGTGCTCTGTCCCGACATGCGCGGACATGGTGACAGCGCCTGGGCCGCCGACGGCAACTATGACATGAGCGCGCTGGTTTATGATTTTGCCCAGTTCGTCCACCAATTGGATACAGCGCCGGTCACCATCATCGCGCATAGTCTGGGCGGATTTGTCACCACGCGATATTGCGGGCTCTACCCCGACATGGTCGCCAAATTCGTCTGTATCGAAGGGATTGGCCCCAACCCGATGAAGCGTGCCGAACGCGAAGCGGTGGGAACGGCGGCGCGGCTGCGCAAATGGATAGAGGCAAAGCGCGCGGCGGCAGGGCGGCATGTCAAACGATACCCCAGCATCGAAGCGGCATTGGCGCGGATGCAGACCGAAAATGGCTATCTGACCGATGAACAGGCCCGCCACCTCACCATCCATGGGGTCAGCCGGAACGAGGATGGCAGTTATAGCTGGAAGTTCGACAATTATCTGAATGTCTGGCCGGAATTTGATTTGTCGGAGGGGCAATTGGCCGAATTATGGGCGGCGATCAGCTGTCCCAGCCTGTTGCTCTATGGAGCCAACAGCTGGTTTGCCAATCCGGCCAAGGATGGTCGGATCGATCATTTTCAGAACGCCAGCGTGGTTGAATTTGCCGATGCGGGCCATTGGCTCCACCATGATCAGTTCGACCGTTTCATGGCCGAAGTGCGCGGGTTTTTGTAAGCTACCCCGTCTATTCCTGATCATCATCCTGATAGCGTAGTTCCAGATATCGCTTCTGGCTTGACAATTTGTCCATTTCGACCGCGCCCAAGCCGCGCGAGAGCGTGTCAATCTGCTGGTCAATCAGGGTCATGCCATCGACCAAATCCTGTTCGGGGATGCGCCCATTGCGGTCGGTGGTGCGCAAATTGGCTGGAACCGCCTGATACCGACTGACAAGGTCGGGCAGCTCATCCCCCAAAATCCGCCGAAGTTCACGCCCTTCATGCGTGTCGGCGCTGATGTTGGCGAGCATCGGGCTGAGCGATGCGATGCGTGCGCCAATCTGATCACCGATCGTGCGGGCAGGCGGCGGCAACAATCGGCGTTGCTGCATCAGCCAGCGTTCGCTGCTATCGGCAATGGCGGCGAGCGACCCGCTCTGCATTTGTGCGACAGCCACAGGGCGGCCGCGTGCCAAAATGCCCGATCCGAAAAAGACAGCGGCCGCCGCGATAAGCAACAATAATATGCCGATCGCCTTTACGGGGCCGATTACCATGCTCCAGATGATGACGAGGCCGACGATCGCGGCAAAACCTGCGCCGAGCAGCAGCACGAAACGCTTGGCCCGCTCCACCTCCGCACGGCTTGTCGTGCGGCGCAGAACCGGCCCCGCATCGCGCGCTCGCGCTCGCTCGATGGCGGCCCGTGCACGGACAATGGTTTCGTCAACTTCGCTCAAATCATCTCACCCTTCCAGTGCGGCAAGCGGGCTTGGGCCGCTGGACAATTGGGCTGCGGCATTTGATTGCCCTTCGGCCCGGGCGATATAGCCGCGCGATTTTTCCACCTCACTCGACAGGGTGGTGATTGTCACCTTCATGCTTTCGAGCGCCTTGGCCTTGTAATTATCCACCGCGTCCATCGTGTCATATATATTCTGAAATGCACGTTGCAGCGTTTCCAGCGGGATGGTGGAACCCGCCGCCTGTTCGTGGATGCGCGCGGTATTTTCCTTGAGCATCGCACCGGTTGAATCGATGATATTGGCGGTTGTGGTGTTCAGCGCGTCAATCTGGCCCAGCACCAATTTCTGATTGGCCATGGCCAGCGCCACGGTAACCGCGGTGCGCAGCGCGCTGACCGTCGTTGTGCTGGCACGGTCAACGCCCTTGACCAGTTCGACATTATTTTTCTTGACCAGATCGAGCGCAAGATACCCCTGCGCGCTCACCGCCAACTGCGTCAAAATATCCTGATGGCGCTGGCGGACATAAAACAACGCGCTGTCGCGGATCGCCTTGGCCTTGGCGGGGTCGGTGGCGTCGAGTTCAAAAGCCTTTGCCTCCAGCCGCGCGTCCAAAGCCTTGGCGATATGCGCCATTTGTTCCAGCTTGCCCATTGCGGCCCACAGATTCTGCCGTTCGACGTCGATGTCGGCATTATCCTTGATCAGTTCGGTCTTGCCGCTCGCCAGCCGGTCCAAAATCGATGAAATATGCCCCTGCGCGCTTTCATATTTGTTGAAATAGCTGCGCATATTGCCGCCATAGGGGATCAGGCCGAACAATTTTTTGCGGTTGGTGATGCCCTGATTGCCGGGGTCGAGATCCTCCACCGTCTGGCGCAGCGCGACGAGATTTACCCCGACGGTCGAATCGGCGTTGAGCGCGCGGGTCGGCCGGTCAAGAAAGCGGTTCGACTGGCTGGAAGCCGCCATAATTTCGGCGCGCCCCATATTGGTGATCTGGTCAACCTTTTGCCCGAATTCGGGGCTGTTGGCGTCGATGGCGATCAGTTCATCGACAAAGCCATCCACCCGCGTTTCAAGCTTTCCTTTTTGATCGTCGGACAGGCTGACAAGCCCCGCCGCCTTTTCAGGGGCAATCACCGGCACGGGGGCAGGCGGTTCCAACGTAATCGTCGGTGCAGCCGTCGCGGTGGTGGTTTCGCCTTCGCTCATAAACTTTGCCTCTCAATCCAAGCTTTCCCCTATCATGGGGATGGAGCGGGCCGCCTGCAAGCCCCCGCTGTTGTATAAATATAATACAGCCCGGTGTGCACGTAAATCAGTTCGCTTGCCCGTGGGCAAAGTGGGTCGCGAGCCACGCCGACAGCATCAATTGCAACAGATGATAAAAGAGAACCGGCAACAATATCATCCCCGCCACAGACGGCGGAAATAGCAATGCCGCAAGCGGCGCACCGACTGCGACACTTTTTTGCGCCCCGCAAAATAATATCGCGATGCGTGTCGGGTGGTCGGCGCGAAGCATGCCGCCTGTCACCCAAGCCCCGCCAAATGCGAGCAGGAGGTTGAGCGCGAGGAGCAGGGCCAAGAACGGCACGTCGCTCCCTGCCATGCTTTGCCACAGCCCGGCGACGACGGCGGCGGAAAAGGCGACATAGACCGCAATTGCAATCGCGCTCTGGTCAATATTGCGCACCAATGTCGCGCGCGCCAGCACCCACGGGCGCGTCCAGCGCTGCAGCGCCTGCCCCAGCGCAAAGGGGAGCAGCAATATGGTTGCAATTTTGACGAGCAGTCCGCCCGACAGGCCAACGCCGCCGCCATGCCCGGCGAGCAGCGCAAAGAGCAGCGGCGTTAGCGCAATGGCGGCGAGGTTGTTGATCGCGCTCGCCACCACCGAAATCGCGGCATTGCCCCGCGCGAGTGAGGTATATGTGGTTGCCGATTGCACCGTGGTGGGCAAAACCCCACAAAATAAAAAGCCGAGCGCCACCATATGCGGCAGGCCAAACATCTGCGCCAGTCGCTCCAAAATTATGCCGATGATCGGCATGGCGATGAAGATGAAGGCCGCAATTGCCCCGTGCACACGGGCATTGGTGATCGCGCTCAACACCTCACCGCGCGACAGGCGGATGCCATGCAGCAGGAAAATGACAAAAACGGCCGCGCCGCCCGCCAGATTTGCGGCCTCGACCATGCGTCCGCGCACCGGCAGAAAGCTGGCGAGCGCGATGGTCGCCAGCAAAATCCAGATGAAGCGGTCGGGAACTATACGCTGGATCATGGCATGCTGCATGGCGCGGTGCGTCCCGGCTTGCAAGCGGCGGCAAAATCGGCGACGGGCACCTTATGGCCAGTATCCTCCTCCTCGCCGCGCTAGAAGATGAAACCAGCGCCTGTTTCCCCGACATTACCGATACGCGCCACATCGGCCCCTATTGGCTGCGACGCGGCAGGGTCGGCGCGCATGATATTTCGATCGCCACCACCGGCATAGGCATGGTCAATTGCGCGGCGGCGAGCGCGACCTTCATCCATATGCTCGCGCCGCAATTGTTGCTGCTCGCGGGGACGTGCGGACGGCTGAGCAATATCAAGGGTGATATTTTCTGGGTCGAAAGCGCGGTGCACCATGGCTATGGCACCCGCCACACCGGCGGCTTCACCCATTATCGCAGCGGCACCATGCCCTTTGGTGCTGGCGAACCAATATTTTTTACCGCGATGGAGGATCCGGGCTGCAACCTTACCCATGCGCGGATGGCGAGCGGCGATAATTTCGTTGGCTGTGCCGATGCTGCGGCACAAATTGTTGCGGCAACCGGCGCGGATATAGTGGATATGGAAACAGCGGCGATGGCGCAGGTCGCGTCGCGCGCGCAGATTCCGTGGGGGGCGATAAAGGCACCGACTGACGATGCGGATGCTGCGGGCGGGGCCGATTTTTCGGCCAACCTGCATCGCGCGGCAGCGCTGTCGGCGGATGCGATAGCAAGGCTGGTGGCCGCCCTGCCATAAGCCGCTTGCCGCATTGCAGCAATTGAGCTAGGGGCGCGCGACATTTTTCCACCCTCCATCTGCAAAGATTTTAACGCATGGCATTGCGCAATATCGCCATTATCGCCCACGTCGATCATGGCAAAACGACGCTGGTTGATCAGCTTTTCCGCCAATCGGGCACATTCCGTGAAAATCAGCGCGTCGAAGAACGGGCGATGGATTCGAACGACCTCGAAAAAGAGCGCGGCATCACGATTCTGGCAAAATGCACCAGCGTTGAATGGCACGAGACCCGCATCAACATCGTCGATACGCCGGGCCACGCCGATTTCGGCGGTGAGGTGGAACGAATCTTGTCGATGGTCGATGGGGTCATCCTGCTCGTCGATGCCGCCGAAGGGCCAATGCCACAGACCAAATTTGTTACCGGCAAGGCGCTGGCGCTGGGGCTGCGCCCGATTGTCGTGGTCAACAAGGTCGACCGGTCGGATGCGCGCGCCGCCGAAGTTTTGGATGAAGTATTTGACCTCTTCCTCGCGCTGGGTGCCAGCGATGAACAATTGGATTTCCCGATCCTTTATGCATCGGGCCGTTCGGGCTACGCCAGCCATGATGCCGATGCCCGCTCGGGCGATTTGAACCCGCTATTTGAAACCATCGTCGGCCATGTGCCTGCCCCCAAGGTGGCGGCAGACGCCCCCTTTGCGATGCTGGTCACCCTGCTTGACCGCGATAATTTCCTTGGCCGCATTTTGACCGGCCGGATCGAAGCGGGCACGCTGCGTATCAACCAGCCGATCCATGCGCTGGGCGGCGATGGCAAGGTGATAGAGGTTGGGCGTGCGTCCAAATTATTTGCCTTTCGCGGGCTGGAACGCGTGCCTGTGGAGGAAGCACAGGCGGGCGACATTGTCAGTCTTGCAGGGTTGACCGTTGCGACGGTTGCCAACACCATTGCCGACACCAGCGTTACCGAGCCAATTACCGCGCAGCCGATTGACCCGCCGACGCTCGCCATGCGTTTTGCGGTCAACGACAGCCCCTTTGCGGGGCGAGAGGGCGACAAGGTTACCAGTCGGGTGATCCGTGATCGGCTGATGCGCGAAGCCGAATCCAACGTCGCCATCCGCATTACCGAATCTGCGGACAAGGATAGTTTTGAGGTTGCGGGGCGCGGCGAATTGCAATTGGGCGTCCTTATCGAAACCATGCGCCGTGAGGGGTTCGAACTGGGCATTTCGCGCCCGCGCGTGTTGTTTGGCGAGGATGATGACGGCAAGCGCACCGAACCATATGAAAGCGTCGTCATCGATGTGGACGATGAATATTCGGGCACAGTTGTCGAAAAAATGCAGATCCGCAAAGCGGAACTGACCGACATGCGCCCGTCGGGCGGCGGCAAGACGCGGATCAGCTTTAGCGGCCCGTCACGCGGGCTGATTGGCTATCACGGCGAATTTCTGTCCGACACGCGCGGCACGGGGATTATGAACCGCCTGTTCGAACGCTATGGCCCGCACAAGGGGGTGATCGCCGGACGCCAGAACGGGGTGCTGATTTCCAACGGCACGGGCGAAGCGGTGGCCTATGCACTTGGCCCGCTCGAAGATCGCGGTATCCTTTTCGTTTCGCCGGGTGAAGCGCTCTATGAAGGCATGATCATCGGTGAAAATGCCAAGCCCGATGATCTGGAAGTCAATCCGATGAAATCGAAACAGCTGACGAACTTTCGTTCGACCGGCAAGGACGATGCCATCCGCCTGACCCCGCCGCGCCGTGCAACGCTGGAACAGGCGATTGCATGGATTGACGATGATGAAATGGTCGAAGTGACGCCCAAGAATATCCGTATCCGCAAAATCCACCTCGACCCGCACGAGCGCAAAAAGGCAAAACGCAAGGCGGATTGATTTTTCCGGCGCTTCGCGTAGCTCTAATGGCATCAACCTACCCGTGCATGCACGCGGGTGGTGATGCGGGCGCGCGAGAATTTGTGGGGGAAAATCATGGAAATGATGTTGTTGCCGTTCAAACGCTATGCCGATTTTTCGGGCCGTTCGCGGCGCAAGGAATATTGGATGTGGACACTGTTGCAGATGATCGTGGTGATGGTGCTTTACGCCATGATCATGCTTGGCATACCGTGGACCGAACTTGCCGCGCGCGCGCAGGCCGACCAGATGGGCGTCGCCTATACAGGGGCCGAACCGGTGCCGGGTGTCACCTTCTGGGCCGGCATAATATTTTTGGTGCTGTGGATTTTCGCGACCATCATTCCCAGTCTGGCTGTGACCATCCGCCGCTTGCATGATCAGGATAAGTCAGGCTGGTTTTACCTGCTCAATTTTGTGCCCTTTGGCGGTTTTGTCCTGCTGGTTTTCTTTTGCCTCGAAGGGACCAAAGGCCCCAATCAATATGGCCCCGACCCATTGGCGGATGACCGCGCGACCTTTGCCTGATGGAGGGATAGGCGCATGGAATGGATGCTCCTGCCGTTAAAACGCTATGCCGATTTTTCGGGCCGGTCACGGCGGCTGGAATATTGGATGTTCCAATTATTCCAGTGGCTGGTGATGCTGGCCATGTTTGTGGCGTGCATCCCCTTCATGCTGGCAAGTGAGACGGGGGATGATCCGGTGTGGATTTTCTTTCTGCTGGGGGGCGTGTTTCTCTTTTATTTGGGGATGTTCATCCCCAATCTGGCGGTCACATGGCGGCGCATGCAGGATCAGGATATCGAAGGCTGGGTTGGCATCCTGCTGTTTTTTGGGACAATCTTTTTTTCACCGGTCGGCATCGCACTGCTCGTTTTCATGTGCATGGACGGCAAAGCGCACAGCACCCGCTTTGGCCCCGACCCCAAGGGGCGCGGCGATAGCGATGTGCGAGACATTTTCGCTTGATGCGCGTCGTCACATGTCGCGGTTGGTGATGAGGGTGAAGGGCGCCCATGCCGCAGGGTGCGCCCAACTGGGCTGATATAGCGGGACGGGCGCGCCGTCGCCATCGCGCCCAGTGCGTACCGCGTGCATCGCCGCCTGTAACGCGCGCGCAGGGGTCAGGTTCGCTGCTGCCTGCATGTTGATGGTGAGCGCGGCGGTCGCATCATCCGAAACGCGCCAATGGCTGGCGACCAGCGCATCTGCCCCGGCGTAGAGAAATGAGCGGCCGAGCGCCGACAGGCTTTCATTCCCCGTGCCGCTGGCGCTGTTGCAGGCCGACAAAAATACATAACGGGCATTGAGGTCGAGGTTCGCAACCTCCGCCGCTGTCAACAGGCCATCATCCACCACGCTCGCCACTTCAGGCGGGGTGAGCACCAGTCCCGGTTCGCTGCCCGCACCCATTTCACCAGGGAGCAGCCCGTGCGTTGCAAAGACGATGGTGCGCGCGGTGGATAGTGCGCTGTCCCCCTTGACCCGCGTTTCGGTGGCATCATTGCCGGTATGAATGCGTGCTGCACCCACCGCCCCATCGGCAAGGCCCGCCAATTCAGTCTCGGTGCCGGGCAGCGCCGCCAATTGCCGCAACCAATCGGGATTGGCGAGCGTGGGGGTATCGCCATCGGTCATGGTGTCGGCACCGTCATTGTTTGAGTTGATATCCAGTGGCGATGGCGCAGCGGGCAATATGGCGCGCACCCCGCCGCGTGAACGGCCGCCGCGCGCATTACTGCCGCCGCTGGCACCGCTGAGCGTTGGTGCACCATAGCCGACCAGCATCACCCGACTGCGCGCATCGGGCATCGGCAAGTCGAAACTGATGCTCCCGCCGATGCCGCCCGCGCCTCCGCCGCCACCACCGCCGGGGCCACCGCCGCCGCCACCACTAGGGCCACCGCCGCCGCCACCGCGGCCACCACCACCGGGACCGCCGCGACCAACATTGCCACCACGCCCGTTTCCGCCGGGCAGATTGCGCGGGGCCGCAAGTCGACCCGGTGCACCCGCGTCATTGGTCTGCCGCATTGCCATGGGTCCGGGCGCGTTGCGCCGCATAACCCTGTCGCCCTGCAACAGTGCAGATGCGCTGGCCAGCGTCACAAAGGCATAGCGATCCCCCAGCCATGGCGTCGCGAGCAGGCTGGCAGCATCCCCCGCCTCTGCGGCGGTTCCGGGGTCTTGTGTGACCAGCACCGCCAGCGGCAGGGCGGCCATTGCGCCGCTGCTGATGACGAAAACCCGCCCGCCGTGGGGCAAAACTTCCTCCACAGGCTGGATGATGTCGCGGTAAAGCCGCCATGCTGTCCCCCGATCATAACGGGGGTAGACGGCGTCGATGGGGCTGGCCGGGCCGGTTTGTTCGGCCGAAATCGCTGCGTCATAATCGGCAATCGAACAGGTCGCTTCGTCTATCCGGCAACGCAACCGCGCCACCGCCGCTGCAACCGCTGCCGCCCCGCCGTCAATCCGCTGCCACCGGGCCGATGTTTTACCGATCGCGAAAATATATTGATGACCCTCACTCGCCATCAGCATCAGCACCGCCTGGTCATTCTCCAGGCTGTGCTGGATGTCGGCTATGCCAACAGAAGCAGGGCTGACCAGCGCGGCATAGCCAGGAAATTGCGCCATTACATCGGCATCAAATTGCGCCAGTCGTGTCGCCGTTGCATCGCGCGTCGTGCGCAATGCGGTGATGTTGCTGGCGTCGCGATGTTGCACTGCCTGACGTAGTGCGCGGTCGGCCGCGATGGCGGCGCGCGCTGCCTGTTGACGCTGGCGCACCAGATTGCCCAGCGTCCCGCCACCTGCCAATTGGCGGGCGGCTGCCTGATTTATTGCTTCACCTGCATCGCTCAGCGTCAGATCCTGTGCCGCGCGGAATGCCCGGTCAATCGCCGCTGTGTCCCCATCGTGCAAAGCCCAGGCACTGAGCATCGCGACGTCAAATACGCCTGACAATGGGTCATTGCGTTCGTTTCCCGCCACCGCGCGGGATAGCGCAGCGAGCACCAGATCCTGTCGTTCGCGCCCGCCGCCAGTCAATCGCCGCTCGCGCGCCTGCCGAGCCAGCGCCAAGGCTGCATCAATTTGCACCTGCGCCGTTTCGGGCGCGCCGGTCATCAGATATGCGCGCGCCAAAGTGGTCCTGAGGATGATGGTGTCCCGGTCGCTGGCAAATGCGTCGGCCATTTGGGCGGTCAGCGCAGCTTCAAACAGCGGGGTCGCCTCTGCTGCGCGCCCTTGTTCCATGATCGCCACGCCATAGTTGAACCGCGCCTTGTGCGTGTCGATATCATCCGGCCCTGATGTTGCTTCGCGCCGCCGCACCGCTTCGCGCGCGAAGGGTTCGGCCTCGGCAAATCGTCGCTGCATGTTGAGGTAATAGGCGCGCTGGTTGTTATAGCTGGCGCGCAACGGCTCAGCGCTCGCCCCCGCGCGATCCAATATGGCCGCCGCCGCGCCCCAGTCCGCATCGGATGCCGGCCCATTGCCCAGCTTTGCCAGCGCCTCCGCCCGGCGCAGTAGCAGGTCATAACGCGTGCCCAGCCCCGGCCCATCAACATCGACATCGCTTGCGCCATCCAAATCCGCCAGCAAGGCGCTCATCACGCTATCGGCATCGGCGCTGTCTCCCCGCTGGTTGAGGTCGCGGGCCCATTCGGCGGCCTTGCTGCGGATGAGCCCTGCCTGACGACTGGCGAGAAGCCCATGGTCGCGCGCCAGCCCATGCGCGCGGGTGAGCGCGGCAATGGCGGCGCTGGCATCAGTGTGAATATCGGCAGCGAGCGTCGCCAGCCAAAGCGCATTTTCCGCCGCGCCGCGCGCCAGTGACGCTGTCTCTGCCGCATCAATCGCCGCCGCGATGCGGCCGCGCGCTTCGCTTGTTGTTGCATTGCGCAGGGCGAGCCGCAGCGCTTGCGAAAAGCGCATGGTAACAATTGGCGAGGCGCTTTCGCCCTCAGCCCCCAGCAATAGGATGATGGTGGCGGCGTCGCGCTCTAGGCGTGCATTGCCGCCGTCGCTGCGCAGAGATGTCGTCGCGGCGGAAATTTGGGCGTCAATTGCACCCCTATCCCCCGGCGCTGTGCGCGCAGCGACTGCGGGGTTTTGCATCGCCGCAAGCAAGAATATGGCTGACCACATCGCACCCTCCCACCCTGATAGATTTAACCCGGATAGAGAATATGGCTGTGATATAGAGCATGTCGCACCGTCCGTGACAATCGCTGGACGCGGCAATCGGCTTGGCTTATGGGCGCGGCATGACTGACACAGCTGAAAATTCGCTGGGCAATGTGCCCGACCGGCTCGCCATCCACCCCGACAGCCCCTTTTTTGACGGCGACGCCTTGCAGCGCGGCATCGGCATCCGCTTCAAGGGTAAAGAGCGGACCGATGTGGAGGAATATTCGATTTCCGAAGGGTGGATACGTATTGCCGCTGGCCGTTCGCTCGACCGGCGGGGGCGGCCGATGACCATCAAATTATCGGGCCCGGTTGAAGCATGGTTTGAAAATAGCGCAGCCAGCGAAGATTAAGGGGTAACGCTCGCCGCAATGGCGGCGAGAACCCCATTGGCGTCGGGGGTAAAATCGCGCTGCACCGCCTGATCGGTAACAGGGTATATGAAACCCTCGATCGGGTTGACGCGCAGGCCCAAATCACCAATCGGCGCATACCAGACGCGCACTTCGCTCCAGTCGCCAGCGGGCGAAACGTCGATGGCGCGCACATTGCGTTCAATTTGGCCGCGCCGCCCGTTGATCGGCGACCAATTGGCGTGGGTCAGCAATATTTCCCGATCCGAAACCAGTGCGCTTACCACCGCCACATGGCCGATGGGCATGGCGCGCGTGGGGGCAAAGGCCATCACCGAACCGATGCGCGGTTCGTGGCCGCGCGCATATTGACCGGCCGCCATGTCCCACCAATCGCGGGCATTGCCGAATAATTGAATGCCCGATTCCATCCGCGCAAAGGGCGCGCATTGCAAATAGCTGGAGCCCATCGCCGGAACCGTCATCGCCAGCGCGGCAAGGGCGGCGATACAGGCAGCAAATGGTTGCAAAATGCGTGACATATTTGGCAGCGACCCTGTGACAGCGCCGATGTTCCGGCGTGCAGCATCGCTGGAATATTGTGACGGTGCGCACAATCACTGCGCGGTGAATGGGGGGCGGGGGACGATGAACCGCGTGACATTTTTGTGGCTGTGCGATGGGCCGTTTGCTCACATCGATGAACGGTTTTGATGCCGCATCAACTTGGCGAATCGCGAAGCTTGGGTGCGTTTTCGGCGGCTCGAGCCGCCATGGTTGGCGGCGCATTGGCGGCAATTATGGCGCAATGTCGATAGGATCATCACTGCCGAATACCGGACTCAGTGATGTTTCCTATTTCCTTCTTTTGGGGGCTGGGCATATTTGGGCAGCTGGATATGATTATCACGACAAAAGCTGGCCTTTTGCGCCAATGTTGCGGCGCAACAAAAATGTCATTTGCAATAGCTGAAAATGCCACTAGAGGCGCGCCTGTCGGGGCGCGATAATTCGACCGGTGTTCTTGCCGGTCGCGCTAATTCCGATTGATGGTGGAGCAGTGGCATGGCGACGCATTTTGCCCGATTTGCCTGCAATCTGACTTGTTGGCGCTGGCCCACACATATTTTTCCTGACATTTGAACGACCAACCACAGGGGTAAGCCGATGTTTGCTTGGTTCCAACGCCTTTTGCCGGTGCAGGGGGATTTTTTCACCATGTTCGAAGCGCATGCCAGCACTTTGGTGCGCGCATCGGATGCAATGGCCAGCCTGCTCGACGGCGGGGCGGACATGCCGCAGCATATTCAAACGATCGTCGATTTGGAGCATGAGGCGGACGACATCACCCGTGATGTGCTGCAAACTGTGCGACGCACGTTTTTGACCCCCTTTGACCGCGGTTCGATTACCGATTTGATCGCGGTGATGGATGATGCGGTCGATCAGATGCAGCAGACGGCGGGCGCCATTGACCTTTATTCGGTCAAGGAATTTGACCCTGAAATGAAGGAAATGGCGACCAAAATTCGTGAAGGCGCGCTGGTCGCGGCAGAGGCGCTGCCGCTGTTGCGCCAGATCAGCCGCAACGGCGGCAAACTGCATAAATTGACCGAACGGCTGGTGGAAATCGAAGGGGAGGTGGATGAAATCCACGCGCGCGGGCTGCGCCGCCGCTATGAGGAACATGGCGTGGCCGAACCGATGCGTTTCATCGTCGCGCGGGAGATTTACCAGCACCTCGAACGTGTTGCGGACAAGCTGGAAGATGTCGCCAACGAAATCGACGGTCTGGTCATCGACCACGCCTGATCGCGGGTGACCGCTGTGGATTTTAAGGGGATGTGCCATGCATGAGCTTGCGCTGCCTTTGCTTTTTGGCCTTATCGCACTGGCGTTGGCCTTTGACTTTTTGAACGGGCTGCATGATGCGGCCAACAGCATCGCCACCATTGTTTCGACGCGCCTCTTGTCCCCGGTCATGGCGGTTTTGTTCGCCGCGGCGGGCAATTTTGCCGCCTATTGGCTGGTCGGGCTGCACGTCGCCGAAACGGTGGGTAAGGGGATTATCGACAAGGATGTGGTGACCCCATCGGTCGTTTTCGGCGCGCTGATCGGCGCGATGTTCTGGAATATATTGACCTGGATAAAGGGCATCCCCTCCTCTTCCTCCCACGCATTGATCGGCGGGCTGTTGGGGGCAGGGATCGCGCATGCAGGCTTTGGCGCGGTCGAATCCTCGGGCACCACCAAGACGTTGCTCGCCATTTTCCTGTCACCGACCATCGGCCTTATCATCGCGATGGCGATGATGCTAATCACCAGCTGGATTTTCCGCCGGGTGCAACCGCGCCGTGCGGATGGCATTTTCAAGGGGCTGCACCTCTTGTCCTCCGCCGCCTATTCAATCAGCCATGGCGGCAATGATGCGCAAAAGACGATGGGGATTATCACCGTCCTGCTTTATTCCACCGGCTATCTCCATGGTGAATTCCACGTGCCCGAGTGGGTGGTCATCAGTTGCTATGTCGCCATTGCGCTCGGCACTATGTCGGGCGGGTGGAAGATTATCCAGACGATGGGCACAAAATTGACCCCGCTCAACCACCATAGCGGTTTTTGCGCATCGACTGCTGGTTCGTGCGTCGTCTTTGGCGCGTCGGTGTTGGGTATTCCGGTATCGACCACCCATGCGATAACCGGATCGATCGTCGGGGTTGGCGCGGCCAAACGGGCAAGCGCCGTGCGCTGGAGCGTCGCCAGCCGCGTCGTCATCGCCTGGTTCATCACCATTCCGGCGAGCGCTGCCGTGGGGGCGATATTTTACCTTCTCACCCGCCTGTTTTGACGGGGGTGTAAAAGTTTAGGGAAAAATTAACCTTTTCTCTTCATATCCGCTTTGGTTAATGAAACATGACGCGTGACCATGACGGTTCGCGAAATGTCGTCAAAGCCCAAGGGGATAGGCTTTTATGCGCGTGTTGCTGATCGAAGACGAACCGACGACGGCCAAGGCCATCGAAACGATGCTCACCGTCGAAGGGTTTAACGTCTATACCACCGACCTGGGCGAAGAGGGTTTGGACCTCGGCAAGCTGTATGATTATGACATCATATTGCTCGACCTCAACCTGCCGGACATGCACGGTTATGATGTGCTCAAGAAATTGCGTACGGCCAAGGTGCAGACGCCCGTTCTGATCCTTTCGGGCATTTCCGAAATGGACAGCAAGGTGCGCAGTTTCGGTTTTGGCGCGGATGATTATGTCACCAAGCCTTTCCATCGCGAAGAATTGGTCGCCCGCATTCAGGCTGTTGTGCGCCGTTCCAAGGGGCATTCGCAATCGATCATCCGCACCGGCAAACTGGCCGTCAATTTGGACGCCAAGACGGTGGAAGTGGATGGCAGCCGTGTGCATCTGACCGGCAAGGAATATCAGATGCTCGAACTCTTATCGCTGCGTAAGGGGACGACGCTGACCAAGGAAATGTTCCTCAACCACCTATATGGCGGGATGGACGAACCGGAACTCAAGATTATCGACGTTTTCATCTGCAAATTGCGCAAAAAATTGTCGCTGGCTTGCGGTGGGGAAAATTACATCGAAACCGTCTGGGGTCGTGGTTATGTGCTGCGCGACATGGATGAAGATGGCGCGAACGGCGACACCCGCGACGTCGCCTGATAGCGACAGGGTATAAAAGGGTATAAAAAGGAGGGGGCTGGAGCGTTGCTCCGGCCCCCTTTTTTGCGGCCTGAACCTTAGGTCACCGACTCATTATGTCGCAACCATATCCTGATTGAGGCGAGTTGGACTG
>CALFXW010000234.1 GCA_937957805.1 uncultured Sphingopyxis sp.
TACACGACGCTCTTCCGATCTAAGGGAGCGCAGGCCGCCGCCAACATTGGGCGGGGTTTTTAGCGCCAAATTGCGCAGCACGTCCGCCACTTGTTCGAGCGCGGCTTCATATTGCGGCAGTGCATCGGCATCATGCTGCGAAAAGCGGGCAAATTCGCGCTGCGTTCGCGCGCTGCCGCCGCCCAGTTTCAGATAACCGCCATCATGCGGGAAGAAATTGGAAATCGGCCGTTCGACGACCCGCCAGCCGCGCGCATAAAGCCGCATATCGCGGATAATTTTGGGTTGCAGCAGGCTGACCGTATAGCTGGCGGTTGAATTGCGAAAACCGGGGTGAAATTCCTCCGTCACCGCAGCGCCGCCGACGATATGGCGCGCCTCCAGCACGCGAACTTTTAACCCGGCGCACGCCAGATAAAATGCGCAGACCAGACCATTATGCCCGCCCCCGATTATCAGCGCGTCACAGCGGTCGGACATTTACCGCCCCAATTCATGCGCCAGCGCATAAAAATGGTCGATGGCTGCATAAAAGCTGCTGGTACGGATCCGTTCGTTGAGCCCATGTTCATTCCCTTCCCCCGGCGCTTCAAAAAAACCCGCGGAGCCAAATGTGGGAATGCCCGCACCGCGCAATATAAAGCCGTCGGTCGCCCCGGCGATCAGCGATGGCGCAACGGTGACATTGCCATAGCGGGCGTCAATGACATGGGTGATGGCGCGGCGCACATCATCGGTAAGTTCCGATGCCGGCGTGGCGCGCGGATTGTCGATAATATCGACCGCTATGTCCGGATTGCCGACAATCTGGTGCAACTGTGCCCGTATGTCAGCAACCGACGTGCCCGGAAAAATGCGACAATTGATTGTCGCACTCGCCCGTTGGGGCAGGGCATTTTCCGCATGGCCTGCATCGAGCATCGTCGCAACGCAGGTCGTCGCAATCTTATTGCCCCATTCGGGGTCGGCGCGCAGCACCGCGAGCGCACCCGCATCCTCCGGGTTGGTGGCAAAACGGCGCAAAGCATCGCCAACTTCGCCCGCTTCGATCTGCCCTGCGGCGCCCAGATATTCGCGGGTTAATTGATTGGCCATCACCGGAAATTGATGTCGTTCAATGGCCAGCAGGCCGCGCGCGAGATCGTAAATGGCATTGTCGGCGCGCGGTGCGCTGCTGTGCCCGCCGCGATTGCGCACCGTCAGGCGATAGCTGGCATAGGTTTTTTCGGCAGTCTGGATGAAATAGAGGCGCGGCGTGCCGGTCGCATCCATCAACCCGCCGCCAGCATCGCTGTTGATCGCAAAGGCAGCACCGCGCAACCATGGGTGGGTGACCAGCGCGTCGGTCGTTGCCTGCGCGGTCTCCTCATCACCGACGAAGGTGAAAAATATGGTTTGTTGTGGCCGGAAACCTTGGCGTTGTAACCGGACCAGCGCTGAAAGCAGCGCGGTAACGCCGGTTTTATTATCCGAAACCCCGCGCCCGACCAGAAACCCACCCTCTTCGCGCACGACAAAGGGATTATGCTCCCAATCCTCTGGCCGGGCATCGACGACATCATAATGAGCAAGGAAAATAATCGGCGCACGGGTCGGATCACGGCCGTTCACGCGCAGGATCAACCCCTCACTCTCCCCCGCAGGGACACGCGCAATATCCGCCACATTCACCCCGGCTGCGCGCGCGGTATCGACAATATAATCGGCAGTTGCATGCAATTGCCCCTGCCCCTCAGCACTGCGAAAGCTGACGAGCCGTTCCAACATGGTGAGCGCTTCCACCTGATAGGGGGCCTGTTGCGCCGCCACGGGTTGCGCTGTCATCGCCGCGAAAGCGGTCAGTAAAATAGCCCATCGCATCAGTTGCTTCCCATCCTTTCGCTTTGTCGCACCCTCCATCGCCGATTCACCAAGGCGCCGCAAGCAGGCATAAAATCCGCAAACCACCAGCTATGGTTTACCGACTATTTACCATTGCGATGGCAGTAATGCCGCAAAGCTAATGGGATGATGCACCTAATGGACACTATGCGCAGGACCGGCGATGGCGCTTCGGACGAGGCACCGGGCATTGAGGCCCCGGCCCTGATCGGGCAGGATGAACGGCGCATGCATGTGCGCGCCTATAATCATTGGGCAATGCTGCTCGACGGGCGCTGCTTTCCCGCTATCGATGCGCTTGACCTTGATCAATTGGGGGATTTCGGCCCCAATTCTGTGCTGCTCGATTTTACATCGGGAATCGACAACCCGGCGATCGGCTTTGTGGGTGAGGCGCTGGCATATGAATGCGACCTCGACGAAAATGCCCAATATATTGCAGATGTTCCGCGCGGTTCTTTGTTGTCGCGCCTGACTGACCATTATCTCCAGATCATCGCCAACCGCGCGCCGATCGGCTTTGAAGCTGAATTCGTCAATGCGCGCGGTTCGACCATCCTTTATCGCGGTGTTTTGCTGCCCTTTTCCTCCGACGATGATACGATCGATTTCATCTTGGGGGTCATCAACTGGAAACAGGCCGCCGAACCGGCATTGGCCGAAGCGTTGAGCGAAGAAATGGCTGCTGCTGCTGCCGCCGCCCCGCCGATGCGGCCGACTGTGCCGATCTGGGCGGACGGCCCCGATGGGCCCGAGGATGCGGACATGGCATTGCCTGCCAGCTTTGACGACGAAGAAGCCTATGTGCTCGACACGCCGCTCCATGCGATGGACGAGCCCATCGACTCTGCGCCACACGACTATGCGCCGTCCGCGACGGATGATGTCGAACCCGCCATCAGCGATTTTGATGCGCAAGCCGCATCGATGGCCGATTGGTTGGCAGAGGCACGCGTGCGCGCGGATATGGCCGAACAAGCGCATGTGCGCGGCCACCGCGCGCTATATGACGCCATTGCCCATGCCTGGGGATTTGGCCGCGCCGCCGCGCAGGAACCCGAAGATTACGCCGAATTGCTGACCGAAACCGGCATCACCGCATCCGACCGCGCGCCGATGACAGCGGTCGTCAAGCTGGTGTTCGGCGCACAATATGACAAAACGCGCCTTGCCGAATATGCCGCCGTCCTTGGCCATGCCGAAAGTGAAAATATCGCGCCCGATGCGCTTGCCGACTATCTGAGCAAGGCCGAAGGTGGCCTCAAAGGCCTGGTCAAGCAGATTCGCGCAACCAAACGCGCCGATGCGCCGCCACCACCCGACCGGATGGAGGGTGTGCGCGCCAAATTGCGCCGCGCGGTGCCGCTAACCAATGTCGATCTGCCGTGGGTCGAAAGTGATGGCGAATTTGTCATCCTCGTCGCTCGGCGCACTGCCAGCGGTCGCCATGACGTCGTCGCGCTGATCGACGGTGCGGATAAGGCACAGGCGGCAACGCTACGCCAAGCGGCCAAGACCCTGCCCAAAACACGCGGGTGACCCTGCAGAGTGTAAATAGGCTACGGTGGGCGGCAATCTTTGCCACATAGCCGTTGCTGGGGGTTGAGCCATAAGAATTAGGGGCGCATAAGGCATTGATGCAATGCGGCGCGGCGCACCGTCCGATTTGGCGGTGGATGCACGCCTTAAATAGAGAGCATCATGTCCAAAGCACCCAAGGGCAATGAAAATATTGCCGGTTCGTCGACCCTTTCCCCCCAGATATTGAAAGATATTGCATCCCGCCTCGCCGACAGCGCGCTGCCCGACGATGAGGCGGCAGAGGGTGATGGCTGGGCCGATGCCGCTGAATTTCTGGCGCGCGCTGCGGCCAAGCGCGATGCGTCCAACCCCGCCATTCTTTTAGAATCGCATAGCGATGGCAGTGACCGGCGGATGCGCCTTGGCATCGTTAACGATGACATGCCCTTTCTGGTCGATTCGGTGGCAGGCGCCGTCAGCGCGGCGGGACTTTCGATCCATCGCATTGTTCACCCGGTTGTTGCGGTGCGCCGCGATGGCGAGGGCAATTTGCTCGCCCTTCTCGACAAAGATGTCAGCGGCGAACGCCGCGAATCGCTGATTTTCATGGAATTGGACCGGGCAGATGCGCGCGTGCGCCAAAGCCTGCGGACCGAAATTGCCAATGTCCTTGCCGACGTGCGCGCGGCAGTTGCCGATTGGCTGAAAATGCAGGCGGTGATGCAGGATGATGCCGACCGGCTGTCCGATCTGGAGGCGGCGGCGCTGATGCGCTGGTTCCTCGACCGCAATTTCACGCTGCTTGGCCATGTTGAATGCCACCGTGACGGCAAGAAAGCCGACGCGCTGGGCATTTGCCGCAACGCCGACAATATTTTGCTCGCCCCTGCGACGGTGGATGCGGTGTTCAATTGGTTTGAACGCGGCGGCCGGATTCCGCTGTTGATCAAATCGAACCAATTGTCGCGGGTGCACCGGCAGGTGCCCATCGACCTCATCATCCTGCCCGTCCATGACAAAGACGGGGTCAGCGCCCTGTCAATTCACGCAGGCTTGTGGACCAGCGCTGCGCTTTCCGCGCCGCCGGAAAAAGTGCCAGTGTTGCGCACGATTTTGGCCGGACTGCTGGCGAAGTTTGAATTTGATTCATCGGGGCACGCTGGCAAGGCTTTGACCCATGTGCTGACCGCGCTGCCCCATGACCTGACGGTGGCAGCCGACAGCGCACAAATAGAGGCGCTGGCGCTGACGGCCATGTCGATTGTCGACCGGCCGCGCCCCAAGCTGCACCTGCTGACCGCACCCTTGCAGCGCCATTTGTTCGTCTTTGTCTGGCTGCCGCGCGATGAGGTATCAACCGGCCGGCGGGTTGCCATCGAACAATTGTTGCTGGCGCGCACCGGCGGCAAATTGATGAGCTGGAACATCGCCATGGAAGAAGGGGGGGCGGCATTGCTGCGCTACACCATCGACCTGCGCGAAGGGGCAAGCGTGCCCGATGAAGCCGCGCTGGACGCCGAAGTGGAGGCTATGGTGCGCGGCTGGGGGCCGGGGGTCGAGGCGGCACTTTCCGAACAGGGCGAAGGGCGCGCCAACATTCTCGCGTCGCGCTATGCCGGGCTATTCCCCGCCGCCTATCGACTGACCCATAGCGCGGATGAAGCGGCGCGTGATATTATGCGGCTCGCCGGGCTGGATGCCGAACAGCCGATTTCGGTGCGCATCTGTCCCGACGCACCTGCCGACCATGCAGGTGCCATAAGGCTGAAAGTTTATTCGCGCGACGCCGCTCTGTCGCTGTCGCAACTGGTGCCGGCATTGGAGAATTTCGGCTTTCGTGTGCTGGAGGAGCTGCAGACATCGCTCGACGGTGGCGATGGCGGCCATATCCATGACCTGACGCTGGCGGGCATCGACACGGCTTTGCTGCATGGCAATGCCGCACGCACCGCGACAATAGAGGGCGCAATCGCCGCCGTTTTTGACGGTTCGGCGGAAAATGACGCCTTAAACGCGCTGGTCATCCAGACCAGCCTGTTGCCCCGCGCAGTTGGCTGGCTGCGCGCCTGGTTCCGTTATCTGCGTCAGGGGGGCTCCCCCTTTGGCATGGCAACCTTTGTCAGCGCCCTGCGCGGTTCAGGCGCGGTGACGGAGGCGCTGATTGCACTGTTTCGCGCGCAGCATGAACCAGAATCCGCCAATGCCAAGGCGGCAGAGGCTGCACGCGCGGCCATAACAACCGGGCTGGATGCGGTGGCCGCGATTGATGAGGATCGCGTATTGCGCAGCATGTGGGGGGTTGTCGAAGCCTGCCTGCGCACCAACGCCTTTGCCGCGTCGAGTGCGGATGCACTGGCGTTCAAATTTGACAGTGCCAAGGTGCCGGGCCTGCCCAAACCGCTGCCTTGGCGCGAAATTTTCGTCTACTCACCGCGTGTGGAGGGCATCCACCTCAGGGCTGGCCCGGTTGCACGCGGCGGGTTGCGCTGGTCCGACCGGCGCGATGATTATCGCACCGAAATATTGGGCCTGATGAAGGCGCAACGGGTCAAAAATGCGGTCATCGTGCCGACGGGGGCGAAGGGCGGTTTTTACCCCAAACAATTGCCCGACCCGACCAAGGACCGTGACGCATGGGCGGCAGAGGGTAGGGAGTGTTACCGCATCTTCATCCGCACGATGCTGACCATCACCGACAATCTGGTCGATGGCAAAGTGGTGCACCCGGCAGATGTTGTCATCACGGACGGTGAAGACCCCTATTTCGTCGTCGCGGCGGACAAGGGCACGGCGACATTTTCCGACGTTGCCAACGCCATCGCGGAAGAACGCGGTTTCTGGTTGGGGGATGCCTTTGCCAGCGGCGGTTCGCACGGATACGACCATAAGGCGATGGGCATCACTGCCAAGGGGGCGTGGCTGTCGGTGCGTCGCCACTTCCTCGAAATGGGGGTCGATGTTCAAAAGGATACGACGCGCGTTGTCGGCGTTGGCGACATGTCGGGCGATGTGTTCGGCAACGGCATGCTATTATCCAAAGCGATCAGGCTGGTCGCCGCCTTTGACCATCGGCATATCTTTATCGATCCCAACCCCGATGCGGCGAAAAGCTTTGCCGAACGGCAGCGGATGTTCAACCTGCCGCGTTCAAGCTGGGCGGACTATGATGCCAGCCTGATTTCCAAGGGTGGCGGGGTTTATCCGCGCAGCGCCAAGACGATTAAATTGTCGAACGAAGCACAGGCCGCGCTTGGCATCGAACAGGCCGAAATTGAACCCAATGCCTTGATGAGCGCGATTTTGACCAGCGCAGTTGACCTCGTCTGGTTTGGTGGCATCGGCACCTACATCAAGGCAGCGGCGCAAGCGAACAGCGATGTGGGCGATCCGGCGAACGACCGGATCCGCGTTGATGCGGAATCGATGCAGGCCAAGGTGGTGGGCGAAGGCGCAAACTTGGGGGTAACGCAGGCAGCGCGCATCGCCTTTGCATTGGGCGGCGGGCGGATAAACGCTGACTTTATCGACAATTCGGCGGGGGTCGATTGTTCGGATAATGAGGTGAATATTAAAATCGGTCTCGCCAGCGCGGTGCGCAGCGGCAAATTGGGCGCCGACGCGCGCAACAAATTGCTGGAGGGGATGACTGACAATGTATCCGACCTTGTATTGGCCGATAACCGGATGCAGGCGCTCGCCCTTTCCATCGCACAAGGGGGTGGCAGCACCGCTGTTCCCTCGCTCCTGCGCATAATTGAACAATTTGAGGCAGAGGGACGGCTCGACCGCAAGGTGGAGGGGATCGCCGGCAACGAAGAATTGCTGCGCCGTGTGCAGGACGGCAAGGGGCTGACCCGCCCCGAACTGGCGGTTGTCCTCTCGACTGCCAAACTTGGTATCCAATCGGATTGTGAGGCGAGCCAACTTGGCAAGGATGTCCTGATGGATGGCGAATTGCTCGCCGCCTTTCCCGATGCGATGGTCAGGGCACATGGCGATGCGGTGCTGACCCACCAATTGCGCAATGAAATTGTCGCCACGAAAATTGCCAACCGCGTCATCAACCGAATGGGGTTGATCCACCCGTTTGAACTGGCGGAGGAAGAAGGGGTCGGCATGGCCGATATCGCCGAAACCTTTGTCGTTGCGGAAAAACTGTTCGATTTGCCGCAACTCTGGGCGGACATTGACGCCGCCAAAATCAGTGAGACAGCCCGCCTCAACCTATATGGGGAGGTTTCCAAGCGGCTGCGCGCGCACATGGCCGACCTTATCCGCAATGGGGTGGCCACGCGCACGCTGGCGCAATGTGTGGCCGACCTGTCGCCGGGCGTCGCGGCGTTGAACAGCCTGACCGACAAATTGCTCGCCGATCAAAGTCGGGGGCAGGCGGCAGCGGCAATCGCTACGCTGGAAGCAGAGGGTGTGGACAAGGGGCTGGCCAAGCGCATCGTCCATCTGGGTGAAATAGATGGTGTTGTTGGCATTGTTGCGCTGGCGCGCGATCAGAAAAGCGATCCTGCCGCGATTACGCGGGCCTTCATCCAGCTGGGCAGCGCAACCGGGCTCGACTGGGCGCAGGGCGCAGCCAGCGCGATGAGCCCGTCCGACCCGTGGGAACGCTTGTTGGTTGCGGGGCTGGCGCGCGATTTCCAGCAAACCCGGCTCGACATGATCGCGCGGCTGGGTGGCGATGCCGAAAAGGCGGTGGCAGACTGGTTGACGCGCAATGCCGCGCGCATCAGCCAATTCCACGCCTTTGTGGAACGCGCACGTACTAACCCTGCCCCGTCACCTGCCATGCTGGCCCAATTGGCGGGGCAGGCGCGCACCCTCCTGGCGCGGGCATAACCGCACGCGCCCGCCCCTCATCCAAACGGCTTGAACCGGGCGTAAAGCTCAGGCAAGCAAGGCAAAATAATTGGGGGAGGGAGAGGGTTATGCATTGGATCGTCAGGGGAATATTGGGCCTTTGGGCGCTGTTTTTCGGCTGGACCGGGCTGCAGGGGCTGATTGCGCCCGACAGCTATGTGCCGGTGCTCGGCATAATTTTGGGGGGAGAGGGCACCAATACGCTGCGCGCTGACCTGTCGTCCTTTTTCATCCTGTCGGCGCTGTGCGCGGGATGGAGCGCGCTGCGTCCCGGCATGTTCATATGGCTGTTGGTGCCAATCGGCCTGTTCGGGCTTGCCTTTAGCGGCAGGGTCGTCGGGCTGATGTTGGGGGACGCCATGGGCCCGCTGACGCAGACATCAATGCTGGCAGAAGCGGTGTCGGTTGTGCTTTTGGCGACTTGTGCCTATTATTTCTCTCGGCTACCGGCGCAATATCGGTAAAAAATACCCGACCGCTTTTAAGGGCGGCCGGGCAGTTGGAGGAGAGCGTGGCCCGGAATTGCTTTTTGCAAGCTTGGGCTGGCGAATATTCGGGGGGTGACCATCTAAACGGTGGCGCCCCCTTTTCGCGTAAATCCATTTGCGGCGCGACCGATCTGCTGCGCGTTAGTTCTCCCTCTTCCTTGACATGACATTGTTCCTGTTCGTGGCGACCTTCCTTGACCGGGATCAAATTACCAAAGTGGATGACAAGGCGCATGGTTGCGCCAAACGGGCAGGCGTGCCATCCTTGTCATACGGGCAAGCAACAGGGAGTTTGGATTTATGAATCAACCCGTTCCGAGCAGTGGGGGTGGTTTCGACCTTAACCGGCCGACAATCATCAGCCTGCTGTATATTTCATCGATGGTACTGGGTGTCACCAGCCTGGTGGGCGTGGTGCTGGCCTTTGTCTGGAAGGGTGAAGCCCATGCGGATTGGGAAGCGAGCCATTATCAATATCTGATCAATACATTTTGGATCGGGCTTGCCAGCTTTGTCGTCGGCTTCATATTGGCAATTATTTTGATCGGCTTTTTGATCATATTTGCCGGCGTGGCCTTGGTCATCGTGCGGTCGGTGATGAGCCTGATTAATGCGCAAAAACAGCAGCCCATGCCCAATCCGGGCAGCTGGCTGATTTGATTTGATTTTCAGAGTGATTTCGAGTGAAATGGAACATTTCACGGCTCGGAAATCACGGACAACGAAGGTATCTAAGGCCTGTTTCGATTCAATCTAATTGAAACAGGCCTTAAGCCTGCGCGCGCGCCATGTGCGCGCCTTGCATAGTATTTCGGCAATGCGCTTTAGGTCGTAAAGCTATGGATGCTGGCATCGTCCTCCCCCAGACGGGGGGATGCGCGCGGTTCGGCCAGCCGTGCATCGGAAAATTTGATCGGGGTCATGACGGTCGGATAGCTTTTGCCATCGCGCGCCACCGCCTGTTGGACAAGACCGCGTGCCGCGATTTGCGGGTCGGTGAGTGCTTCATCCACGCGGTTGATCGGCCCTGCCGGCACATTGGCTTTGGCCAGCGCATCGAGCAGCGCATCGCGCGCCCAAAGCTGCGTCGCGCCCGTCAAAAGCTCGGTGAGTTCGGTGCGGTTGGCAATCCGCGCGCCATTGCTGGCAAAACGCGGGTCACCTGCCACGCCATCCAGCCGCAAAACATTGCACGCGCTGGCAAATTGACTGTCATTGCCGACCGCCAGAATGAACCAACCATCATTGGTCGGAAACACCGCATAGGGCGCGACATTGGGGTGGGCATTGCCCATGCGCGTCGGCCCCGCCAGCCCTTGTTCGGCGGCGAATAATGCGTTCATCGCCTGATTGGCGAGTACGCTGGTCATCACATCAAATAGAGCCATGTCGATATGCTGGCCGCGCCCGGTGCGCGCCCGCATGAGGAGCGCGGCCTGAATCGCGACCGTCGCATAAACGCCAGTAAAAACATCGGCAAAGGCGACGCCGATTTTCTGAGGTTCACCGGCGGGATCGCCGGTCAAATCCATAATCCCGCTCATCCCCTGGACGACAAAATCATAGCCCGGGCGCGGCGCATATGGCCCATCCTGCCCAAAGCCGGTGATCGAACAATATATGAGGCGCGGGTTTATTTCGGCGAGCGCCGCATAATCCAGCCCATATTTGGCCAGACCGCCGACTTTGAAATTTTCGATGAGGATATCTGCCTCTGCCGCTAGCGCACGCACTCGTGCGACGTCGCCTTCCTTGGTAAAATCGGCGATGATGGCGGATTTGCCGCGATTACAGCCATGGTAATAGGCAGCATCCCGGCTGCCATCGTCGTGGCTGACATAGGGCGGGCCCCAGCGACGGGTGTCATCGCCCATCGGCCCTTCTACCTTGATAACCTCTGCGCCCAAATCGGCGAGCAATTGTCCCGCCCATGGCCCGGCGAGCACGCGCGCCAATTCAAGCACTTTGACCCCCGCCAGCGGGGTTTGGGGCGGTGCGGTCATGGCAGCGGTTGGTCCACGGCAAAAACGACATGGCGGGTTGGCACGCCGGACATCGTGAAATTGAAATAGCGCTGGGGGATTAGCCGCCCGCCGATTTTTTCCATTGCTCGGCGCGAACGGCCATTTTCCTCGCCGACGATAAAAATGGCGCTGGTAAAATGGCGGAGCGCGTGGCTGATCATCAACCGTTTGACGGCGCGATTGGTGATGCCGCCCCAATGTGCGCGTTCCAGGAAAGTCCAGCCGATTTCCACTTCGCCATCCAGACAGCGTAGCCGGTCATACCGGCTCGCCCCAATCACTCTGCCGCTGGCGGCTTCGGTGATAGTCAGCGCACAGCCGCTGGCCAGCATATCGTCAAAAAATCGAGTAAAAGCGGGCTTTTGCCAGCGGTCATTTGCAGGGTGCACAGCCCATATTTCAGGGTCAGCCGCGACCGCCTGCATCGCCGCGCCATCATCTGCAACCATCGGTCGCAGCCGTACCACCTCGTCGGACAAAATGGGTTGTGGGTCAAAACTCCCCCAATTTTGTTTCGCTTGCGCCACCGTTAGAAGGCCGCGATGCCGGTCACCGCGCGACCCAAAATCAGGGCATGGACGTCATGCGCCCCTTCATAGGTGTTGACGGTTTCCAGATTCACCATGTGGCGAATGACCTGATATTCCTCTGAAATGCCGTTGCCGCCGTGCATATCGCGGGCAGCCCGCGCAATGTCGAGCGCCTTGCCGACATTATTGCGTTTGACGATCGAAATCATATCGGGGTGGAAACGCCCCTCATCCATCAGCCGCCCGACGCGCAGGCTGGCCTGCAGGCCCAGCGCAATATCGCTCATCATATCGGCGAGCTTTTTTTGGTAAAGCTGTGTCGCGGCGAGCGGCCTGCCAAATTGGTGCCGATCCAGCCCATATTGTCGCGCGGCGGCAAGGCAAAATTCCGCCGCCCCCAGCGCCCCCCAGCTAATGCCATAGCGCGCCCGGTTGAGGCAGCCGAACGGCCCCTTTAACCCCTGCACATTGGGGAGCAACGCATCCTCCCCCACCAGCACATCGTCCATCAAAATCATGCCGGTGGTCGATGCGCGCAGCGACAATTTCCCCTCTATCTTGGGGGCGGAAAGTCCCGCCATCCCCTTGTCGAGGATGAAGCCACGAATGCCGCCGCCATGCGCCTCGCTCTTAGCCCAGACGACGAAAACATCGGCAAAGGGGGCGTTGGAAATCCATGTCTTGCTGCCGGTCAGGCGATAGCCGCCATCCACCTTGCGGGCGATGGTGCGCATCCCCGCCGGGTCGCTGCCCGCGTCAGGCTCGGTAAGGCCAAAGCAACCGATCAGCCGCCCAGAGGTTAACCCGGGCAGATATTTCTGGCGCTGTTCCTCTGAACCATAGGCATGGATGGGGTGGATAACGAGCGAGCTTTGCACCGATGCCATCGAACGATAACCCGAATCGACACGTTCAATTTCGCGCGCAATCAGGCCATAGGCGACATAGGACGCGCCCGCCCCGCCGTAATTTTCAGGGATCGTCGCGCCGAGCAATCCGGCTGCACCCATCATCGGGAAAAGTTCGGGGGCGTCGCGTTCCTCCCGAAAGGCGGCGATGACGCGCGGTTGCAGCACGTCCTGTGCAAAACCGCGCGCGGCATCACGGATCATCCGTTCCTCTTCGTCGAGCTGCGCGTCGAGCAAAAAGGGGTCGCTCCAGTCAAAGGGGCCCATCTCGGCCATAAAAACTCCTCGAAGGTCGGGTGGCATAATCGCGGCAAATGGTTGCCAGTCTCTGCCCTTGGCGTCTAGGATGGCGCAGGACAATTGGCAACCGCGCCGCGGCGACAACGGCGCGGGGGATGGCTGGCTTAGGGGAATGGAAATGCGCAAAAATCTGGCAGTTCTGGCACTGGCAACCGGCCTTATCGCATCGCCAAGCTTTGCCGCCGACAATGATCCGCCCGCGACGCCGCCGATCATCCAACAATTATATGATTGCCGGGCGATTACCGACCCGACCGCGCGCCTCGCCTGTTTTGACCAGCAGGTGGCAGCGCTGGCAACGGCGGAACAGGCGCACGATGTGCGCATCGTCGACCGCGCGCAGGTGCGCGAAACGCGGCGCGGCCTGTTCGGCTTTTCCATCAACCTTGGCAATATTTTCGGCGGGGGCGATGATGATGAAGCCGCTGCCAATGAGGAAGGGGTCAATAGCCTGACCGCCACAATCACCAGCGTCGGCACCGATGCGTCGGGACACAGGCTCTTCATCCTCGATAATGATCAGCATTGGGTGCAAACGGACGGGTCGAGCGGGCGCAGCCCGCGCGCGGGCATGTCGATTGTCATCAGCCGGGGCGCACTGGGTAGTTTTATCGCACGCATCAATGACCGGCCGGGCGTGCGCGTGATGCGCGTGCGCTGACTCCTTCGTCCATGCAATTGGACAAATTTGCCAACATAGGTGGCCCGTTCGTCCTGCTCGACGATGCGCGAGGCGACGGCGCGGCTGCGCGGCTGTTCACCAACCCCAGCGACATTGTTGCCGCACGCGATGCGGGCGAAGTCGCCCCCCTGCTCGAAACGCTCGACCAATGGCTGGCGGCGGGCGCGCATGTCGCGGGCTTTTTATCCTATGGCGCGGGGCATGCGCTGGAACCAAAGCTGGCGGCAAAGCCAAGCCGCCCGATGGGGGATGATGGCGCACTGCTCGGCTGGTTTGGCCGTTTTGACGCGCCGCGCCGCATCGACGCGGTGGATATTCCCGCGTTGCTGCCCGATGGCGCGGGTGCGATGTTGCTGCCGCCCCAGCCGCTGGTCAGCCGCGAACAATATGACAATATGTGTCA
The DNA here is from genome assembly GCA_937957805.1 of uncultured Sphingopyxis sp. Taxonomy (GTDB): domain Bacteria; phylum Pseudomonadota; class Alphaproteobacteria; order Sphingomonadales; family Sphingomonadaceae; genus Sphingopyxis. The sequence continues at coordinate 13,610 of CALFXW010000234.1, forward strand.
ACGCATTCTCGACCATATTGTCGCGGGCGATATTTATCAGGCCAATCTGACCTTTGCGACGCAGGTGGCGGTGCATGGCCACCCGCTTGCCGCTTATGCGCGGCTGCGTGATCATGCGCGTGCGCCCTATGGCGGGGTGGTGTTTACCGGCGCTGATTGGTTGCTATCCCATTCGCCAGAGCTGTTTTTTGCGCGGCGCGACGGGTGTATTGTCGCCCGCCCGATGAAGGGCACTGCGCGGCGCGGCGCAGATGCGGCGGCAGATACCGCGCTCGCCCAGTCATTACGGACGGATGCCAAACAGCGCGCTGAAAATCTGATGATCGTCGATTTGCTGCGCAATGATTTGTCGCGCATCGCGGTGGATGGCAGCGTCGATGTACCCGCGTTGTTTCGTGTCGAGACCTATCCCAGCGTCCATCAGATGGTGTCCGATGTGACCGCGCGCCTGCCCGACAATTTGCCGCTTTCGGCGGTGCTGCGCGCGCTATTCCCCTGTGGTTCGATAACCGGCGCGCCCAAAATCCGCGCGATGGAAATTATCGCTGCCACCGAAATGACGCCGCGCGGAGCCTATACCGGCGCGATTGGCTTTGCCGCGCCCGATGGGGAGGCGGCGTTTAATGTCGCCATCCGCACGCTCGCCATGGCCGAATGCTTGGGGGAGGGGGCTTTGCCGGGGCAGCCGCGCGTGGCAAGACTGGGACTGGGGTCAGGTATAGTTGCCGATTCTCAACTGGGGGCAGAATGGCGCGAATCGTTGGACAAGGGGGCTTTTGTGGCGCGCGCCGGGGCTGATTTCGATCTTGTCGAAACGATGCGTTTTGAACCCGACGTCGGCGTCTGCCGGCTGGAGGCGCATTTGGCGCGGCTGGGCGACAGTGCCCGCGCACTCGGCTTTATCTTTGACCGGCACCGCGCGCGCAACCTGTTGCAACAGGTGAGTTTCCGCCTGGATGACGTGGCCAAATTGCGCTTGTTGCTCAGCCCGACCGGCGCAATGGCGGTCGAAAGCGGCCCGCTGCCCGCCACCGCGCCATCCTTGCGCGTTGCGCTGGCCGCGATACCCGTTGCGCCTGATGATTTCCGCCTGTTCCACAAGCTGAGTGACCGCGCCTTTCTGGACGATGCCCGCGTGGCGGCGGGCTGTGATGAAGTGGTTTTTGTGGGCGAGGATGGCCGCCTGACACAGGGCAGTTTCACCAATATCTTCGTCGAACGTGATGGGATATTACTGACCCCGCCGCGCAGTGCCGGCCTGTTACCCGGTGTATTGCGCGCCGAACTGTTGGAAAGCGGTCGGGCGGTGGAACAGGATCTGACAGCGGATGATCTGGCAGGCGGCTTCACGCTGGGCAATGCGCTGCGCGGCTTGATGGCAGCGCACATCGCCTGAAAATTTTGGCGCGCCGGGCGGTTGCCCCTGCGGCGTAGGGCCGTTAAGGCTCGCCGCGCCCCGCATGCCCCCATTTTCCTTTTTCATGGGCGATGCGGGTAAATAGGGAATCGCCATGTACCGCCTCTCCGCCGCTGTCAGCCGTATCCAGCCTTCCGCAACGCTCGCCATGACGCAGCGGGTTGGCGAATTGAAACGTGCAGGCGTCGATGTCATCGGCCTGTCGGCGGGGGAACCCGACTTCAACACGCCCGATTTCATCAAGGAAGCGGCGATTGCCGCCATTCGCGGCAACCAGACGCGCTATACCGATGTTCATGGCACGCCTGAATTGCGCGCCGCCGTCGCCGCCAAATTTGCGCGTGAAAATGGCCTCAATTATGCCGACAGCCAGATCATCGTCGGGGTGGGCGGCAAACAGGTATTGTTCAACGCGATGGCCGCCAGCGTCGATGCGGGGGATGAGGTTATCATTCCCGCACCCTATTGGGTGAGCTACCCCGACATTGTGGCCTATTGTGGCGGGACGCCGGTTTTCGTTCCGGCCGGCGCGGCGCAAAATTACAAAATGTCGCCCGAACAATTGGAAGCGGCAATCACCCCCAAAAGCCGCTGGTTGATATTAAATTCGCCATCCAACCCGACGGGCGCGGCCTATAGCGCGGCGGAACTCGCGGCATTGGGCGATGTGCTGCGCCGCCACCCGCAAATCCTGATCCTGACCGACGATATGTATGAACATATCTGGTATGCGCCAACGCCCTTTGCGACGATTGCGACGGTTGCGCCTGATTTGTTCGACCGCACGCTGACGGTGAACGGCTGTTCCAAGGCCTTTTCGATGACCGGTTGGCGTATCGGCTTTGCTGGCGGCCCCGACTGGCTGGTAAAGGCGATGCGCAATTTGCAGTCGCAATCCACGTCCAACCCCTGTTCGGTGGCGCAGGCGGCGGCGGTTGCCGCGCTCAACGGCAGTCATGATTTTCTGGAAGAACGCAACGACAGTTTCCGCGAACGCCGCGATCTGGTCTGTGCGATGCTCAACGATGCGCCCGGCCTTTATTGTCCGGTGCCGGAGGGGGCGTTCTACGTCTATCCGGACGCCAGCGGTTGCATCGGAAAAAAGACGCCCGACGGAGAGATAATCGGGGATGATGTCGCGCTGGTCGATTATTTCCTCTCAGCAGCGCGCGTGGCAGCGGTGCCGGGCGCGGCATTTGGTCTCTCCCCCGCGTTCCGGGTGAGCTATGCAGCATCAATTGACCTTTTAAAGGAGGCATGTCGTCGCATCCAGCGCGCCTGCGCGGATCTGAAAGGCTGATCGCGCGCGTTTATTCACCAAATGTCCATGGTTTCACCGCCATGTGCGCCACATCACGAATATATTGCCGCTTGTGCCATAAGCATGATGCGCAAATCGGGAAGAATCAGGATCGTTCATGCTTGCTTTGCTGCGCAGTGAAATCACCAAATCAATGTTGGTCGGATTTATCATCGGGGCGATTGGCCTTGCCGTCGCGCAGCCCGGCATCGCGCGCAATAATGCGCCGGTCGAACAGGCGCGCTGAGCGATGCTGTTCCAACGCGCCTTGTTGCTCGGTGCGTTGATAATGGCGGCTTGCACGCCGGTTGCCGCCGAACAGGCGGTGGCTATTCCCGCCGCCACGCTCGACCCTGCCGACAATCGCACCAGCGCGCACGCCATTTTGGCTGGCGGCTGTTTTTGGGGGGTGGAGGGCATTTTTTCGCATGTCGCGGGGGTGACGCGCGTCGAATCGGGCTTTCACGGCGGCACGGCGAGCAGCGCCAATTATGATGATGTATCGAGCGGCACCAACCAGCATGCAGAGGTGGTGCGCATAACTTATGATCCGCGCCGCGTCAGCTATGGCAATTTGCTGCGGATATTTTTCTCGGTTGTTGCCGACCCGACAACGCTGAATCGACAGGGGCCGGATGTTGGCAGCCAATATCGCAGCGCGATTATCCCGGCCAATGCAAACCAGCGCCAGGTGGCATCAGCCTATATCGCGCAGTTAAACGCCGGGCATTATTGGGCACGCCCGATCGTCACCGCAATTGAGGAGCCGCGCACATTTTATCGGGCAGAGGCATATCATCAGGATTTCATGGCCAATAACCCCGACCATCCCTATATCCGCCGCTGGGACGCGCCAAAGCTGGCCAATTTGCGCAGCATGTTCCCCGCGCTCTATCGTGCAGATCCAGCGCCCTGAAATTAGGCTTATATTGGCACGCACCCTTATTTTGGGGCGAGCACCATCAACATCTGCCGCCCTTCGGTGCGGGGATGCGCCTCCACCTTGGCGATTTCGGCAGTCTGTTCGGCAACGCGTTGCAACACCGCCAGACCGAGTTCGAGGTGCGCCATTTCGCGACCGCGAAACCGCATGGTCAGCTTTACCTTGTCGCCTTCGCCCAGAAAATCGACGACCTTTTTCATCTTGGTGTCGAAATCATGGTCGTCGATGTTGGGGCGCATCTTTATTTCTTTGATTTCCTGCGTCCGCTGCGACTTGCGCGCCTGATTGGCCTTTTTCTGCGCTTCATATTTGAATTTGCCAACGTCGAGGAATTTGCACACCGGCGGGTCAGCATTGGGCGACACTTCGACAAGGTCCAGCCCGACGTCGGCTGCAGCCTCAATCGCCTCAGCGGTCAGCATGACGCCAAGGTTCTCACCCTCGTCGTCGATGACGCGCACGCGCGGCACGGTGATGAAATGGTTGAAACGCGGGCCGCTACGGGGCGGCGGGGGGGCGTTGGGACGCCGGACGACTGGCGGTGGTATGTTGCAAACTCCTGTTACGTATCTCGCTTGCCCATAGGCTTTTGTGCGCGATTGCGAAAGGGGGCGATTTGCGCTTTTAAACGGGGTTGTTGCACCAAGGGCACGAAGGGCGAAGTGACCATTTGGTAAAGCCGTTGGCCAGCGTCGTGCGCCTTTGTTAGGTATGGGTGATGGCAGGCTATATCACGAAAAATTACGGCACATGGCGCGGTATGATGCGTTCGGCGCTGGCGCATGGCGAAGTGGCGTTGGGGTGGCACCAGCCGATCTTGCCCAATCCGGCAGAGATTCGCCGTCTGGTTTTTGTCTGCCACGGCAATATTTGTCGCAGCGCCTATGCGCAGGGTCTGGCGCGCACCGCCGGGCTAAACGTCACCGGATTTGGCCTTGCGACGAGCGCGGGGGCGGCGGCGCACCCGCCGCTCGTCATCGCCGCCGCCGCACGCGGTACCGACCTTGGTCAGCACCAAAGCCAACGGGTGGAGGATTATGTGCTGCAGACCGGGGACATTTTGCTGGTGATGGAGGTGCGACAGATGCGTCGTATCGCTGCCGATGCGCGGCTGGGTGCGTTGCCGCGCCAATTGCTCGGCCTATATGCCAGCCCGCCAACCCCGCATATTCACGACCCCTATGGGCTGGATGATGACTTTCTGCCTGCCTGTCTGATGCGGATAGAGGCGGCGGTCGCGGGGCTAACCGCCGCATTTCCAGCCGCGCGGGTTTAGCGGCGTATCACCATATTTATCATGTCGCGCAGCATCGGCATGGGGTCGCGCCTGTCCCACACATAATGGCTAAGGTGCGGGTTCAGGCTCTGCCCGATAAAATTGGTGAGCGCGGCTGCGCGCCCTTCGCCGCCGCCGTGGCGCAAGATGCTGAGCAGCCGCCGCCCCTCGGGCACCAAAAAGCGTGCGCGTGCGTGGCGGCGGGCGGGTGCGGGGGGCAACAAGGCGTCGGGAAAGGCGTGGGCAATTTGTTCGCGCGCAAACCATGCACCTGCGGCATGGGCGAGCGGCAGGCTGCCCCAAAAACGGCCATTCACCTCCATCAACACGCATTTGCCGCTTGCCGGATCGTGGCGATATTCGACCATCGCCGGGCCAGTCCAGCCGATGGCGGCGAGCAACGCTTCTGATTTCGCAAACTGTGCTTCAAAGCCATGTTCGATGTTTTCGCACAGGCTCGACACCCCGCCGGTCACCGGCCATTCGTGGATGCGCCGGTGCTGGAAACGCAATGTCGCGCGTCCATCGGCCATGTGCAGCATCTGCCCCAGCCCGAAGCCCGGTGCATAGCTTTGCAGGAGCGGCCATTGGCCAATGGGAGCATAATGATCGCGCAGCACCAGCAGCGCATCGACATCCGCGACATAGGCCACTTTGTCGAGCGCCAGCCCCGCCGCGTCCAATCGCGCGACCAGCGCATTGGGGTCGGCCCATTTGGCAACCAAGGGGAAGGACAATGTGGCTGCCTTTGCCGCCCAATCATCCCCCGCCACCGGCTGCCAGCTTTGCGGCACGTCGATGCCGATATCAGCCGCGATGCTAAGCGTGCGGCTCTTATCGAGCACAGTCGAGAGTGGGGCTTCGCGCGGGGTCAGAATTCTGCAATTGCCGATGGTTTCGGGCAATGTTGCAAGTGCGATTAAATCCCCCTCACTCACCGCGATCAACGCGTCGGCGCGCGCCGATGCCAATATTTCGGGCAACCAGTCGGCCATCGGCCCTGCGCCGCGCACCGAAAACCCATGGCAATGGCGCGACGCCCCGCCGATGGCATACGCGCTGCGTCCGATGCCGTGGACATGGACGCCCGAACGACCCAATTCGCGCACCAGCGTCAGGCCAATCGGCGTATCTATGCCCAAAATGGCAACCCGAATCTTCATGCGCGGCGCTCATATAATATGGTCGCAAGCGCCTGTTCACCATGGCGCAAAGCGGTGCGCCAGCGATTGGCGGGCAGGCGCGTTGGCGGCGTTGCAGCCGTTTCTGGCACATCGGCGAAATGACCGCACGCCAGATTATCTTGCGCCGAGATGGCTTCGCACATGGCGATAAATCGGCGCATTACGGTGCGATTGGGTCGCTGCCGATCGCGCG